>NZ_JBICUN010000009.1:226610-274407 GCF_043198195.1 Micromonospora sp. NPDC048868
GTACGGGTGGGGCGGGGGGGGGGGGGGGGGGGGGGGGGGGGGGGGGGGGGGCGGGGGGGGGGGGGGGGGGGGGGCGCGCCCCCCCCCCGCCACCGTCGGCCCCGGGCCGGCCGATCCCGGGCCGGATCTCGATTCAGTCGAACGCGGCGGCGAACATGCCCGGCTGGTAGGAGCCGCCCCGCTGATGCACGATCACGGCGAGGCGATTGGCCGCGTTGATCAGGGCGACCAGCGCGACCAGCGCGGCGACCTGATCGTCGTCGTAGTGCTTGCGCACCTCGGCCCAGGTCTCGTCGGACACGCCCTGGTAGGCGTCGGCGAGCCGGGTGCCCTCCTCGGTGAGCGCCAGCGCGGCCTGCTCGGCCTCGGTGAAGACGGTGGACTCGCGCCAGGCGGCGACCAGGTTGAGCCGGACCGCGCTCTCGCCGGCCGCTGCGGCCTCCTTGGTGTGCATGTCGATGCACCAGCCGCAGCCGTTGATCTGGCTGGCCCGCAGCGACACCAACTCCTGCGTGGCCCTGGGCAGCGGCGACTGCTGGATCACCAGGCCGGCGTTCGCGAACCGCTTGGCGAACTTCCCGGCGACCTCGTTGTCGAACAAGTTGAATCGGGCGTCCATGCTTCCGTCCTTCACTCCTGGAATTCGGTTGGACGAACACGAGATGCCGGCGTGCAGCGCCATGTGACGGCGCGGCCGGGGTGACGACTGCCACAACCGGAGGTGTCACAGAACGGCCCGGTCCGGCATCTAATGGGTGACGCAGTCGCGAGGAACAGGAGCCACCCATGGTGGGTACGCCGCAGACCGCCGCCGACGATCGCCCGGACCCGGCCACCGAGGCGTTCCTCGCCCACCGCAACCTGCTCTTCACCGTCGCGTACGAGATGCTCGGCTCGGCCGCCGACGCGGAGGATGTCCTCCAGGAGACCTGGCTGCGGTGGGCGGGCGTCGACCTGGGCACGGTCCGGGACCGGCGCGCCTACCTGGTCCGCATCACCACCCGCCAGGCACTCGTCCGACTGCGTACGCTCAGCCGCCGCAGGGAGTCCTACGTCGGCCCCTGGCTGCCCGAGCCGCTGCTCACCGCTCCGGACGTCGCCGAGGACGTCGCGCTGGCCGACAGCGTCTCGATGGCGATGCTGCTGGTGCTGGAGACGCTGGCACCAACCGAACGGGCGGTGTTCGTGCTGCGCGAGGTGTTCGACCTCGGTTACGACGAGATCGCCGAAGCCGTCGACAAGAACCCCGCCGCTGTCCGCCAGATCGCCCACCGGGCACGCGCACACGTCGCGGCGCGCCGGCCCCGCCGCGTCGTCTCCGCGGCCGAGACCCGGTACGCGCTCGACGCGTTCCAGCGGGCGGTCGAGACCGGCGACCTGCAGGGCCTGCTCGACATCCTCGCGCCGGACGTGGTCCTGCTCGGCGACGGTGGCGGCATCAAGCAGGCAGTCCCGCGGCCCATCCTCGGAGCCGACAAGGTGGCCCGCCTACTGGCCGGCGGGTGGGGCAAGGTCGCGGGCAGCACGTCGTGGCGGCCGGCACAGGTCAACGGCCACCCGGCGCTGATCGTCCAACTCAAGGGCGAGATGGACACGGTCCTGGCCGTGCGCATCGACGGCGGCCTCATCACCGGAATCTACGCCGTACGCAATCCCGAGAAGCTGTCGCACATGGAACGGGAGACCGTCCTGAGCCGGTGAGCCGGAATTCCCCATCCACCATGGACGCGATTCGATCCCGGTCCAGCTTGATATCGTGCCCCGTGCGTCCTTCCCTCTGGCTGTTCGCCGGTGGCGCGTTGGGTCTTGCGCAATCAGTAAGCGGAGCCCGCATCGTCCTTCGTGACGCGCTTGACGCGGAGGCGATGTACGGCGGCGGAATGGATGTCGTCCTGCTGCTGATGCTGGTGGTTACCTCGGTGACCGGCGCGGCCGTTCTGTTCGCCGCCGGTGGGCTGCTGGTGCGTCATCGGGTCAGGCCCGGCCGCGCCCTGCTTTATCTGTGGACCGGTCCGATCCTCGTCCGGTCGGCATATGGCGGCTTTCTCGTGAGCGCCCCGAACGACGGTGGCCCGTTTCCGGCCTGGGCTGTCGTAACAGAGGTCGTCGCCGGTCCAGCTCTGGTTCTGACGGTGATCGCAGCAACGTGGTTGCTGTCTTGCGGTCCAGCCGCACGCGGCGACTCCACGGCTTGCCAGCCTGGCCTCGGCCCCGGGCCGAGTTGCGCAGGCACGTGGAAGGCCTGATCGGCGAGTACGTGACGCACGTCCGTACCAGTGCGACCCGCAACCGCCCCGCACATCGAGAAGTCGGCATCCGGGCCACGGTGAGCACGGCAGTTCTCACGCGTGGATCTGAGCGAAAGCTCCCTATCTGGTTCACCAACTACGGATCAGATGCCCGGCCGCACCGCCTCGCGCAGGGCGACAGGTGGTCGGTGGGCAGCGCACACCGCGCGCCGCCGGGCAGTGGCCGGTCACAGAAGACCCAATGGCACACGCCCTGCTGGTCCTCGGCTGAGACGGTGACCCCGCCGGGCTCGACGCGGGCGCCGAGCCGGGCAACATGCTCTTGAGATGGCGCAACCGATTCACTAGGTTCGATTGATAGGCGCGATCAGGGACCGTTTCAAATCCGGGAGAGTGACCCCATCGCACACATCGAACTAGGGGTGGACGAGGCCGAGTTCCCGGGCATCCGCGGGCCGCTGAGCTTCCGGCCGGAGACCGGTCAACCGTTGCTGGAATTGGTCGAGGTGCTGCTGCGAGGGCCGCACCCGCTCACGCCCGGCGAACGGGAACTGATAGCCGCGTACGTCTCCGGCCGCAACGAGTGCACCTACTGCTGCTCGGCGCACTCGGCGTACGCGGCGGCGCAGCTCGACGAGGGAATGACCCTGGTCGACCAGGTGCGCGCCGACCTGGACAGCGCACCGGTCTCCGCGAAACTCCGTGCCCTGCTGCGCATCGCCGGGGCCGTCCAGTTCAGTGGGCGTGAGGTCACCCCCGAACTGGTCGAGGCCGCCCGAGTCGAGGGCGCCACCGACCTGGAGATCCACGACACGGTGCTGATCGCGGCGGCCTTCTGCATGTTCAACCGGTACGTCGACGGCCTCGGCACCCGACCGGCGGCTGACCCCGGGTGGTACGCGCAGGCGTCCGAGCGCATCGTCCACGCCGGCTACCGCCGGGTCCTCTGACGCCGAGCCGACCGGCGCCACCGGCCCGAACTGAGCTGGGTTCTGTTCATGCGCCGTCTGCGGGCGGTGATGCCCAGGTCACGCCGACGTCGCTCTCACGGCCGTCCTCGCGCGCCGAGTGGCCGTGAGGCTCATCCGGCGATGGGCCTAGAAGTCCGTGGTGAAGCGCAAGATCGGCATAGGCCGGGCGTGCTGGTCGGGACCACGGCCGGTGTGGTGCCCTATGCTCGGCAGATGGGCGGGGCGGCGGAGCAGATGCGGCAGTTCGGGCACGATGAGGTGCTTTCGCCGCTGGCCGCGATTCCAATCGAGTCGATCGAGCACGGAGAGGTGTTCACCCGCCGCTGGGTCGTTGACCTGGTCCTTGACCTGGCTGGCTACACCGCTGACCGTGACCTCGCCGAACTGGTCGCGATCGAGCCGGCCTGCGGAGGCGGCGCCTTCCTGGCTTCGATGTCAGCCCGAATCAGTTCCTCATGCCGCAAGCACGACCGGCCACTTCTCGACGCGAAGGACGCCCTACGCGCCTTCGACCTGTTGGAACCAAATGTGGCGGCCAGCAGGCGGCTGGTTCGGGACGTTCTGGTCGATGAAGGCTGGCCCCTTGATGAGGCGCGCGAAGTGGCGGCGGCGTGGGTGCGGCAGGGCGACTACCTCCTCGATGCCTACCTCGATGAGAGCGTCGACTTCGTGGTGGGCAACCCGCCGTACGTACGGCTGGAGGATGTGCCGGCCGATCGGATGCTGGCCTACCGCGCCGCGTGTTCCACCATGACCGGCCGGTCCGATCTCTATGTCGGCTTCTACGAGCGTGGACTGCGCTCCCTGAAACCGGGCGGGGTGCTTGCCTTCATCTGTGCCGACCGTTGGATGCGCAACCAGTACGGCCGGCATCTGCGGGAACTCATCGCCACCCACTACAGCGTCGACGTCACCCTGACGATGCATGACGTGGACGCGTTCGAGACGCAGGTTGCCGCATATCCCGCCGTTACCGTGCTGCGCCGCGCCCCGCAGGGCACCGCTGTCGTGGCGGACACCCGGCGGGCCTTCGGGCCACAGGACGCCCCGGACTTGCTCGAGTGGATCGCCAACGCAGAGTCCGAGCCTAGGGCGAACGAGCGGTACGAGATCGCCCGGCTGCCTCACTGGTTCGGTGGGGGAGGATCCTGGCCATCCGGGTCTCCCTCACGGCTCGCCCTGATCGAGACATTGAACGAGCGATTTCCTCCGTTGGAAGACGTAACAACCGGTACCCGGGTCGGCATCGGCGTGGCGACGGGCGCGGACAGCGTCTTCATCACCACGGGCGCAGATGTCGAGCCGCGGCGGCTGCTGCCGCTGTCGATGGTCCGTGATACGACATCCGGCACCCTTTCCTGGTCCGGTCACTACCTCGTCGACCCTTGGGACGCCGACGGGCAACTCGTGGACCTGGACGGCCTCCCACGCCTGCAGGCGTACTACCAGCGGCACGCTGCGGCCCTGAAGCGTCGCCACGTCGCCGGCAAGCGGCCGGCGCACTGGTACCGCACGATCGACAAGGTGGACCACTCCCTGGTCGACCGCCCGAAACTGCTTTTCCCGGACATGAAGACCACCATCCACCCCGTCTTGGACGAGGGTGGCTTCTATCCGCACCACAACCTGTATTACATCGTCTCCGATGCCTGGGACCTTCGTGTCCTAGGTGGACTGTTGCTTTCCCGTGTCGCGCAAGCATTCGTGGAGGCGTACGCCGTTAAGATGCGCGGTGGCACCCTTCGATTCCAAGCCCAGTACCTCCGCCGGATCCGCGTTCCGCGGCCCGAGACGATCCCGGCCGCCGAGCGCGCCGCGCTAGCCGCCGCATTCGACAGGCGGGATACGCAGGCGGCGACGAAGGCTGCCCTACGCGTGTACGGGATTTCGGATCTGGAGGCTTCGATCAATGGACCAACGTGCGTTCGAGGAGGCGGTGCGTAGCTCCTGGGTGGTTCGGGAGTCGCAGGCCGCAAAGAAACTGCTCTCGGGCAGGTCCGACACCGGAGGACGGGGCGCGGTCACCGGCGGTGCCCATCTCGACGCGCTGACCGAACTGCTGGCGAATGTTTTCCGCGACGCCGGATTTCCGTCGGACGACGTGCGTTGTAAGTCCGGAGTCGAGCTGCCCGGCTACTTCCGGCCGACCAAGCAGTGGGACTTGGTGGTGCTTCACGAGGGCGAACTCTTCGCGGCCATCGAGCTGAAGTCCCACGTCGGCCCCTCGTTCGGCAACAACTTCAACAACCGGAACGAAGAGGCGATCGGCAGCGCGGTCGACGTGTGGCATGCCTACGAGCACGGCTTGCTCGGGCCGCTGAGGCCATGGCTAGGTTACGTGCTCCTGCTCGAAGAAGCGGAGGGGTCGACCCGCACGGGGAGGCCCAGAAGCGGCATGTTGCCGGTCGACCCGGTCTTCGCGGACACCTCCTACCTGGATCGGTACGCAATTTTCTGCAAGCGCCTGATGGACGCTGGGCTCTACGACGCCACCTGCCTCGTCACGTCGTCGCGCGAGACGGACGCGCCGATTCGCCAGCCCGATCCGGAAATTGGCTTCGCTGCCTTTGTCGGTGCCATCACCGCCCGCATCGAGCAGGTCACCGTCCCACGCCAGAGACGCAACTAGTCCGTCGTCGGCTTCGCCGACGGTGCTCGTTGAGGCGATGCGGAGGAGACAGCGATGCAGAGTGACACCCATCCGGATTTGCTCCACTATGCCTACCGCGTCACGTGGTCGGCCCAGGACGACGAGTTCGCTGCCACCTGCGCCGGTTCCCGTCCCTCTCGTGGCTCGCCTCCTCCAAGACGGCTGCTCTGCAAGGACACCAAGAGTTATTGCGGGAAGTCATGGCCGACATGCGGGAGCAGGGCGAGCAGGCGCCGTAGCCGAGCCCTGACGCCTCGAGATCAGTCGACCGTGGGGAGCTTCGGGCCGAGGACGTCGTCGGCGTCGACGATCGTGTACGCGTACCCCTGCTCGGCGAGGAAGCGCTGCCGGTGGGCCGCGTACTCGGTGTCGATGGTGTCGCGGGAGACGACCGTGTAGAAGTGCGCCTGTCGCCCGTCGGCCTTGGGCCGCAGGACCCGGCCGAGCCGCTGCGCCTCCTCCTGCCGCGAGCCGAACGTGCCCGACACCTGGATCGCCACGGCCGCCTCGGGCAGGTCGATGGAAAAATTTCCCACTTTCGAAATCACCAGGGTGCGGATCTCGCCGGAGCGGAACGCGTCGAACAGCCGCTCCCGTTCCTTGTTGGTGGTGGAGCCCTGCACGATCGGCGCGTCCAGGTACTCGCCGAGCTGGTGGAGCTGGTCGATGTAGCCGCCGATGACGAGCACCTGGTCGTCCGGGTGCCGGTCGACAAGCGCCTTGACCACGGGCAGCTTGGTGCGGGCGGTGGCCGCCATCCGGTAGCGCTCCTCGGCCTCCGCCGTCGCGTACGACATGCGCTCCGCGTCGGTGAGCGTCACGCGTACCTCGGTGCACTCGGCCGGGGCGATCCAGCCCTGCTGCTCGATGTCCTTCCATGGCGCGTCGTACCGCTTCGGGCCGATCAGGCTGAACACGTCGCCCTCCCGGCCGTCCTCGCGTACCAGAGTCGCCGTGAGGCCCAGCCGGCGACGGGCCTGGAGGTCCGCGGTGAAGCGGAAGATCGGCGCGGGCAGCAGGTGCACCTCGTCGTAGACGACCAGGCCCCAGTCGCGGGCCCCGAACAGGTCCAGGTGGGTGAACGTGCCCTTCTTGCGCGAGGTGAGCACCTGGTACGTGGCGATGGTGACCGGGCGGATCTCCTTGCGCTCGCCCGAGTACTCGCCGATCTCCTCCTCGGTCAGCGACGTGCGCGCGATCAGCTCGCGCTTCCACTGCCGGCCCGCCACCGTGTTCGTGACGAGGATCAGGGTGGTCGCCTTCGCCTCGGCCATCGCCGCCGCCCCGACCAGCGTCTTGCCGGCGCCGCACGGCAGCACCACGACGCCCGACCCGCCGGCCCAGAACGCCTCCACGGCCTCCCGCTGGTACGACCGCAGCGTCCACGGCTTGCGGCCGTCCTTGCCGGCCTCGGCCAGCTCGATCGGGTGCGCCTCGCCGTCGACGTAGCCGGCCAGGTCCTCGGCCGGCCAGCCGAGCTTGAGCAGCGCCTGCTTGAGCCGGCCCCGCTCCGACGGGTGCACCGCGATCGTGTCGTCGTCGAGCTTCGCGCCGAGCATCCCGGCGAGCTTCTTGCTCTTCGCCACCTCGATCAGCACCAGCCGGTCCAGCGCCCGCAGGACGAGGCCGTGCGCCGGGTCGTTGGCGAGCTGGAGGCGGCCGTACCGGTCCATCGTCTCGGCCACGTCGACCAGCAGCCCGTGCGGCACGGGATAGCGGGAGTACTTGATCAGGGAGTCCACCACGCCCTCGGCGTCGTGGCCGGCGGCGCGCGCGTTCCACAGCCCGAGCGGGGTCAGCCGGTAGGTGTGCACGTGCTCCGGGGATCGCTCCAGCTCGGCGAAGGGCGCGATAGCCATCCGGCACGCCTGCGCATCCGGGTGGTCGATCTCCAGCAGCAGGGTCTTGTCCGACTGCACGATCAGGGGTCCACCGCTCACGCCAGTGCCTCTCCTCCACCTCGGGTCGCCGGCTGTCCGGGAGGCGACTGACCCGCCCGGGCCGACCCACCAGTGTTGCACGCAGCCGGGTGACCGCAGAAAAATCTGGTCACCAGGAGCAACCGGAGCGGTACTCGCAACGTCTAGCAAAGGGAACACCTGTCAGGGGAGGCAGCATGAAACACGTCCGGATCAGCAGCCGGCTGCTCGCCCTGGCAGTGGTCACGCTGGTCGGTGCCGGTGCGTGCACGTTCGATCCGCAGGCCGGTGGCGGTGGGGGCGGGGGACCCGTCGCGGCCGGGGCTGCGGAGCGGGTAACGGGGGCGAGCGGCGCGCCCGGGCCGGACCAGCGGGCGCAGCCGACCACGGCGCCGCCGAAGCCCAAGGTCAAGCCGACGCGGAGCACGCCGCAACCGACGCGCCCCACGGTGAGGCCGACGCGCCCCGCGACGAAGCCCACCGCGTCGCCGTCCGTCGCCGGGTGCCCGCAGGGCGAGCACCAGCGCGAGGTGGAGGCGTACCTCGCCCGGCTGGGCGGGTTCGGGCGGGTGACCGTCGACGGCCGGCAGTCCGCCGCCGACTGCGCCGCCATCAGGAAGTTCCAGAAGCGGTACGACATCCGCCCCGCCCACGGCCGCGCCGGGCCCACGACGTACGACGTGGCGAAGCGGCTCGCCACCACCGACACGGCGCGCTGCCGGGCCGGCTCGGGCACCACCTTCTGCATCGACCTGACCCGGCAGACCACCTGGGTCATGCGCAACGGCAAGGTGCTCGTGCAGCCGACCGTCACCCGCACGGGCATGCCCGGCTACCGCACCCCCGCCGGCACGTTCACGATCAACTACCGCAACGTCAAGGAGTGGTCCGACCCGTACGAGGTGTGGCTGCCGTACTGGCAGCACTTCACCCAGGGCATGGGCTTCCACCAGACCACGACCTACCTGCACGAGAAGTCGATCGGTTCGCACGGCTGCGTCAACCTGCTGCCCGGCGACGCCGTCCGCTACTGGGAGCTGGGCAAGGTCGGCAGCAAGGTGGTGCTGGTGGGGCGGCGCCCCGGCACCTGAGCCGCCCGGCCGCCCCACCCGAGGTCGCACAACTCGTCCGATCGGGGTTTTATCCCCTGTCACTCCCGCCACGGCGGTGTCACGCTGGATGCCAGGCGTCGAACCGGACGGGGAGGCTGGAGATGACGGTCGACCGTGAAGTGATACCGGAGCACAGTCCCGCGCCCGACCGGTCGCCCGTCGAGGAGGTCTCCACCGCCACCGTCGTCGCGTACGGGGTGGCGGCGGTGGTGCTCGTCGGCTGGTTCCTCTTCGGCTGGCTGGTGCTCGAACAGGGCTTCGTCGACTCGGTCGGCGAGTCGGCCGGCGCCGGGTTCACGCTGCTCCTGATCGTCTCCGTCGTCGGGACCGTACGCCGCAGCCGGCGCTGACCCGAACCGCTCAGTCCTCCAGCACCGCCGCCGTGATCCGGTGCAGGGCGAACGTGTGCAGCATCTCCGTCCGGTCGTCCTCGGCGCGCAGGTAGCCCGCGCCCATCGAGACCGGCCGGACGAGCCGGGACGCGGTCGCCCCGTGCGCGTCGACGTACCCGACCCAGACCCGCGCCCGGTCCCGGATCGCCTGCTGGAGCACCGCGAGGGCGTCGCTGTGGGACGGCACCGGCGCCGGTCCGGTACGCCCGACCCCGCTCCGGACCACGGCCGGCGCCCGTCGCGCGGCCCGGGCCGCCGCGTCGCCCCGCCGGATCTGCTCCACCACGCCGAGCAGGCGGGGCATGGCCAGCTTCGGTGTGGTCAGCGGGTCGAGCGTCCGGGTCGTCACCGGCACCCGGGCCGGCGCCCGCCGGGTCTTCGGGCGGGCGAGCACCGCCGACCCGCTCGCGTCCTCCGGCACCGGGGCGTACCCGGCGTCGCGCAGCACCATCAGCATCCGACCCACCTGGTACGGCGTCGACAGCACCGTCGGCGCCAGCCGGCGCAACGCCAGCGGCTCCAGCCGCCGGTCGGCGAGCACCTCGGTCAGCAGCGCCTCGTCGTCGCTGCGCACGTACGCCCCGGCGGAGCCGACGCGCAGCCCGCCGTGCTTGCGGGCCACGTCGTCCACCAGATACGTCAGCCCCTGCGGAACGGGGGTGCGGGACCGCCGGCGGAACAGGGTGTGCAGGTCGTCGGCCGAGTAGCCGGCGTCCAGGGCCCGTCGCACGCTGGCCGGGGTGACCCGGTGCACGCTGGCCCCGCCGGCCGACTCGTGCTCCGCCACCACCTCCAACTCGGCGGCCAGCGCCGGGTCGGGCGGGCCGGGCACCACGACGGTCAGGTCCGCCTGCACGAGGAAGTGGTCCACCGGGGCGGGCAGCAGCGCGTCCAGCGCGCGTACGGCGCTGGTCGGGTCGCCGCTCTCGGTGTCCGCCCGCAGCCCGAGCGGGTCGTCGCCGCCCCGCTCGTCGGCGGCGGTCACGTCGGCGAGCAGCAGCCGCCCGTACGAGGTGAGCGCCCCCAGCCCCGTCACGCCCAGCGTGGCCGCCTCGACCAGCACCTCCCGGTGCGCGGCCTCCCGTCCCCGGCTGCGCCGCGGCGCCCGCCAGTCGAGCAGGGCCAGCACCTCCTCGGGGGTGGGCCCGGTGGCCGGCTCCAGGTCGGCGAGGACCTCCAGCACGGCCCGTCGGGCGGCCGGCGCGCCGGCCCGCTCCGCCTCGGCGGAGAGCACCGTGATCGGCCGGTCCCGGTCGTCGCGCTGCCCGACCAGCCCGGCCTGCCGGGTCATGGTCAGCCAGGCCCGGGCGAGCTGCTCCCAGCGCTGCGCGAGCGTCCCCGCCCGCCACACCTCGTACCCGGCGGTGGGCAGGACCTGCTGGTCGGCGCCGTGCCGGGTGGTGGTGGCCCCGGGCAGGTCGACCTCGCCGACCAGCCCGCCCGCGTATGCCGCCTCCAGCAGCAGGGCCGCCGTCGACTCGTCCACCCCGACGCCCTTGGCGAGCCGGCGCAGGTCACGGACGCCCAGGCCGCCCGAGCGCAGCACCGGTGCCGGTTCGGCGGCGAGCTGCTCCAGCAGCGCCTCGGTGTGGCGTACCACCTCCATGGTCTGCCCGGCCCCGGCGGAGTCGGCGGCCTTCGGCTCGCGCGGCGCGGTGGCCACGGGCGGCGGGCTGCTGCGCAGCGGGCCGAGCGGGCCGCTGTCGCGGCGCAGCAGCAGGCCCACCTCGCGGGGCAGTTCGACGGTGCCCGTGGCGCCGGCCCGGCCGCCGGAGACCGGCACCAGCAGGTGGTGGTCAACGAGCCAGCGCACCGGCGAGCCGGTCGGCACGCCGCCGTTCGTCGGGTCCGGGGGCAGGTCGGCCTCCGCACCGAGCGGGGGCGCCTGCAACGCGCCCGCCGGCACGCTGCCGACCGGCGGTCCGGCGGCCAGCCGGTCCAGGATCGCCCGGGCCGAGGGCGGCGCGGCCAGCAGCGTCCGCCGCAGCTTCGCCGGGTCCGCGCAGAGCGCCGCCGCCCGCGGGCCGAGCTCCGCCGCCGGTCGACCCAGGCCCGCCGGGTACGGGGAGACCTCGTCGACGCTCGCCACCACGCGCAGGGCGCTCTCGGGGCCGTACAGCACGAAGAGCGCGCGCAGCCGGTTCACGGCGGCGCGGACGGTGGTGGGGGCGGGCGGCTGCGGCCCGGCGGTCGCCATGGCGAGCACCGCGTCGGTGGAGGTGGTCTGCTCGGCCGCGTCCCGGGTCAGCCGGGCGGCGTCGAGCATCAGCAGGGTGAACTGGTCCAGCGCGTCGAGGGCGCGGGCCACCGAGACCCGCGACTGGGCCCGGGTGGCGAGCGCGGAGACGTCGGCCGGCACGGGCACGACGAGGTCCGGCCGCAACTGGAGGAGGGCGGCGAGCGACTCGTCGGGAAGTGACCGCAGGTGGTCGGCGAGTGAGGTGGTCATCGTCGTTCCACGCTAGCCCGGCAGAGGGTCCTCCCGCCCCTCGGACGTCCGGCTGACCCGGGGTTGGGCGGGTACGTTCTCCCGCATGGCAGCGCTGACGGTCGGCTTCGACCTCGACATGACCCTGGTCGACTCGCGTCCCGGCATCGCCGACACGTTCCGGGCGTTGACGGCCCGCACGGGGGTGCACGTGGACGCGGCGGCCGCCGTGGCGCGGCTCGGCCCGCCGCTGCGTACGGAGATCGCCCGCTGGTTCCCGCCGGAGCAGGTCGACGAGGCCGTCCGGACGTACCGCGAGCTGTATCCGGCGTACGCGATCACACCCACCGTCCCGCTGCCCGGGGCGGTCGCCGCGATCGACGCGGTACGCGAACGCGGCGGACGGGTGCTGGTGGTCACCGCCAAGCAGGGCCGCCTGGCCCGGCTGCACCTCGACCACCTGGGCCTGGTGGTCGACGAGGTGGCCGGCGACCTGTTCGCGGAGGGGAAGGCGACCGCCCTGCGGCAGCACGGCGCGACCCACTACGTCGGCGACCACGTGGCCGACATGGTGGCGGCGGGGGCGGCGGGCGTACCCGGCATCGGGGTCGCCACGGGCCCGTGCACCGCCGACGAGCTGCGCGCGGCCGGGGCGGAGGTGGTGCTGGATGATCTCACCGGATTCCCGGCGGCGCTGGACGGCATGATCCGGCTAGCCTTGGAGCGGTAGACGTCTCAAGCTCAAGCGAAGCAGGGGTTCTCAGGTGCCGACGGGTCGAGTGAAGTGGTTTGACGCGGCCAAGGGATACGGATTTGTCACCAGTGACGAGGGTGGCGACGTGTTCCTTCCCAAGGGCGCGCTACCGACGGGTGTCACCGACCTCAAGGGCGGTCAGCGGATCGACTTCAGCGTGGTGGACAGCCGCCGGGGCGCGCAGGCGATGGGGGTCAAGCTGCTAGACGCCCCGCCGTCGATGGCGGAGCTGCGTCGCCGGCCGGCCGAGGAGCTGCACGGCCTCGTCGAGGACATGATCAAGGTGCTGGAGGCGAAGGTCCAGCCGGACCTTCGCCGGGGTCGCTTCCCCGACCGCAAGACGGCGCAGAAGATCGCTCAGCTGGTCCACGCGGTCGCCAACGAGCTGGAGGTCTGAGGCACCAGCCCGGCGTCGGCGGCCCGGCCGAGCAACGCCTCGACGGCGGCGAATCCCGCGTCCCCCAGGTCGGCGGTGAACTCGTTGACGTAGAGCCCGATGTGGCGGTCCACCACGTCGGGCTCCATCTCCTGGGCGTGGGCCAGCACGTACTCCCGGCTGGCGGCCGGATCGGCCCAGGCCTGGCGTACCGACTCGCGGATCCACCCGGCTGCGGCCTCCGGGTCGACCGCGCCGCGCCGGGCCAGGATGGCACCGAGGGGGATGGGCAGGCCGGTGTCGGCCTCCCACCACTCGCCGAGGTCGACCAGGGCGGTCAGGCCGTGCCGCGGGTAGGTGAACCGGGCCTCGTGGATGACCAGCCCGGCGTCGTACCGTCCGGCCGCGACGCCCGGCATGATCTCGTGGAACGGCACGACCTCGATCCGCGCCGGGGGCCGGTCGGCCGCCCAGAGCCGGAAGAGCAGGTACGCCGTCGTCCGGTCGCCCGGCACCGCCACCGTGGCGCCGCTCAGGTCGGCGCGCCCGGGACCACCGAGCCGGTCGGGCTGGAGCCGCCCGGGCCGGCCGAGGTCGTCGGGCTGGTCGAGCCGGTCGGGCCGGCCGAGGCCGTCGGGCCGGTCGGGGTGGTCGCCGCGGGTCAGCACCAGCGGGCCGCAGCCACGGCCCAGTGCGCCCCCACAGGGCAGCAGGTGGTAGTCGTCCAGCAGCCACGGCAGCGCCGCGTAGCTCACCTTAACCAGGTCGAACGCACCCCGCTCGGCGGCCGTGTTGGTGACGTCCACGTCGGCGTACGTGACGTCGACCGGCGGTGCGCCGGGCACGAGACCGTGTACCAGGGCGTGGAAGACGAACGTGTCGTTGGGGCAGGGCGAAACAGCCAGCGAGAGCGCCACACCCTCACCGTATCCCCGCCCCGGGTGGGTCGCCCGACCGTGGCAGGCTCGGTGTGACCTGGACCCACTGTCGCCGAGCCGACGGCCACCGCGCCAGGTGGGTTCCGCCCGCCCCTCCGCCCGCTCGTCCGCCCGCCCCTGCGCACGGACGGAACGTGCCCTGCGGACGGGAGCGCGTGTGCCGCGTTGCCGGCAGAACTCGTCCGGTAGCCCCTTTCGAGCTGATGTCGTAGACGATTCATCCCCGCCCGCTCGCCCGCGGCGGGTGGCTGTGAACCTCGGGTGTGACGGGACCCAGGCGGCACCCGTCGCGTGGCACGGGCGGCAGGCGGCTCCTGATGTCGTAGACGATTCAGCTCGACAGCGTCGGAGCAGGGTCCTCGTCCCCGGCCGACCGTCCTGGCCGGGCCGGGCCGTCCTGGCCGGGCCGTCCTGGCCGGTCGCCGAGCCGTGCGATGGTCGATCCGTTGATCGTCGACGTTGTCCACAAGTTTGTCCACAGGTGGCGGGTGGGTGTTGAAGACGTCGCGCCGCGCCGGGAAGCATGTTCTCGTGACAGAGCTGACGGAAGCCGTCGACCTTGGCGCAGCCCTGCGGGCCCTACGACGCCGAGCAGACCTGAGCCAGCGCGAACTGGCCGAGCGGTCCGGAGTGCCCCAGGCGACCCTGGCCCGGATCGAGTCGGGCCGGGCCACCGATCCACGGTTTCGCACGGTGGAGCGGCTCGTCCGGGCCGCCGGTGGTGAAGTGCCGATCCGTGTAAGCGGCACCGCCGCAACCGCCGGCACCGCTGGCACTGCTGGCACTGCCGGAGCCGCCGGAGCCGCCGTAACCTTCGGAGCCGCCGATCTGTCGCTGCCGGCGGTGCCGCATGACGCGCTGCGGGACGGAGCAGGGCGGCGCTACCCGGCGCACCTCGACGCCTGGGAGGTCAAGGAGCCGAAGGACTGGCCGGGCGCCTGGTGGGCGAACTGGTACAACCTGCCGCCGGCGCTCTGGCCGTTACCGGTACCGCCGGCCACGTACCAGCGGAATCGTCGATACCGGGATCGGCGCCGACGGGCCGAGGAGGTTCGGCGGACGGTACGGCTGCGGCGGGTGACGGGCGGCGGCCTGCCGGCGACGTCGTGGCGATTCGTGGCCGAGCTGCCGGGCGGCGGGCTGGTCGGTGAGCTGCGGGCACACGAGCGCAGCCCGCACCTGATCGACGGCGACGACCCGAGCGACGAGCGGGAGATCGTGCTCGACGGGGTTCTCGTCGCCGAGGACTGTCGACGGCTCGGCATCGGGCGCCGGTTGGTCGCGATGCTCGCCGCCGAGATGGACCGCGCGGGCATCCGTTCGGCCCACGCGATCGCCGAGGGCGGTGATGTCGACCTGCTGCTCGCCTGCGGATACCAGTTCAAGACGAGCCGGCCGTGGGCGCTGCGGTACGACCATCGGCCCGCGACGGGGAACCGACCGTCAGGGCAGGGCGGGTGAGGTCAGGGCCGTGGCGGCGGTGGTGAGGGCGGCGAGCGCCTCGCGCATGCGCCAGGCGTCGCGGTCGCGGGGGCCGATCGGGTTGGAGACGGTACGCAGCTCGACGAAGGGGACGCCGGCCTGCGCGGCGGCGACGGCCACGCCGTACCCCTCCATGGCCTCGGCGACCGCGTCGGGGTGACGCCGGCGCAGGGCGTCGGTGCTGGCGGCGCTGCCGGTCACCGTGCTGACGGTCAGCACCGCGCCCACCGTGGCCGTCGGCAGCGCGGACCGCAGGGCGGCCAGCAGGCCGGGGTCGGCGGCGAGCGCGATGCCCCCACCGAGCCACTCCGGGGGCATGCCCAGCTCGTCCACCGGGAGGAAGCCCGTCGGCGACTCGGCGCCCAGGTCGGCGGCGACGGACACGGCGCCCAGCACCGTCGCGCCGACCTCCGCCCGGCCGGCGAAGCCGCCCGCCACGCCCGCGCTGACCACGCCGCGGTACGGGCGCCCGGCCGCCTCGGCGAGCACCAGCAGTCGGGCGGTGGTGGCGGCGGCCACGGCGGGGCCGACCCCCACCGGCAGCACCGTCGTCGACGCACCCGTCAGGCCCGCGCGGACCGCCTCGGCCTCGGCGGGCACCGCCGTGACCACCAGCAGGCCCGTCACGGCAGGGGCCCCTGTGGCTCCCGCCGGGTCTCGTCGTCCGCCCCGCCCGGCCCGCCGACGGCCGACGACGGCCGGTAGATGTGGTACCCCGGCGGGGCCAGGGCCGGATCGTCCAGCGGCGAGCCGCCCTGCGCCGGGGCGGGCGAGACGGGCGCCACCCCGGTGTCGGGGCCGCCCCCTGCCTCGGCGCCTGCGCCGGCGCCCGGGTCGGCCGGGTCTTCCCCGTCACCTCCGCCGGTTCCGGTGCGCGCGCCGGCCGTGTCGCCTGTGCCGGTCCGGTCGTTCGTGCCGCTGCCGCTGCCGCTGCCGCTGCCGGTGTTGCTGCCGGGTTCGTCGGCCAGTTCGTCGTCGGCGAGCGGGCGACCGGCCAGCCGCTCGGCGCGCAGGCGGCTCGCCACCACCACGCCTCGGGCGGCGGCCAGCGTGCCGGCCCCGGCGGCGACCGCGATCCCGATCCGGCCGTCGAAGGGTACGAGCCCCAGCCCGCCCCCGGCGACGAACGCGAGCATCAGCACGGTCTCGGAGTGGGCGAACGAGCTGGCCCGCAGCCGCTCCGGGATGCGCTCCTGGATCGAGGCGTCCACGGTGAGCTTGGCGATGCCGCTCATCAGCGCGGTCACCAGGCAGAGCAGGGCGACCATCGGCAGCGAGAACTTCAACGCGGCGAGGATCGCCACCCCACCCACGATGATCATGCCGCTGGACTGGATCGCGACGGGTCGGTGGATGCGCAGGCGGGTGCCGATCGCGGTGGCGAGGAAGGTGCCCACGGCCAGCGCGGCGCCGACGAGGCCCAGCGCACCCTCGTCACCCAGGTCCCGGCCGAAGACGACGGTGGTCAGGTCGCCGGCCTTGATCGCGAAGGCCAGGAAGAGCAGCAGGAACCCGTACAGCCCGCGTAGCGTCGCGGCACCGATCAGGGTGGCGATCACGAGTCGGCCGGCCGGCCGTCCCCGGCCCAGCGGGCGGTCGCCGGTGCGCCGCCAGAGCGCACGCAGCGGCCGGGGCACCCGCTCCGGTGGCTCGGAGTCGGCCTTCGGCGGCAGGCGCAGGGAGATCACCATGCCGACCAGGAAGATGATCGAGGCGACCCGGAGCGGCCACTGCGGCCCGAACCAGAAGGCGGCCAGCCCGATCGGAGCGACCAGGGCGCCGGCCACCGTGCCGTAGACGCTGGCCCGGGCGCCCACCTGGGAGAGCCCCAGCCCCTCCGGCAGCAGCCGTGGGACGGCCGCCGAGCGGGCCACCCCGTACGCGCGGGAGAGCGCCAGCACGCCGAAGGCCGCCGGGTAGAGGCCGAAGCCGTGGATGTAGTCGGAGATCAGCCAGGCCAGGAAGGCGCGGCCGAGCATGGTGGCGGCCAGCGCGTACCGGCGGCCGTGGCGGAAGTGGTCGAGCAGCGGGCCCACCACCGGGGCGAGCATGGCGAACGGCACCATGGTCACCAGCAGGTAGAGGGCGACCTTGCTGCGTGCCTCGCCGAGCGGGACGTTGAAGAAGATCGTCCCGGCGAGGCCGATGGCGATCAGCGTGTCCCCGGCGCAGGAGACCGCGTGCAGGTCGAAGAGGCGGACCATGCCGACCTCGCCCCCGGCGCCCCGGGTGCGGGCCCGGCCCGCCCGCCGGGTCATCCAGCGGCCACTGCTGACCGAGCCACGGAACAGCAGGCGGACGGCCTTGATGCCGGTGCCGACGGTCCGCCCGAGTACGGACCGCCCGGAGCGGGAGAACAGCGGCATGCCCACCATCCTCACCCATTCAGTCCGTCCGTGCCGCACCACTGTCTCAGAACGTCGTCGGCGGGTGCCTGTCGGTCGGCCGTACGCATGGGGAACAATGGTTGGGTGACCAGGCCTGCCTCCGCCCGTGCTGCTCGTCTCGACCAGGTCTGCGCCGCCGCCGTCGAGGTGGCGCGTGACGCCATCACCGAGGTCGACCCCTCGGACATCGGCGACCACCTGCAGGCCGTCGCGGAGGGTGACCGACTCGTCACCCACTACTTCGAGTGCCGGCTCGCCGGCTACCGGGGCTGGCGGTGGGCGGTCACCGTCACCCGCGTGCCGCGCAGTCGGCACGTCACCGTCTGCGAGACGGTGCTGATCCCCGGCACGGACGCGATGCTCGCGCCCGGCTGGCTGCCGTGGCAGGAGCGGCTCAAGCCGGGCGACCTCGGCCCCGGCGATTTGCTGCCCACCCCGGCGGACGACGACCGGCTCCAGCCCGGCTACCTGCTCTCCGACGACCCGGCGGTCGAGGAGACCGCGTGGGAGCTGGGTCTCGGCCGGGCCCGGGTGCTCTCCCGGGAGGGGCGCAGCGAGGCCGCCCAGCGCTGGTACGACGGCGACCACGGCCCGTCCGCCGCGATCTCGGCCGCCGCCCCCGCCGCCGCCCGCTGCGGCACCTGCGGCTTCTACCTGCCGCTCGCCGGCGCCCTGCGGCAGTCCTTCGGGGCCTGCGGCAACTTCTACGCCCCCGACGACGGTCGGGTGGTCAGCGCCGACCACGGCTGCGGGGCGCACTCGGAGACCCTGATCGAGGCCGCCGAGACGCCGGTCGAGGAGATGCCGACGGTCTACGACGACAGCGCGGTCGAGCCCATGGCGGTCAGCCGGGCACCGGGCTCCGTCGAGGCCGCGGAGCCGGCGGAGCCGTACGGCCACCCCTGACGCCATTGGCGCGGCACCGGTCCGGCGGACCGGTGTCGTCGCAGGTCAGCGGCCGGCGCGGCGGCGACGTCGGTTGGCGTCGTGCCGCATCATCACGGCGAGACCGGGGAAACCCCACAGGAAACCGGCCAGGCAGGTCCACAGCCAGTCCTGGTGATCGTGCGCCCTCAGCCAGTCGCGGAAGAAGACCAGCAGCACCAGCCCGGCGATCGCCCAGGCCGCCATCCCGGCGAGGGCGAACGGCACCATCGGCGGGTCGAGCGGCTCGGGCCGCGGGGGCTGCTCCTTCGGCACGCGGCAAGCGTACGCGATCAACTTTTCCTGCTGGCCGGTGATCTGCGACGATGCGCGCGACAACGGAAGATCCACCTGCGAGGACCTGATGGCAGTAGCGCCGCCCGAGAACGGCACACCACCCGACCCAGCGCACCCCCGGAACGGTTTCGACCGGTACTTCGAGATCTCCGCCCGTGGCTCGACGATGAGCCGCGAGGTACGCGGTGGCCTGGCGACCTTCTTCACGATGGCGTACATCGTGGTGCTCAACCCGCTCATCATCGGTGGTGCCGTCGACGGCGACGGCAAGAAGCTCTCCATCGCCGCCCTCGCTGCGGCAACCGCCCTGGTCGCCGGCCTGATGACCATCCTGATGGGCGTGGTCGGCCGGTTCCCGCTGGCGCTCGCCGCCGGCCTCGGCGTCAACGCGCTTGTCGCGTACGAGATCGCCCCGGAGATGACCTGGGCGGACGCGATGGGCCTCGTGGTGATCGAGGGCCTGATCATCGCGGTACTGGTGCTGACCGGCCTGCGTACGGCGGTGTTCCGCTCGGTGCCGACGCAGATGAAGACGGCGATCGGCGTCGGCATCGGCCTCTTCCTGACCATCATCGGCCTGGTCGACGCCGGTTTCGTCCGCCGGGTGCCGGACTCGGAGAACACCACGGTCCCCGTCGGGCTGGGCATCGATGGCAGCCTCGGCAGCTGGCCGATGCTTGTCTTCGTGGTGGGTCTGCTGCTGACCATCGTGCTGATGGTGCGGCGGGTCAAGGGCGCGATCCTCATCGGCATCCTCGGCTCCACCGTGGTGGCGATCGTCGTCGAGGCGTTGTTGAACATCGGGCCGTCCTTCGTCGACGGCAAGCCCAACCCGAAGGGCTGGGCGCTGAACGTCCCCGAGCTGCCGAAGACCTGGGTGGACGTGCCGGACCTGTCGCTGCTCGGCAACTTCAACCTGTTCGACTCGTGGGGCCGGGCCGGCTGGGTCGTCGTCCTGATGTTCGTGTTCACCCTGCTGATCACGGACTTCTTCGACACCATGGGCACGATGGTGGCGGTCGGCCAGGAGGGGAGCATGCTCGACGAGCGGGGCACCCCGCCGCGGGCGAAGGAGATCCTGCTGGTCGACTCGATCGCGGCGGCTGCCGGCGGTGCGGCGAGCACGTCCAGCAACACGTCGTACATCGAGAGTGCCGCCGGTGTGGCGGAGGGCGCCCGTACGGGCGTGGCCAACCTGGTCACCGGCTCGCTGTTCCTGCTGGCGATGTTCCTGGCGCCGCTGGTCGTGGTGGTGCCGTTCGAGGCGGCGTCGACGGCGCTGGTGGTGGTCGGCTTCCTGATGATGACCGCGGTGCGGACGATCGACTGGTCCGACTACGAGATCGCGATCCCGGCGTTCCTGACGATCGTGCTGATGCCCTTCACGTACTCGATCTCCAACGGCATCGGCGCGGGCCTGATCACGTACGTGGTGGTGAAGCTCGCCAAGGGCAAGGCCCGGGAGATCCACCCGCTGCTGTACGGGGTGGCCGCCCTCTTCGTGCTCTACTTCCTGCGTGGGCCGATCGAGTCCGTGGTGCTCTGAACACGCCCTGCTCCGGGCCGGTGACCGAACGGGGTACCCGGCCCGGAGCAGGACAAACTTCTCGTGAGCGTGCTCATATCAGTGGTCATTCGCCTGGCTAATTAGTTAGGCTAACTATCGTGACGGAGCGGACGGTGACGGCGAACCGCGTGCCACCGGCGCAGCTGGCACCGCAGCTGCGTGATGCGATCACCCGGCTGAACCGACGGGTCCGCCAGGCCCGGCCGGTCGGCGACCTCACGGTCACCCAGCTCTCCGCGCTCACCAGCCTCCGGCTGGCGGGTGCGCTGACGCCTCGGGAACTGGCCGACGTGGAACGGGTGCAGCCGCCCACGATGACCAAGATCGTCGCGAAGTTGGAGGAGCGTGGCCTCGTGCAGCGCACCCCCCATCCGACCGACGGCCGGCAGGTCATCCTGGCGGCGACCGAGGGGGGACGGGCCGTGCTCGACCAGTTCGAGCGGGTCCGCGACGAGTGGCTGGCCCGCCGGCTGGCCGAGCTGACCGAAGCCGAGCGGGAAACCCTGCGGCAGGCTGCCGAGATCCTTCAGCAGCTCGCCCGCGCCTGACCCGCGCCTCGTGCCACCGCGCCGTCCGCCGTCGATGACGCGTACGACCGCGAGGAGGCGCACCAAGAGTGCAGGCGAAGCTGAGCACGATGTTCCAGTCCCTACAGGTCCGCAACTACCGGCTCTTCGCATCCGGGCAACTGATCAAGCTGATCGGCGTCTGGATGATGTTCATCGCCCAGGACTGGCTGGTCCTCGAGCTCTCCGACAACTCCGCCACCGCGCTCGGCGTGGTGACCGCGCTCCAGTTCACCCCGGTACTGCTGCTCACCCTGCTCTCCGGGCGGCTCGCCGACCGCTACGACAAGCGGATGCTGCTCTTCGTCGCGAACGCGTTCTGGACCGTACTGGCCCTCGCCATGGCCCTGCTGGTGATCACCGGCCTCGTGCAGCTCTGGCACGTCTTCGCGTTCGCGGCCCTGCTCGGCGTCGCCAACGCCGTGGAGACCCCCGTCCGGCAGGCGTTCGTCTCCGAGCTGGTCGGTACGTCGCTGCTGCCGAACGCGCTCTCGCTCAACGCGGCCGTGTTCAACTCCGCCCGGATCGTCGGGCCGGCCGTCGCCGGCCTGGCCATCGCCGCCTTCGACGTCGGGCCGGTCTTCCTGTTCACCGCGCTCAGCTCGATCGCCCCGCTGGTCACCGTGATCCGGATGCGCCCCGCCGACCTGCACCGGGAGGCGCTGCCCCCGCGCGACGAGCGGGCGTCGGCCAAGGTCGTCGACGGCCTGCGCTACGTCTGGCGGCGGCCCGACCTGCTGCTGCCCATGGCGGTGATGTCGGTGATCGGCATGTCGCTGTTCAACTTCCAGCTCACCCTCGCCGCGCTGGCCAAGACCGTGTTCCAGACCGGCGCCGCCTCGTTCGGGCTGTTCAGCACCGCGCTGGCCGTCGGCGCGCTGGTCGGGGCGCTCGCCGGCACCGGGCGGCGCAGCCGCCCGTCGGTCTGGCTGGTGCTCGGCGCGGGGGTCGGCTGTGCCAGCTTCGGCACGCTGGTGGGGCTCGCCCCCGCGTACTGGATGGTGGTGACGCTGCTGCTGCCGACCGGGTTCTTCATGGTGTACTTCGCCCAGGCGGCCAACCAGCGGGTCCAGCTCGGCACGGACGCCGCCTTCCGCGGCCGGGTGATGGCCCTCTGGGTGCTGGTCTTCCTCGGCACCAACCCGGTCGGTGCGCCGCTCATCGGCTGGGTCGCCGAGACCTACGGGGCGGGCGCCAGCATCTGGAGCGGTGGGCTGATCTCGCTGGCCACCATCCTGATCGCGCTCACCTGGCAGCTGCGCCGCTCCGGCGCCCGGCTGCGCTTCCGCATCCTGCCGATGCCGCGCTTCTACGTCACCTCCGCCGACTGCTGAGCCCGTCGCCCGGGCGGGCCGACCGCTTCCCCGGCCGAGGGGGCGGATGACACGAAAGCGGTAGCGGTAAGGGGGAAAGCGGCTTAGCGTCGATACGTGGAGCTCGGACGCGCGCTGCTGCTGATCCTGGCCATCGTCGCCATGGCCAGCCTGCCGGCGCTGATCGCCCTGGTCTTCTGCGCGGACGAGATCATCGACCGGGTCGCCTGCGGGTACGCCGAGTGGCGTGAGCGCCGGCGGGAGCGGCGCACCATCGCCCGGCTGGACCGGGCCGTCGAGGCCGACGCGCTGACCCGCGACATCGACCTCACCGCCTTCGACCGGCCCGACCGGCGCCCGCTGGAGGAACTCGCCGCCGACCTGCGCCGCCTGCGCAGCCAGGGGGTGGGTTCCGACGGCCGCCAGCCCGTCTGGCACGGCATGGTCCTCCAGGCGTACGACGACCGGCTCCGGCTGGCCTGCCGGGCCCTCGGGCTGGCCGAGCACCTGACCGAGCTGGAGGGCGTCGACCTGGAGCTGGAACGCGTCCGGGTGGAGGGCCTGCTGCACGCCGCCGGGCTGACCCTGCCGGCCGCCCGGGCCGGTCACTGGCAGCGGCACCGCTGAGGGCGGGGCCCGCGTGAGGCTCTTCGTCGCGGTCTACCCGCCGCCCGAGGCGGTCGCGCACCTCGGCGCGCAGGTCGCCCACCTGCGGATCGGCGCGGCGGCCGCCGCCGGGACCAACGTCCGGCTCGCCGACCCGGCCAACGCGCACGTCACCCTCGCCTTCCTCGGCGACGTCGAGGCGGACCGGCTGGTCGCCGTGGAGAGCGCGCTCGGGCTCGCCGCCGAGTGGTCCCGCGACGGCCGCCAGGCCGCGCCCCGGCTCCGGCTGGCCGGCGGCGGGCAGTTCGGGCGGGGCCGGTTCACCGTGCTCTGGGTCGACCTGCGCGGCGAGGTGGAGCCGGTGCTGGTGCTGGCCCGGCTGATCCGCTCCCGGCTGCGGCACGCCCGCCTGCCGCACGACGAGAAGCCGTTCCGCCCGCACCTGACCGTCGCGCGCCCCGGCGACCGGGTGCCCCCGGCCGACGTGGCCGCCGACGTGGCCACCCTCGACGACTACGAGGGCCCGGAGTGGCCGGCCGGCGAGATGGTCCTCGTGCGCAGCCACCCCGGCCCCCGCCCCACCTACGACCGCCTGGCCGCCTGGCCCCTCTGACGCTCCCCGGTCACCAGGCCCAGGCCTCGGGGCCGGGGCCGCCGTTGCCCACGGGCGGGAAGAGCTCGTCCAGGCGGGTGAGGGCGTCCTCGTCGAGGTCGACGGTCAGGGCGCCCAGGGAACGGTCGAGCTGGTCGGTGGTGCGCGGTCCGATGATCGGGGCGGTCACCCCGGGCCGGGACAGCAGCCAGCCGAGAGCCACGTCCGCCGGGTCGTGACCGAGGTCGCCGCAGAGTTTCTCGTACGCCTCGATGGTCGGCCGGTGCTCGGCGAGCGCGTCGGCGGAGCGGCCGCTGGCGCCCCGCGCGGCCCCGCCCTCGGCCATCTTCCGCAGCACTCCGGCGAGCAGCCCGCCGTGCAGCGGCGACCACGGGATGATGCCCAGCCCGTGGTGCTGCGCGGCGGGCACCACCTCCAGCTCGACGTACCGGGTCATGAGGTTGTAGATGCACTGCTCCGAGACCAGGCCGAGGAAGTGGCGCTTTCCCGCCGCCTCCTGCGCCACGGAGATGTGCCAGCCGGCGAAGTTGGACGATCCGACGTAGAGGACCTTGCCTTGGGCGACCAGGGTCTCCATGGCCTGCCAGATTTCCTCCCACGGCGTGCTCCGCGAGACGTGGTGCATCTGGTAGAGGTCGATGGTGTCGGTCTGGAGGCGGCGCAGCGAGTCCTCGCAGGCCCGGACGATGTGCCGGGCGGAGAGGCCCTGCTGGTTGGGCCACTCGCCCATCTTGCCGTAGACCTTGGTGGCCAGCACGACCTTCTCCCGCCGGCCGCCGCCCTGGGCGAACCAGCGCCCGATGATCTGCTCGGTGATCCCCTCGCCGGTCTGCCAGCCGTAGACGTCGGCGGTGTCGAAGAAGTTGATGCCGTGGTCGAGGGCCCGGTCCATGATCGCGAAGCTGTCCGGCTCGGTGGTCTGCGGCCCGAAGTTCATCGTGCCGAGGCAGAGGCGGCTGACCGACAGGCCCGTACGGCCGAGGTTCGTGTACTCCATGAGGCCACCCTGCCACGGCGGCAGTTGGAGCGCCTCGCGTTGACTCCGGCGACCGGGTGGTCGCCGGAGTCAGGCGGTCACGAGGACTCGCGGGCCGCCGGGCCGCTGCCGAAGAGCACGTCGTCCCAGCTCGGCAGGCGCTTGCGCGGCTTGCCACCGGCGTCCGTCGACTCGCCCGCCGCTGCCGCCGGCGCGCCCGTGCGACGGGGCCGGAGCACCGCCAGCGACGGCACGGCCGGCACCTCCTTGGGCGCGTCCGAGTCGTCGTCGAAGGCGGAACCCTGCCCACCGCCGAGCAACGCCGCCGCCCCGCCGCCGACGGGCCGCTGGCGTGGCGCGTCCTGCCCGGCCAGGGCGGCCGGGGTGCGGGGTTCGAGCCCGCGACCCGAGGTCGAGCCGAGCGGGCGGTCGAGCGAGGCGAGCAGGGCGTCCCGCCCGGCCCGGATCGGGTCGCGGCCGGGACGGCTGTGCTCCGCCGCCGCCGGCAGGCCGTGCCCGCCCCGGCTCGGCTCGCCGCGCGACGGGCCGGGCAGCGCGTGGCCGCCCCGCTCCGGCGCCGGCTCCTGGCCGAGGATCGGGGTGGGCCGCTCGGCGCAGAGGTATTGCGCCATGTCGTCGTGCGGGGTGACCGACTGCCGGGTCTTGTCGAGATCCCAGATCGCCTGCGCGGTCGCCTTGCCCGAGGGCCAGGTCGCCACGATCCGCCAGGTGCCGTCGTCGCGGCGCCACGCGTCCCAGGAGATCTTCTCGGTGTCGATCCCGTGCTGGGCCAGCCGGCCGTTGACCACCTCGGCGAGCGGGGTGGGCTTCTCCGCGCCCTTCAGCCGGGTGCGGCGGGCGTGCTGGGCGAGCATGGCCCGCTCCTGGAGCACCGGGCCGGCGTAGCGCAGCACGCGGTCGACCGGCACGCCGGCGATCCGGGCGACGTCCTCGGCGGACTCGCCGGAGCGGATCTTGGCCTGGATGTCCCGTGGGGAGAGTGAGGGGATCGGGTCGGCGGTCGCCGCCGGGGCCACCGCGAGCGGCGGGGCGCCGGGCTCGGCGTGCAACGCGCCGGCGATCCGCTCGTCGATGGGCAGGGCGAGCAGTCGCCCGACCTCGTCGGCGAGCACCAGGGCCTGGCCGTCCTCGGAGAGGGCGACGAAGCGTACTGGGCGCATGGCGTAGCCTCCGTCCCGCTTCGCTGGCCGTCACGCCACGAGCCGGCCACCCGGGCGTCCTCGCACCACCGTACGCGCATCTGTCCGCAGGTGGGGGATGCGACACCCGCATGTCGCGACTGAGCTGCGACGATGATCACGGTCGGTGGCCGCCGACGCGTCCGGCGGCCACCGACCGTGACGGCGATCAGAGTCGCTCGACCACGTAGTCGATCGACGCGGTCAGCGCCTCGACGTCGGCCGGCTCGACGGCCGGGAAGAGCGCGACGCGGAGCTGGTTGCGGCCCAGCTTGCGGTAGGGCTCCGTGTCCACGATGCCGTTGGCGCGCAGCGCCTTGGCGATCGCGGTGGCGTCGACGGACTCGGCGAAGTCGATGGTGGCGACCACGTTGGAGCGCAGCGCCGGGTCGGTGACGAACGGCGTCGCCACCTCGGAGCGCTCCGCCCAGCCGTACACGATCGCGGCGCTCTCGGCCGTGCGCTTGGCCGCCCAGGCCAGCCCGCCCTGGGAGTTCATCCAGTCGGTCTGCTCGGCGGCCAGGAAGATGGTGGCCAGCGCCGGGGTGTTGTAGGTCTGCTCCAGCCGCGAGTTGTCGATCGCGGTGACCAGGTCGAGGAAGGCCGGGATGTAGCGGCCGGACGCCTTGATCTCGCCGGCCCGCTCCAGCGCGGCCGGCGACATCAGGGCCAGCCACAGGCCGCCGTCGGAGCCGAAGCACTTCTGCGGGGCGAAGTAGTAGACGTCGGTCTCGCCGACGTTGACGTCCAGGCCGCCGGCGCCCGAGGTGGCGTCGACCAGCAGCAGCGAGCCGGGGTCGGCGCCGGCCACCCGGCTGATCGGCACCGCGACACCCGTCGAGGTCTCGTTGTGCGGGGTGGCGTAGACGTCCACCCCGGCCTCGGCGGTCAGGGTGGGCGCGGTGCCGGCCTCCGACTTGCGGACGGTGGGCTCGCCGAGGAACGGGGCGTCCTTGACGGACTTGGCGAACTTGGCGCCGAACTCGCCGAAGCTGGCGAACTGCGCCCGGTCGCGGACCAGGCCGAACGTCGCGACCTCCCAGAAGGCCGTGGTGCCGCCGTTGCCCAGCACCACCTCGTAGCCCTCGGGGAGGGAGAAGAAGTCGGCGATGCCGCGGCGCAGCCGGGCCACCTCGTCGCGGACGGTCTTCTGCCGGTGCGAGGTGCCCAGGTAGCTCGTCGCCACCTCGGCGAGGGCGGAGACCGCCGCCGGACGGACCTTGGACGGCCCGCAGCCGAACCTCCCGTCGGCGGGCTTGAGGTCGTCGGGAATCCGGATGGTCGGTGCGTCAGCCACGGTTGTCGAGATCCTTCCGCATGGGCGAGGGCGGGCCCGGTGTTCAGGCGGGCGCGGATCGACGGCGGACGCGCGCTCAGGCGCACGACGCGGCCGGGACCCGGGCCCGGTCCGGCGACACTGCCGGCCCTCATCCTCCCACCCGCGCCGGCCGCGCCGGCCGCTGATCCCACCAGCGACGTTGAGGCGTCCACCACAATCCGTGCCAGCGCTCCGCCCCCGACGTCGCACCCGACCGCACCCGGATGCAAGGAAGGGCCCCTTCCTGCGCACCAGGCGTTGGGAGGGGCCCTTCCTCACATCTCAGACGCCGTGCGGGATGGCGTCCCAGCCCTCGACGTCGCTGGGCTTGCGGGTGCCCGGGCCGACGTAGCGGGCCGACGGGCGGACCAGCCGCTGGAGCTTCTTCTGCTCCAGGATGTGCGCGCTCCAGCCGCCCATCCGGGCGCAGGTGAACATGGAGGTGAACATGTGCGCCGGCACCTCGGCGAAGTCCAGCACCACGGCCGACCAGAACTCGACGTTGGTGGCGAGCACCCGGTCCGGCCGGCGGGCCTGGAGCTCGGCCAGGGCGGCCTTCTCCAGCGCCTCGGCGATCTCGAAGCGCGGCGCGCCCAGCTCCTTGGCGGTGCGGCGGAGCACTCGGGCGCGCGGGTCCTCGGCCCGGTAGACGCGGTGGCCGAAGCCCATCAGCCGCTCGCCCCGGTCGAGGACGCCCTTGACGTAGCCCTCGGCGTCGCCGCTGCGCTCGACCGCCTCCAGCATGCTGAGCACGCGGGAGGGGGCGCCGCCGTGCAGCGGGCCGGAGAGGGCGCCGATGCCGGAGGAGATGCAGGCCGCGGCGTCCGCGCCGGTGGAGGCGACGATCCGGGCGGTGAAGGTGGAGGCGTTCAGGCCGTGCTCGGCGGCCGAGATGAAGTAGGCGTCGACCGCCTTGACGTGCCGCGGGTCCGGCTCGCCCCGCCAGCGCTTCATGAAGCGCTCGACGATGGTGGACGCCTTGTCGATCTCCTTCTGCGGCACGGCCGGCAGGCCCAGGCCGCGCGCCGACTGGGCGACGAAGGAGAGCGCGGTGACCGACACCCGGGCGAGGTCCTCGCGGGCCTGCTCGTCGGAGATGTCGAGCAGCTGGTTGAGACCCCAGTACGGGGCCAGCATCGCGACCGCGGACTGCACGTCCACCCGGATGTCACCGGAGTGCACCGGCACCGGGAACGGCTCCGCCGGCGGCAGACCCGGGCCGAACCGCCCGTCGACCAGCAGCGCCCACACGTTGCCGAAGGAGACCTGGCCGATCAGATCCTCGATGTCGACGCCGCGATAGCGCAGCGCGCCGCCCTCGCGGTCGGGTTCGGCGATCTCGGTCTCGAAGGCTACGACGCCCTCCAGCCCGGGTTTGAAATCGGCCATGTCGCTCTCCTGGATCTGCTCGGTGCGCCCGCCCGGGGCTCCGGTCCCGGCCCAGCCGGGCGAGCGCCTTAGGCGACCCTCAGGGATGTGTTCGTGACATCTTGCCTGCTGGGTAACCGGATTCGCGACCCACTGCGACTGTGCCGCACACGACATCCCCGGTCCGGGCGGCCCGGACCGGGTCGGCGACACTGTGCGGTGCGGGCTGGCCAGCGCCGCAGGCAGCGGGCCGGGTCGACGAGGAGGAGGGGGAACGTGACGGGGGACACAGTCCGGCCGGCGGGTATGCGTAACGAGTACGCCCCGGAGCTGGGCCTTTCCGAGGCGGACCTGGCCGCCGACTGGCACGGCCAGTTCGCCCGCTGGTTCGCCGACGCGGTCGCCGCCGGACTGCCCGAACCGAACGCGATGGTGGTCGGCACCGCCGACGCCGAGGGCCGCCCGAGCGCGCGCACCGTGCTGCTGAAGGGATACGACCCGGAGGGCTTCGTCTTCTTCACCAACTACGGGTCCCGCAAGGGCGCCGAGGCGGCCGTCAACCCGCACGTGAGCCTCGTCTTCCCCTGGTTCCCGCTGCACCGGCAGGTGGTGGTGGCCGGCCGGGTCGAGCGGGTCGACCGGGCGGAGACGGAGGCGTACTTCGCCAGCCGGCCGCGCGGCTCCCAGCTCGGCGCCTGGGCCAGCACCCAGTCCCGGGTGATCCCCGGGCGGGCCGTGCTGGACGAGGCGTACCGGGCGGCGGCGGAGCGGTTCGCCGAGGTCGAGCCGATCCCCGCCCCGCCGTACTGGGGCGGCCTGCGGGTGCGGCCGGAGTCGGTGGAGTTCTGGCAGGGCCGGGTCAGCCGGCTGCACGACCGGCTGCGGTTCCGGCTCACCGGGCCCGGGGAGTGGACCGTCGAGCGGCTGGCGCCGTGACCCAGCTCAAGGACGCGCGGCCGACCGGGCTGCGCCGCTTCGCGATCGACGTGCGCCCGCTGGCCGTGCCGGCGTACCGGCGGATGTGGCTCGGCAACGGCATCGCGATGTTCGGCATCCAGCTCACCGCGGTCGCCGTCCCGGTGGAGATGTACGCGCTGACCGGTAGCTCGCTCTGGGTCGGCCTGATCGGGATCGCGGCGTTCGTACCGCTGCTGGTCTTCGGGCTCTGGGGCGGCGCGGTGGCCGACGCGCACGACCGGCGCAAGGTGCTGCTGGCGACGGCGGCGGTGCTCTGGGCCGCCACGTTCGGCCTGGCGGTGCAGGCGGTGCTCGGGATCGGCAGCCCGCTGCTGCTGCTCGTCCTGGTGGCGGTGCAGTCGATCGCCTTCGCGATCAGCTCGCCCACCCGCAACGCGATCCTGCCCCGGCTGGTGCCGGCGGAGCTGGTGCCGGCGGCGACCACGCTGAACTTCACCACCTACACGGCCGCCTCGGTGTTCGGCCCGCTGGCCGCCGGCCTGATCTTCGCCTGGTGGGGCACCGACCTCGGCCTGCCGATCGCCTACGCGGCCGACGCGGTGCTCTACGCGGTCGCCGTCTGGGCGACGGTGAAGCTGCCGGCCATGCCGCCGGAGCCGGACCCGGACGCGGACCCGGACGCCGCCCCACGGCGGGCCGGGCTGGCCAGCATCGTCGACGGCCTGCGCTACCTGGCCACCACCCCGGTGCTGATGCTCTCCTTCGTCATCGACCTGATCGCCATGGTGCTGGCCATGCCCCGGGCGCTCTTCCCCGAAATCGCCGAGTCCCGCTTCGGCGGCGGCGCGGCCGTCGGCTGGCTCTACAGCGCGATCGCGGCGGGCGCGATGCTCGGCGGGCTGACCTCCGGGTGGATCGGGCGACTGCGCCGGCAGGGGCTGGTGCTGGTGCTGGCGGTGGTCGGCTGGGGGTTGGCGATCGCGGCGGCCGGCCTCGCCGGCCAGCTCTGGCTGATGGTGCTGCTGCTCGCGGTGGCCGGGGCGGCCGACCTGGTCAGCGCCGTGCTGCGGCAGTCGATGCTGCTGGTCTACGCGCCGGACCGGATGCGCGGGCGGCTGATGGGCGTCAACACGGTGGTCATCGCCGGCGGCCCGCGCCTGGGCGACCTGCGGGCCGGTGCGGTGGCGGCCGGGTTCGGCGGCGGCGTCGCCTGGGTCGGCGGCGGCCTGCTCTCGGCTGCGCTCGCGGTGCTGCTCGCGGTGGCCTTCCCGGTGCTGCTGCGCTACCGGGCGGCGGACCCGCCCGGCGGTGACAAGGCGTGACGGGGCGGGTCGGGGCGAGCGACGGCGGGGCGGGAACCGTTAGGGTCGCCCGCATGGACACCCCCGACCAGCGTCCGCCCTCGGGCGCGCAGTGGACCATTTCCGCCGCCGGCCACGAGGCCGTCATCGTGGAGGTGGGCGGTGGGGTCCGGACATACCGGCACGACGGGACCGACCACCTCGACGGGTACGCCGCCGACGAGCTCTGTCCCGGCTGCGCGGGGCAGGTGCTGGCCCCCTGGCCGAACCGGATCCGCGACGGGCGCTACACCTTCGGCGAGCGGTCGTTGCAGCTCACCCTCAGCGAGCCGGACCGGGGCGTGGCCATCCACGGGCTGGTCAACTGGGTGCCGTGGCGGCTGGTGGAGCAGTCGTCCGACGCGGTGACCGTCGGCTACGACCTGCCGCCGCAGCCGGGCTACCCGTGGCCGCTGCGGCTGCGTACCCGGTGGAGCGTCGGCCCGGACGGGTTGCGCGCGGAGCACGAGGCGACGAACCTCGGCGCCGAGCCCGCGCCGTTCGGCTTCGCGGTGCACCCGTACCTGCGGGTGCCCGGGGTGGCGGTGGACGACCTGTCGATGCGGCTGCCGGCCCGCACGCGGTTGCAGGTGGACGGCCGGCTGCTGCCGATCGGGGGCACCCCGGTCGCCGGCACCGAGTACGACTGGACCAGCCCCCGCCGGATCGGCGGCGCCCGGCTCGACCTCTGCTTCGGCGACGTGATCCGCGACGACGACGGCGGTTCGGTGGTCAGCCTGGCTGCCCCGGACGGCACGGCGGGCGTACGGATCTGGGCGGACCGGGAGTTCGGCTGGTGGCAGGTGTTCACCGGCGACGCCCTGCCCGGCGAGCGGCGGCGCCGTTCCGTGGCGGTGGAGCCGATGACCTGCCCGCCGGACGCGTTCCGTTCGGGCCGGGACGTGATCACCCTGAAGCCGGGAGCGACCTGGCGGGGTGCCTGGGGCGTACGGCCCGGGGCCTGAGCGGGGGAGCGCATGGAGTTCGGCGAGGTGGTCCGGCGACGCCGGATGGTGCGCAACTACGACCCGGACCGTCCCGTCCCGCCCGACGTGGTGGAGCGGCTGCTCGACCACGCGGTCCGCGCGCCGTCGGCCGGCTTCGCCCAGGGCTGGGGTTTCCTGGTGCTGGAGGCGCCGGAGGACCGGGAGCGGTTCTGGGCGGCGACCACCCCGGGCGGCGGCGGCCGGGAGCGGTGGCTGGCGGGGATGCGCCGGGCCCCGCTGATCGTCGTCCCGCACGCGAACCGGTCGGCCTACCTGGAGCGCTACGCGGAACCGGACAAGGGCTGGGCGGACCGCTCGACCGAGCGCTGGCCGGTGCCCTACTGGTACGTGGACACCGGCTTCGCCGCCCTGCTGATGCTGCTGACCGCCGTGGACGAGGGGCTGGGGGCGTGCTTCTTCGGCATCCCCGCGCAGCGCCTCGACGCCTACCGGGAGGCGTTCGGGGTGCCGGCGGAGTACGAGCCCGTCGGCGCCGTCACGGTGGGTTATCGCGCGCCTGACCACCGGTCACCGTCGCTGCGCCGGGGGCGTCGTCCGGTGGGCGAGGTGGTCCGGCGGGGGCGCTGGAGCTGACCGGCGCCGGATGTGCCGTCGGGTGTTTCGTCCGGTGGCGAACCGGACGGCGGGTGGTGAAACTGACATCGGGGAGCAGAACGCCGTGTGGTGCAGCCCGCTACGCTGGCACGGTCATCGGTGCCGCGGGTCGCGGTGCCGCGCCGCGACCCGACCCGGTGTCGTGGGTCGGCCCGGCGAGGGGGAGGGGAGCGTGCCGTCGTGATCTTCAGAGCGGTCCGGGACGGGCGTCCCTACCCGGAGCACAACCTGACGCTCAAGCAGTGGGCGGAGATCCCGCCGAGGCCGCTGCGCCTGGACCAGTTGATCACCACCAAGCGTGAGCTCGCGCTGGACAAGCTCCTCGCCGAGGACTCCACCTTCTACGGCGACCTCTTCCCGCACGTCGTGCAGTGGAACGGCGGGCTCTACCTGGAGGACGGGCTGCACCGCGCCCTGCGGGCGGCGCTCCAGCAGCGCAACCAGATCCACGCCCGGGTGCTCGTCCTCTCCGGCCCGATCGAGTAAGCGCGACCCGTCGGCCGTCCGACCCGTACTGACCTGCGGTTCTGTCGGATCGACGAGACGACGCGCCCTTCGACGAGCGGCTGTCGCACGGGAGCCGTACCGTCATCTCCAGACGACGTGTCTGACGAGGACGGTGAGGGCCATGGCCCGCGACGGTGACATCAACGAGCCCACGACGGAGTTCCCCGGTTATCCGACCGGCGAGGCGCTCAAGGAGCGGTCGGCTGTCACAACCGAGCCGGATCCGGGTGCGCCACCGCCACCGGCGGGCGGGGCCGCGCGCGGCCTGCTCTGGGTGCTCGGCGCGGCGGCGCTGGCGGTGGTGCTGCTGCTCGGTGTGCAGGCCACCGGCCTGCTGCCGGACTTCCGTAACCCGTTCGCCAAGGAACAGACCGACCGCAGCCAGCCGCCGCTGCTCAAGTCGATCCAGGATCTCAGCCGCTACGTCGCGGCCGAGGGCAACTTCCAGGTGGTCGTCGATCTCCAGAACGACCGGCGCAACGTGCCCGACTGGCTGCTCAGCCAGCGCACCCTCTTCGTCGGGGCGGGCAGCGTGGAGGCGTACGTCGACTTCGCCAAGATCTCCGAGGGCGCGGTGGTGGAGTCGGCCGACGGCAAGTCGGTGGAGATCAGGCTGCCGGCGCCGCAGCTCGGCAAGACCAACCTCGACCTGGAGAAGAGCTACGTCTTCGCCGAGGAGCGCGGGCTGCTCAACCGGGTCGGCGAGCTGGTGAAGGGCGACCCCAACCGCCAGCAGCAGGTCTACCAGCTCGCCGAGGAGCGGATCACCACCGCCGCCCGCGACAGCGGCCTGACCCAGCGGGCCGAGGAGAACACCCGCAAGATGCTGGAGGGGCTGCTGCGCTCCCTCGGCTACGAGAAGGTGACGGTCACCTACACCGCCCCCTGACGACGGGGCCCACGATGCGACGGCGCCCGCCCCGGTCGACGGGACGGGCGCCTCGTGCTCACCCCCGCCTCGGGCGGGGGCGGGTGGCTCAGTAGCGGGCGGCGGCGTGGCGGTCCTCGTTCGGCATCAGGACCCAGAGCACCAGGTAGACGACCACCTGGGTGCCGGGCAGCAGCAGCGACAGCAGGAACAGCAGCCGGATGAAGCCGGCCGACCTGCCGAAACGCTGGGCCAGGCCGGCACAGACGCCGGCGATCATGCGCCCCTGACGGGGGCGGACCAGTTTGCGACTCATCGTCGTACTCCCACTCTGCGGCGTTCGCCGCCTCTGCCCTCAACGGTAGGAAGGGGTGGCCACCGCGCCCTCGGTCCGGAGGAGGATCGGCGGTGCCCGTACCCGTAGGTGGTTACCCGGGAACCGGCCCCGCGACGCCCCCGGGACCGCCGGGCGTGCCGACCGGTCGCGGCTGGCGGCAGGGGCTGAGCTGGGCGGGTAGGCTCGCCGGTCGGGCACCCACACCCCCCGGGTGCCGGACGGCCGCCCCGACCGGGCCGGCCACGACCGTGCCGGAGACCCACGAGGTACGACGGCGAGGAAGTGCAGCCATGATCAGCGTTTTCGACCTCTTCAGTGTCGGCATCGGGCCGTCCAGCTCCCACACGGTGGGGCCGATGCGGGCCGCGCGTACCTTCGTCGCGGGCCTGAAGGCCGACGGGTTACTGACCGGCACGGTCCGGGTTCAGGCGGAACTCTTCGGCTCGCTGGGCGCGACCGGGCACGGCCACGGCAGCGACCGGGCGGTGCTGCTCGGGCTGGCCGGCGAGGCCCCGGAGACGGTCGACACCGACACGGTCGACGCGCGGGTCGCCCGGATCCGTGGCGGGCGCCGGTTGGGCCTGCTCGACGCGCACGAGATCGACTTCGACCCGGATCGGGACCTGGTGCTGCACCGGCGCCGGTCGCTGCCGTACCACCCGAACGGGATGACGTTCGTCGCGTACGACGACCGGGGTGCGGAGCTGCGGGTCAGGACGTACTACTCGGTCGGTGGTGGTTTCGTGGTGGACGAGGCGGCGGCGGGGGCGGACCGGATCAAGCCCGACGCCACGCGGGTGCGGCATCCGTTTCTCACCGGCGCGCAGTTGCTCGGCGTGACCGCGTCGACGGGGCTGTCGATCAGCGAGGTGATGCTCGCCAACGAGCTCTCCTGGCGCGGCGAGGGCGAGGTACGCGCCGGCCTGCTGGAGATCTGGCGGGTGATGCGGGAGTGCGTCGAGCGGGGCTGCTCGCGTGACGGGGTGCTGCCCGGCGGGCTGAAGGTCCGCCGCCGCGCGGCCGAACTGCGCCGCAGCCTGGAGACGGAGTCCGACCCCGCCGACCCGCTGCGGGCGATGGACTGGGTGACCCTCTTCGCCCTCGCCGTCAACGAGGAGAACGCCGCCGGCGGCCGGGTCGTCACCGCGCCGACCAACGGGGCGGCCGGCATCATCCCGGCGGTGCTGCACTACTACACCCGGTTCTCCCCGGGCGCCTGCGAGGAGGGGGTGGTGCGGTTCCTGCTGGCGGCGGGCGCGATCGGCGTGCTGTTCAAGGAGAACGCCTCGATCTCCGGCGCCGAGGTGGGCTGCCAGGGCGAGGTGGGCTCGGCCTGCTCGATGGCCGCCGCCGGGCTGGCCGAGGCGCTGGGCGGCACCCCCGAGCAGGTGGAGAACGCCGCCGAGATCGGCATGGAGCACAACCTGGGCCTGACCTGCGACCCGGTCGGTGGTCTGGTGCAGATCCCCTGCATCGAGCGGAACGCGGTGGCTAGCATCAAGGCGATCACGGCCGCCCGGCTGGCGCTGCGCGGCGACGGGGTGCACCACGTCTCGCTGGACAAGGTCATCAAGACCATGCGCGAGACCGGCGCGGACATGAAGGTGAAGTACAAGGAGACGGCGCGCGGCGGACTGGCCGTCAACGTGATCGAGTGCTGAGGGGGCGTTCGTTCATCGACTGCTAGCCTGTCGTCCGTCCGGTGAGGCGGGAGGCGGCGGTGACCTCTGGCGTCGCGGCGTTGTGGTCGCACCGCACCTCGCTGCGCATCCTCGTCCGGCGCGACCTCGCCGTGAAGTACCAGCAGTCCGTGCTCGGATATTTTTGGTCGCTGATCGAGCCCCTCGGCCTGGGCGCCATCTACTGGTTCGTCTTCGGGGTCCTCTACTCCCGGGACACCAACCGCCACCTCGGCGACGCGGCCGACTCGTACCCGCTGTTCCTGCTCACCGGGATCTTCGCGTGGATGTGGACCAGCTCGGCGCTGAGCGAGGCGACCAACGCGCTGACCGGCCAGGCCCGGCTGATCACGACGATGAACGTGCCGCGGCAGGTCTTCCCGATCGGCCGGGTCACCGGCCGCTTCGCCGAGTACGCCGCCGGCCTGCCGATCCTGCTCGCCGTCGCCGTCGGGTACGCCGCGTCCGGCCGGGTCGAGCCGGGCTGGTCGCTGCTGGCCCTGCCGCTCGCGGTGGCGGTGCAGGCCGTCCTGCTGGTCGGGCTGGCGCTGCTGCTCTCGGCGGTCAACGTGCTGATGCGCGACGTCGAGCGCTTCATGCGGCTGGTCGTCCGGGTGCTCTTCTACGCCACCCCGATCATCTACCCGCTGAGCCTCGTACGCGACGCCGACCTGCCGGGCTGGCTGAAGGTCGCCTACGAGCTGAACCCGCTGGTCGGCATCTTCCAGCTGCACCACTCGGTCTGGTACCCGGACGAGTTCCCGGACGCCCGGCTGCTCGCCACCTCCGTCGGCGTCAGCCTGCTGGTGCTGGCCGCCGGCTGGTGGTCGTTCCGCCGGCTCGAACCCGCAGTGCTCAAGGAACTGTAGGGATGGCCGATCCGATCATCGAGGCGGAAGGGCTCGGCATCCGGTTCGTCCGCAACCGGCGGCGGCAGTTGCGGCTGCGCGAGCTGTTCATCCACCGGGGGCGGCGCGGCGCCGACGACGGCCGGTTCTGGCCGCTGCGGGACGTGTCGTTCTCGGTCCGGGCCGGGGAGACCGTCGGCGTGGTCGGGCGCAACGGCACCGGCAAGAGCACGCTGCTGCGGCTGATCGCCGGCGTGCTCATCCCCGACGAGGGCCGGATCCGGGTGCGCGGGGACGTCGCGCCGCTGCTGGAGCTCTCCGCCGGGTTCTCCAACGACCTGACCGGGCGGGAGAACCTCTACCTGGTCGGCGGCCTGCACGGGCTCCCGTCGGGCTACCTGCGGCGGCACTTCGACGACATCGTCTCGTTCGCTGGCGAGCAGGTGGAGCGGGCCGTCGACACGTCGGTGCGGCACTACTCGTCCGGCATGAAGGTCCGGCTCGGCTTCGCCATCATCTCGCACCTGCCGCACCCGATCCTGCTCATGGACGAGGTGACCGCGGTCGGGGACGAGGAGTTCCGCAAGAAGTGTTATGCGACGATCGACCGTCTGCTCGGGGAGGGGCGCACTCTGGTGCTGGTGTCACACAACGAAAAGGACCTGACCCGGTTCTGCCGTCGGGGGTTGTACCTCGACGGGGGCCGGGTGGGCGTCGACGGCACGATCGCCGAGGCGCTGCACGCGTACCACGTAGCGGTTCCGCGGTGACGCTCGCGATCGTGCTCGCCGCCGACGCACCGGCCGCGAGCCTGCCGACCCGCTCGGGCGAACACCTCGCCGACCGGCTGGCCGACCAGCTCCGCCGCGCCGGGGCGCACGAGGTGCGCCACGCCGCCGGACTGGACGAGCTGGCCGACCTCGTCGACGCGGCCGCGCAGCCGGTGCTCGTCACCGGCGCCGACCTGGTCGCGCACACCGCCGTACTGCGGCACCTGGCCACCAGCCCCGTCGGGCCGACGGTCGCGTTGGTGCTCACCGACCCGCCCGGCGACGGCCACACGGCCGTGCGCGAGGAGCGCGGCCAGGTGGTCGGGGCCGGACCGGCGCAGGCGCTGGACGGCGAAGCCACCGGCGTGTTCGGTGGCGCGCTGCGGGTCGGCGTCGACGACCTGCCGTCGCTCGCCGCCGCCGCGCGCGCGGCCGCCGCCGGGGTGGTGCCCGTCGGCGCGCCGTCGGCCGCCGTGCCGCCGCCGGCCGGGCCCGCCGTGGACCGGCTCTTCGCCGGCCTCGCCGGGCTCGGTGTGCTGACCTTCGCCCAGCGGGTACGCCTGCTCGTGGCGCACCGGGTGGGCGACCCGGCGGGGCTGGCCGCCGCGGAGGCGGCCGTGGCCGCCGTCGACGAGGACCGGGCCGAGCTGAAGCTCTCGGTGAAGGAGCGGGACGACTTCTTCACCACCTTCTTCGTCAGCACCTGGTCGCCGTACGTGACGAAGGCGTCGGCGAAGCTCGGGCTCGGCCCGACCGCCGTCACGATGATCTCGGTGGCCTTCGCGGTGGCCGCCGCCGTGCTCTTCGGTACGGGCGGCCGGCTGGCGCTGGTCGCCGGGGCGGTGCTGCTCTACCTCGGCTTCGTGCTGGACTGCGTGGACGGCCAGGTCGCCCGCTACACCCGGCACTTCAGCGCGTGGGGCGGCTGGCTGGACACGATGGCCGACCGGGCGAAGGAGTACGTGGTCTACGCCGGCCTCGGCTACGGGGCCACCCAGGCCGGCTTCCGGTACGGCTGGGCGCTGGCGATCGCCGCGATCACCCTCCAGACCGTCCGGCACATGACGGACACCTGGTACGGCGTGCTGCACGACGAGGCGGCGCGCCGACCGAAGGCGGTCGGCACCGCCGGCGGCGGCATCGGCGACAAGCTGAACGCCGCCTCCAACCGGGTGCAGGCCGACACGGGGTCGGTGTCGTACTGGCTGAAGCGGACGGTGGTCTTCCCGATCGGGGAGCGGTGGGCGCTGATCGCGATCACCGTGGCGCTGTTCGGCCCGCTGGTCAGCCTGTACGCGGTGCTGGCCTGGGGGGTGCTGGCCTTCGCGTACACCGGGGCGCTGCGTACGCTGCGGGCCCGCTGGATGCGGGTGCCGGTGCTGGACACGGTCGACGCCACCCTGCACCGCGACGACGGGCCGCTGGCCCGGCTCCTGCCGGCGCTCCGGCCGGTGGGCCCGCTGGCGCTGGCGGTCGTCGCGGCGCTGGGCCCGGCGGCGCTGCTGGTGGCGGCGCTGCTGACCCGCGACGGGGCGGAGGTCCCGTGGTGGGCGGTGCCGGTCGCGCTGCTGGTGCTGCTGGTCGCCGGCCTCGGCGCGGGCGCGACGCACGCCGGGCCGCTGGACTGGCTGGTGCCGGCCGCGCTGCGGGCGGGCGAGTTCCTGTTCGCCATCGCGGTCGGGGTGGTCGGCGACGTGCCGCCGTGGCTGATCTTCGGGTACGTCTTCGTGCTGACCCTGCACCACTATGACCTGACCGCCCGGCTGGAGAAGCGGCAGTCCGCCCCGCCCCTGCACGGCGGCACGCTGGGCTGGGACGGCCGGTCGGTGCTGCTGGCCCTGGCGGCGATCGTCGGTTTTGCGGGTATCGGGATGGCTACACTCGGTACGTACCTTCTCGTGGTTTTCGTGGGGAGTGTCGCCCTCGCCTGGGTCGTCCTGCCCGCCCGCGCCGCGCGGGCGTCGGTGGGCCTGGTCGGCGCGGGAGGTCGCTCGCCGGGCTGACGACAGGGGCCGGCCGATGACACTGATCAGCTTCGTCGTGCCGGCCTACCGGGTGCAGGGCTACCTGCGCGAATGCCTCGACTCCATCCTCGGGCAGCCCGTCACCGACATCGAGGTGATCGGCGTCGACGACTGCTCGCCCGACGACAGCGGCGAGATCCTCACCGAGTACGCGGCCCGCGACCCGCGGATGCGCGCCGTCCGGCTGACGGAGAACGTGGGGCTCGGTCCGGCCCGCAACATCGGGCTGGACCGGGCCGCCGGCGAGTACGTCTGGTTCGTCGACGGCGACGACTGGCTCGCCCCCGAGTGCCTCACCGAGGTGGTCGCCCGCCTCCGCGCCACCCGCCCCGACGTGCTCCTCGTCGACCACGTCCGGACGCACTGGAACGACGCCACCAGCCGCAGCGCGATGGCGGAGGTGTTCCCGGAGCCGCCCGGCGAGGAGACCTTCCGGCTGCGGGACCGGCCCGAGACGCTGCGGCTGCTGCACACCGCCTGGAACCGGCTGGTCCGCCGGCAGTTCCTGATCGAGGAGGGGCTGCGCTTCGCCCCCGGCTGGTACGAGGACGTCTCGTTCAGCTATCCCGTGCTGATGGCCGCCGAGCGGATCGGCGTGCTGGACCGGGTCTGCGTCAACTACCGGCAGCGCCGCACCGGGGCGATCACCAGGACCAGGGGCGAGCGGCACTTCGAGGTCTTCGACCAGTGGCACCGGGTGTTCCGGCTGATGGACGCCTGGGGGCCGGCGGTCGACGACCTGCGCCCCGCGCTGTTCGAGCGGATGATCTGGCACTACCTGAGCGTGCTCGGCAACGGGGAGCGGATCGACCCCGAGCTGCGGCCGGCCTTCTTCGCCCAGATCACCGCCGATCACGCGCGCTGGCTGCCCCCCGGCGGCTATCCGGCCCCGGCGGGCGCGGAGGGGCTCAAGCACCGGCTGGTGGCCGCCGGGCGCTGGCGTACCTTCAGCGCGCTGCGCACCGCCTACCGCGCGCGGGACGCCGCCGGGCGTACCGCGCGGAGCGCCAAGCGGCGGGTCGCGCCCCCGGCCCGGCGCGCGGCACGGCTGGCCCGGGACGCCCTGCTGCGGGAGTACTACCGGGCCGAACTGCGCCGGCCGGTCGATGAGACGCTGGCCGTCTACGCGGCCTACTGGTACCGGGGGTACTCGGACAACCCGGCCGCGATCTTCGAGGCGGCCCGGCGGCTGGCGCCGCAGGTGCGCGGGGTGTGGATCGTCCGGCGGGACCGCGTGCACACCGTGCCCGAGGGCGTCGCGTACGTGGTCGCCGGGACGCCCGCGTACTACCGGGCGCTGGCCCGGGCGCGGTGGCTGGTCAACAACGTCAACTTCCCGGACCACGTCCGCAAGCGGCCGGGCACGGTGCACGTGCAGACCCACCACGGGACGCCGGTGAAGGTGATGGGCCTGGACCAGCAGCGCTACCCGGTCGGCGCGGTCGGGATGGACTTCGCCGGGCTGCTGCGCCGGGTGGACCGGTGGGACTACAGCGTCAGCGCGAACAGCTTCTCCACCCAGATGTGGGAGCGCGCGTACCCGGCCGCGTACACCACGTTGGAGGTCGGCTACCCGCGCAACGACCGGCTGGTCACCGCGACCGCCGGGGAGGTGCGCCGGCTGCGTGCCGAACTCGGCCTCGGGCCCGGCGAACGGGTCGTCCTGTACGCCCCGACGCACCGGGAGCACCTGCCCGGCTACCGGCCGCCGTTCGACCCGGAGCGGCTGCTCGACGTGCTCGGCCCGGCCGGTCGGCTGCTGATCCGCAGCCACTACTTCCACGACCGGGAGCTACGCGCCCGGCGCCCCGCCGACCGGGACCGGGTACGCGACGTCAGCGGCCATCCGCGCGTGGAGGACCTCTACCTCGTCGCGGACGTGCTGGTCACGGACTACTCCTCGGCGATGTTCGACTACGCCGTGCTCGACCGGCCGATCGTCGTCTACGCCCCCGACTGGGAGGCGTACCGGCTGGCCCGGGGCGTCTACTTCGACGTGACGGCGGAGCCGCCGGGCGCGGTGGCCACCAGCTTCGCCGACCTGCTCGACCTGTTCCGCGCCGGCGGGGTCGACTCGGCGGCGGCGCGTACGGCCCGGCAGCGGTTCCGGGCCCGGTTCTGCGCGCTCGACGACGGCCACGCCGCCGAGCGGGTGGTCCGCCGGGTCTTCCTCGGCGAACCCGCCACCGTCAACCGGCCGGCGTGCGGAGTCGACGCGCTGGCCCCGGCGTCGCAGGCGGGAGGCGGACCCCGCTGACGCTGGCTCGTCCCGCCGGGTGGGCGTCACAGGGCCGTCACAAGCCGAACATGGCACGTTTACCCGATGTGCGAACCGCATGATCCTCGTCACAGTCATTCGGGATTCGGTCGACGAGGTGGGGGGAGGGCACGGTGACAACCGTCGCACTCAAGGATGTCACGAAGGTGTTCCGGGACGGCACCCTCGCCGTCGACAGCGTCAATCTCGACGTCAACGACGGCGAGTTCATGGTGCTGCTCGGCCCGTCGGGCTGCGGGAAGTCCACGGTGCTGCGGATGGTGGCCGGGCTGGAGGAACCGACGTCGGGCGCGGTGATGCTCGACGGCGAGCTGGCCAACGACCTGCCGCCGCGCGACCGGAAGATCGCCATGGTCTTCCAGGACTTCGCGCTCTACCCGCACATGACCGTCGGCGACAACATCGCCTTCCCGCTCAAGCTGGCCGGGTTGGAGCCCGAGCCGCGCGGCGAGCGGGTCACCGACGTGGCCAGCGCGCTCGGCATCGGCGACGTACTCGGCCGCAAGCCCAGCCAGCTCTCCGGCGGGCAGCGCCAGCGGGTCGCGATGGGCCGGGCGATCGTGCGCCGTCCGGGCCTGTTCCTGATGGACGAGCCGCTGTCGAACCTCGACAGCGGGCTCCGGGCCGAACTGCGCGCCGAGATCTCCGGCCTGACCCGCGAGCTGGGCGTCACCACCATCTACGTCACGCACGACCAGGCCGAGGCGCTGACCATGGCCGACCGGGTCGCCATCATGCGCAAGGGCGTGCTCCAGGACGTCGGCACCCCCACCCAGGTCTACGGTCGCCCGGCCACCCTCTACGTGGCCGCGTTCCTCGGCAGCCCGCGGATGAACCTGCTGGAGGCCTCCGTCTACGTCCACCTCGACCGCTACGTCACCCTCACCCTCGGCGACCAGGCGCTCCACCTGCCGTGGGACGACATCCGCAGCCGGGCGGTCGCGCACTACCACGGCGAGCGGATCGTGGTCGGGATGCGGGCCGAGGCGCTCACCCCGGTCGCGCCGGACACCCAGGGCGCCGTGTTGCACGGCCGCATCCGCTACCTGGAGCACCACGGGCACGAGTCGCTCGCCTTCCTCGACATCGGGGCCACCGCGATCGTGGTGGACGAGATGGGCACCCGGACCGAGGAGGCACCCACCGGCCAGCGTGGCCTGCGCCGCTTCGGGCAGGTGATGCAGCGGCTGACCGGGCGCGCCGCCGAGGAGGAGCCCGCCCCGGTCGCCGCCACCCGCACCAGCGTGCTCAACGACCCGGGCCGGCACCACCGGCGCCCCGCCGAGCTCGCGGTCCGGCTCGCGCCGTACCCGGGGATCGCCGCCGGGCACCCCCTGGCCGTCTCCGTACGCATGGACGCGCTGCACTTCTTCGACGAGCGCGGCGACCGGATCGACGTGGGCTGGCGCTGACGGGGGCGGCCCTTGCCGACGAAGTTACCGGCTAGTAACGTCGGGTCATGACCATCGACTCGCGCCAGGTGGCGGCCGGCATGCTGGAGGCTGTGCCGTTCGCCCGTACGCTCGGCATCGAATTCGTCGAAGTGGCCCCCGAGGCCGAGGGCGGGGTACGGGTGACCGTCCGGCTGCCCGACTCGCCGGCCACCCACAACCACGTCGGCGGCCCGCACGCCGGGGCCATGTTCACCCTCGGCGAGACCGCCTCCGGCGCGGTCGTGCTGGCCGCGTTCGGGCAGCTGCTCGACCGGGCCACGCCGCTGGCGGTGCGGGCCGAGATCGCGTACCAGAAGCTCGCCATGGGCCCCGTCCTGGCCACCGCGCGCCTCGACCGGCCGGTCGCCGAGGTGGTCGCGGAGCTGGAGTCCGGCCGCCGGCCGGAGTTCCCGGTCCAGGTGGAGATCGCTACCGAGGAGGGCAAGCCGACCGGCGGGATGACAGTGGTCTGGACGCTGCGCCCGAACTGAGCCGCGCGGCAAGCGGACCGAAAGCGGTTTACGGGCGCGGAGGTCTGGATAGATTCGTACCGTGCTGGGCCTGCCTGCTCACGTGACCGCCTGTCTCTTCGATCTGGACGGTGTGCTGACGCAGACCGCCAGGGTGCACAACGCCGCGTGGACGGAGACGTTCGACGCCTTCCTGCGCCGTCACGCCGCCGCCACCGGCGCGGAGTTCCGCCCCTTCGACCCCGGGCCGGACTACAACCGCTACGTCGACGGCCGGCCGCGCGCCGACGGGGTACGCACCTTCCTCGCCTCCCGGGGCATCGTGCTGCCCGAGGGATCGCCCGACGACCCGCCGGACGCCGACACCGTCAACGGGGTCGGCAACAGCAAGAACGTGCTGCTGCTGGAGCGGCTGCGCACCCACGGCGTGGACGTCTACCCCGGCTCCGTCGCGTACCTGGAGGCGGCGCGCGCCGCCGGACTGCGCCGGGCGGTCGTCACGGCCAGCGCGAACGGCCGGGAGGTGGTCGCCGCCGCCGGGCTGGAACCGCTGCTGGAGGCGCGCGTGGACGGGCTCGTCGCCCGCGCCGAGGGGCTGCGCGGCAAGCCCGAGCCGGACACGTTCCTGGCCGGCGCGAGGCTGCTCGGGGTCGACCCGCGCAACGCCGTCGTCTTCGAGGACGCCCTCGCCGGGGTCGCCGCCGGCCGCGCCGGCGGGTTCGGGTACGTGATCGGGGTGGACCGGGTCGGCCAGGCCGCCGAGCTGCTGGCCCACGGCGCCGACGTCGTGGTCACCGACCTCGCCGACCTGCTCGACCCCGGGCAGACCACGTGATCCGGGAACGGGCCTATCCGGTCGAGCCGTGGCACGTCCGGGAGATACGGCTGGACATGGACGTCCTGGCCCAGTCGGAGTCGGTCTTCGCCCTCTCGAACGGGCACGTCGGGCTGCGCGGCAACCTCGACGAGGGGGAGCCCCACGGCCTGCCCGGCACGTACCTCAACTCCTTCTACGAGCTGCGCCCACTGCCGTACGCGGAGGCCGGCTTCGGGTTCCCCGAGTCCGGCCAGACGATCGTCAACGTGACCAACGGCAAGCTGATCCGGCTGCTGGTCGACGACGAGCCGCTCGACGTCCGCTACGGCGAACTCCTCGCCCACGAACGGGTCCTCGACCTGCGCGCCGGCACCCTGCACCGGGAGCTGCACTGGCGTTCCCCGGCCGGCCGCGAGATCAAGGTCCGCAGCACCCGGCTGGTCTCGTTCACCCAGCGCGCCGTCGCCGCGATCAACTACGAGGTGGAGGCGGTGGACGGCCCGCTGCGGCTGATCCTCCAGTCGGAACTCGTGGCGAACGAGACGCTGCCCCCGCAGAGCAGGGACCCACGCGTCGCGGCCGTGCTGGAGTCGCCGTTGCAGGCCGAGGAGGAACTCACCACCGCCGACGGCGGGCTGCTGATCCACCGGACCAAGGTCTCCGGGCTGCGGGTGGCCGCCGCCATGGAGCACGAGGTGTACGCCCCGGGGCGCACGACCAGCCAGTCCGAGGGGTACGAGGACTGGGTGCGTACCACCATCGGGTGCGTGCTCCAGCCCGGCGAGACGCTGCGCGTGGTGAAGTACCTCGCGTACGGCTGGTCGAGCCGCCGGTCGCTGCCGGCGATGCGCGACCAGGTGGAGGCCGCCCTGACGGGGGCGCGGCTCGACGGCTGGGACGGGCTGCTCCGCGAACAGGGCGAATACCTGGAGCAGTTCTGGGACGCCGCCGACGTGGTGGTGGAGGGCGACCCGGAGATCCAGCAGGCCGTCCGGTTCGGCATGTTCCACGTCCTCCAGGCCGGCGCCCGGGCGGAGCGGCGGCCCATCTCCGCGAAGGGCCTGACAGGCCCGGGGTACGACGGGCACGCGTTCTGGGACACCGAGATGTTCGTCCTGCCGGTGCTCACGTACACCCACCCGACCGCCGTGCGGGACGCGCTGCACTGGCGGCACGCCACCCTGGCCGCCGCGCGCGAGCGGGCCCGGACGCTGAACCTGGAGGGGGCGGCGTTCCCCTGGCGCACCATCGAGGGGCCGGAGTCGTCGGGATACTGGCCGGCCGGCACCGCCGCCTTCCACATCGCGGCCGGCGTCGCCGACGCCCTGCGCCGCTACGTGCAGGTCACCCAGGACACCGACCTGGAACGCGAGATCGGGCTCGAACTTCTGGTGGAGACCGCCCGGCTGTGGCGGTCGCTGGGTCACCACGACCGGCACGGCCAGTTCCACATCGACGGGGTCACCGGCCCCGACGAGTACACGGCGGTGAAGAACGACAACATCTACACCAACCTGATGGCGCAGCGGAACCTGATCAGCGCGGCCGACGCGGTCATGCGCTACCGGGACGAGGCGTTCCACCTCGGCGTGACCGACGAGGAGGCGGCAGCCTGGCGGGACGCGGCGGCGTCCATGCACATCCCGTACGACGAGGAGATCGACGTCCACGAGCAGGTGGAGGGCTTCACCCGGCTCCAGGAGTGGGACTTCGTGCACACGCCGCCGGAGAAGTACCCGCTGCTGCTGCACTACCCGTACTTCGACCTCTACCGCAAGCAGGTCGTCAAGCAGGCGGACCTGGTCCTGGCCATGCACTGGCGGGGCGACGCGTTCACGCCGGAGCAGAAGCTGCGCAACTTCCTCTACTACGAGCGGCGTACGGTGCGCGACTCCTCGCTGTCGGCGTGCACCCAGGCGGTGCTGGCCGCCGAGGTGGGCCACCCCGAACTGGCGCACGTCTACCTGCGCGAGGCCGCGCTGATGGACCTGCACGACCTCAACGAGAACACCCGCGACGGGGTGCACATGGCCTCGCTCGCCGGCGCGTGGATCGCCCTGGTGGGCGGGTTCGGCGGGCTGCGCGACCACGACGGCAACCTCTCCTTCGCGCCGCGGCTGTCGAGCCGGCTCGGGCGGCTGGAGTTCTCCCTCCAGTGGCGCGGGATGCGGCTGCGGGTCGACGTCCGGCCGCACCAGACCACGTACGCGCTGCGCCACGGTGACCCGGGAGACATGCTGGAGTTGCGGCACCACGGTGAGCTGGTCCAGGTCACCTGCGGGAAGCCGGTGACGATGCCGATCCCTGCGGCGGAGGTGTCGGGGCCCGTCCCGGAGCAGGCCCCCGGCCGGGCTCCCCTGCTCCGCCTGCCCGAGAACGAGCCGTGACCGACCGCCGGCCCGCCGTCGACGACGGCGGGCCGGCGGCGTAGGACCCGTCACGGGCGGCCGGCGGCATCTTCCGGCGCGGCTGCCCCGTGTCGGGCGGCCCGCGTCGGTCAGCGTGGTGCCGGTCGCCCGGCGGCTTCGGTCAGAGCGGCTTGCCCTGTGACGGGCGGTCCGCCGCGTCGCGGGGCGCCATCGCCCGCGGGTCGTCGGCCGTGCGCGCCTGGGCGGCGTCGTCCGCCCAGTCCCGGCCGCGTTCGGTGTCCTGTTCCCGCCGGTCCCGGTCGGTGGTCTGCTGCCGGGTCTCCCGCTGCTGCTGGGCCATGGCGATCCTCGCGATCCGTCGGGGCGCGGTTGCGCCGGTACGGTCTGCGGTCACCCGACGCCTACCCGGGCCCCTCGGCGGCAAACGCCGGGGGCGCCGGGGCCGCTTGCCGGCGCCGGGGACGGGTATGCGGCCGGAACGGGGACGACCGAGGACGTACGGAGGCGAGATGGACGTGCGCAGCAGCGCGGTGGCGATCCCGGCGGGGGACGCCGAACTTCCGGCCGACCTGCTGGTCCCGGCGGAGCCGGCCGGCGTGGTGCTCTTCGCACACGGCAGCGGCAGTTCCCGGCACAGCCCGCGCAACACGGCCGTGGCGCACGTGCTCAACCGCAGTGCCCTCGGCACCGTGCTGGTCGACCTGCTGACGCCGGCGGAGGACCAGGTGGACGCCCGTACCGCCGAGCTGCGCTTCGACATCCCCCTGCTCGCCCGTCGGCTCGCGGCGATCGTGGACTGGCTGGCGGCGGAGCGACCCCTCGGCGCCGTGCCGATCGGGCTGTTCGGGGCCAGCACCGGGGCCGGGGGCCCCCCCGGGGGGGGGGGGGGCCCCCCCCCCCCCCCCCGGGCGGGGGGGGGGCCGGGGGGGCCGGGCCCCCCCGGCCGCGGCCCCCCCCCGCCCCGGGGGGCGCCCCCCCCGCCGGGGGGGGGGGGGCCCCCGGGCGGGGGGGGGGGCCCCCGCCGGGGGGGGGGCGCGGGGGGGCGGCGCCCCGGGGGGGGGCCCGCGCGCGCGCGGGGGGGGGGGGGGCGCGCGCCGCGGGGGGGGGGGGCCGGCGCGGGGGTCGGCGGTGCT
>NZ_JBICUN010000010.1:0-269876 GCF_043198195.1 Micromonospora sp. NPDC048868
GTCGTCTGGGTCTACTGCGACGCCATCACCATGCACACCTACATTCGTCGTCGCGGCGCCGCGCGAGATGACCACAAGCTTGCCAACTGGACCGACTACCTGAAACAGCTTGACTTCAAATTCGCACCAAAGTCGGCGCATGTCCGGCTCGACAATTCCGCTGGCGCAAGACCACTCCAGGAGCAAGCTAAAGACCTGCTCGACAAAATGGCTGAACAATGAGAAGGGGCCTAATCCTCTACGGTGCTCCCGCAAGCGGAAAAGACACAATCACCGCTCAACTAGTCGCCCAATATCCCCAGTTTGAGCACTTCAAGCGGTTGAAGTGCGGCCCCGGGAGGACGCGCGGCTATCGGATGATCGGTCAAGATCAAGTAGATGCCCTACGGCAGATGCGGGGGGCACTCCTATGGGAGAACACTCGATACGGCGCAACGTACTTCGTTGACCGCTTCGGGCTTGAGCAAATATGGGAGTCGGGGCGCATACCAGTCGTGCACCTTGGCCAGATCGAAGCGATTGAAGCCACAGCTAACGGCATCGAGGCTGACTGGAGTGTAGTCGAGCTATACGCCCGGCCAGCCGTACTCGGCAGGCGCATCCAGTCGCGGGGCACCGGGGACGATGACCAACGTTTCGCGGCAATCGCTCAAACTCCTCGCCTACCGATCGCGGACTTGCGAATCGACACTGGGTCGGTGTCCATTAGCGAGGCGGCTAGTGCCATCATGCGGTGCATGCGCTTCGGCTGACCGATTCGCCCACTTATGTGGGCAGGCGTGAGCGAGCGTAGGAGAGACACCCGGGCGACTCAACCCATGTGGCGGGTATACGACTCAGTGGCGGCAAGTGTTTAATGGCGTGCTCCAATCGTGCGGTGGATTGGTCGCGGATCATTATTGCCCTTGTTTTGCCCGTCCTTATTTGGCTGCTAACATTCGGCATTCTTGCGGCTCAAATGGCCTTCCTGCTGGTATTTGAAACGCGAATAGCATCCGGAATCATAGACAAGAAGCACCTCGACTACGCTTTAGCCACACTCACCGCCGCGCTTGCTAGCCAATATGATCAGCACGTCGCAGCACCTCTGATTTCGAGCTTCTATCCGGAGTCCCTGAAGGAGGAGGTGCGCGGTGCCGCGCTTCTCGTCATAGGCGGTCTTAGTGTCCTACATGTCGGAGTAGCGTTCCATTACTCAATATCTCATGTTACGAGGTTTAGTGGACGCAGCCTGTTGGTTTTTCAGCAACAGGTATACGAGAAGGATCCGACATCCGTAAGACTCCTTTGGATTCGCATCTTCAATCTCATCGGCCTGACTTCTATGGCGCTAGTTGCTCTCGCCCATGTTTACGTTTTCACCGCTACGTTAGACTTCAACAAGCTCGACAGCCTACCCATATTTGTCGCATATGTTGCAGGTCTTTCCATTGCCGGATTCACCACTTTCCAGGCGCGCAAGCTCATACTCCACTTCCCCTCAAATCTCGTATTAGTCGCTAAGCTCAACCAAATCATGGCCCAGAACGCAAAGCCGCGAGAGCGGCAGCGGTCGCTTTCTCCGAGAAAATCCGATCAGATTGGCTGGGCCCGCCAAGAACTGCTTCACGTTTCACGGATGCTAGAAAGACTGGCTCGGCAAGAAGATGCCGTCTCCGGCCATGATGTGCAGCACCCTATCGCGGCCATCTACCGCGCCGTAGCGGACGATATTCGTCTCTACTGGGGTTCGCCGAAGTCACTTAATGGCCCATTGCCCGGCCCGTTGGTCACAACCCTCAGAGCAACGCAGGGTTTCATCATCACAGGGGACGCCACATGGCGTAGGCATATCGTGAGACGGCTAAGCGTGTTTGACGAAGACGGGAAGCCGCGCCCCTTGGCCACTGCGCCTGCCGGTAGAAATGCCATTCGTGTCGTGCGCGTTAGCGGACGACTGATAGACCTTAGCCTCGCTTGGATTCAACAGCGATGGTCCGCCATAGCAATCGTGATAGCAGCTGTCGCTGTAATCCTAGGCGTTCTAGATCTTGAAACGCTCATTGGACTTGCCACTTAGGACTGTCGACCGTCGGTCAGGTTTCCGCCGCGCCAGTGCTGGCCGTGCAGGCCACGGTGGCCGGAGCGTAGTGTGTTCAGACTTTCTTTACTTGGTCAAGGGCGGGCCTGCGGCCCGCCGCCGTGTTCGCGCCGGGGCGCGCGTGCGGCCTGGCGGCCGGTCACGCCCCGGCGCACGGCACATCAGGGGAAGCCCTTGACAGCCACAGTGCAGCTCCCCGGCCGACCGGGCTAACCCTCGTGTACCCCAGCGTCAAAACGGGCCGCCGTCGGGGACTGAGCGCCGAGAATGACGCGCAGGGCAGGACCGGCAAGCCCCAAGCATGGGGGCGGCGTCCGCGGTGCCGAGCAGACGACCCCCCGTGCCAGCCACGACCGAATCCAGGTCAGGTCAAAACCATCGCCTGGAAGGGGGTGGGCAGCCGCCGGGGTCGAGGCGATCGGCCAGGAGCCGACTCCGCTGCCGGTCGCGGTTCAGGTCAAGAGCGCCGCTGTGGCGGTGTCCGCCGAGTGCCGGACCGTGACACGAAAGCCGACTCCGACCCCAGGCGCCCATCAGATCGACGGGCACCATGCAGACCCGCCAGCCTGACGAAGATCTCCCGTTTGTCGACAGCGTTGCCCCGCTCATCGAGCTGGTAGCCCGTCAGCCACACCCAGCCCGGATAGGTCGGCTTCGGGCACACCGAGATCACCCGGAACATGAACCGCGGCTGTCGTGCGAACTGCACCGACGCTTCCCGGTCGATCCACAGCTCATCACCCGGCTTGGGCGAGCGAGGTTGCGGCCTGGCCCACGTGCGCCCGTGCTGTTCGGCAGGCATGAAGGCCCCTCCCTGGTCGAAGGTTGCCCTGCCCGGCCGAGTCGGAGGAGCCCCGGCCGGGCAGGGATGCCGCCGCACCGGGAGCGAGTTCGGATCCTCTACGACCAGCACAGCGGGTAACCACACCGTACCAACGCTGGTCTTCATACGTCTAGGTACGTAGAAGGTTGAGGGCGATCATCCGGAGACTTCTAGCGTCGAGCCATGGAGATCGACCCGGAGGCCCGCATTGACCACGGGGCACCGCTGCCGCCGTACCGGCAACTGGCCGGCATCCTCGCCGCCCGGATCGAGCGTGGAGACTGGCAGCCCAACCGGGCGATCCCGTCCGAGTCTCAGTTGGTGCAGGAGTACGGCCTCGCGCGGGCGACCGTACGGCGAGCGATCGCGGTACTGGTGGACCAGGGCGTGTTGTTCGTGGTGCCGCAGCGGGGGACCTTCGTGAAGCCGACGAGCGAGGCGTAGCTGATCGCCCTGTCACCACGGGTGCCAACCGTCAGCACCGGTCCGGCCGGATGTAGTCGCCACACCAAGCCGGAGCCTGAACCGTCCAGACCCGCCACCCGCCCCGATCTTCTCGGACCTCAAAGCGCCACGGATGCTGGCTGCTCGACTGCGATAGCTTGTCGTGCCACCAAACCGCGTAGACCTCGGTGACCACCAGGACCACGCCGCCGCGGACGTGGTCGACCTGCAACGGACCCGATTCCAGTTTGTTGGGCGGCATGGCGGCCCCTGACATCTGGGCCCGTCGGCGCGCCACTGACTCACCAGCTTGTCACGGCAAACCGAGGCAAGCACTCGGCGCAGCCCGCCGTCCTCCCTACGACTCAGCCTCGCCGTAGTTTCCCGATCGAAGATAACGTCATCCCTGGTAGCGGCACCGACGAGCGCTCGGTAACTCGGATCTTCATCGCACATTGACCAGCGTTGGAGTTGTTTCTAGTCCCGAAACTAGCGGGGGCTACAAGGGACAGGTAGGGTCCCGGTCAGGGCTCACCGCCGTTCGTGCGCCCGCTTTCGATCCTTCACGAGGTGCGCCTGCGCACCCCGCACTCGGCAGGAGGTCTCGATGAAATTGGCTTCGAGGTTTGTCTCGGTGGCCGTGGCCACAGCCGCAGCATCTACAGCCGCGGTGATGGTGGCAGGGCCAGCCCATGCCGCGGACCAGTATGTGTGGTCGCAGAGCGGAGACTCCTACGGCTGGTACGACGACGCCAACAATCGCTTCGTGACATGCGACGTGGTCAGCGGTGACGGAAAAGGGGCGAAGGGCGTGGTTGCCACCATGCCCTACCTGCAAGTGATTGTCGATCGGACTGTCTTCAACGGCTGCGAGGCAGCCGGCGGGGTCGCCGATGGTCAGCGGCTCCGGATCTCGGTCTGCGACTGGGTCTGGATTCCAGACTACGGCGGAATGCGCGTGCAGAAGAACTGCGCCGCCCGAGATATTGACTCCTGACGCGATGTGAGGCTCGCCGGTAACTCGGAGGCATTCGATAATGCTCTGATGAAGCTCGCTGCGGGCCTGTCGTCGGGCATCGGCGCGGCCGGTTTGAAGCACGAGCGGAACGACCGGCCGCGCGCCCTGACGACCTAGCACGAAGCAGCCCCCGGCACTGCCGGGGGCTGCTTCGAAAAAGGACCCGTACAGAAACTCTGAACCACTTCCGAGACCAGGCATCCGAGCGCTGGCATTCGCTCGTCGATGGGCAAGGGTGGTGCCACCTCCCGGCCTCCTCGCCATCACCACGCAGGGCCAGCAGAACACCCAGGTTGTGCATCGCCCCGGGGTGGCCGGCGTCGACCGCCCGCCGGTACCACTGCTCCGCCTCCCGATCGTCACCACAACGAGCCAGCAGAACACCCAGGTTGACCATCGCTCCGGTGTGGCTGGCGGCGGCCTGAACGGCCAGCACACCTGTGCACGCCATGACGATGAGGGACAGGAGAACCTAGGGCCACCGTTTGGAGAGGGCTTCCCGCTCCACGCCAAGCACTCTAGTGATCTTGGAGTGCCTTGATCAAGTTCGATGTTCGACCATGATCGTCGGGCACAGATCCGGCACAACTGAGACCGAAAACGTGTGTAAAACGTCGAGAAGCGCTGAGGGTCGCCGCCCTGGCCAGGGGCCGGATCTGACCGATACAGGATGATCTATCGACGACGTCCGGCATTCAGGGTTCGAGTCCCTGGCGGCCCACTCCTACGCAGGTCAGCGGCCCTTTTCGGGGCCGCTGTTGCCGTGCTCCGGGCCGGCACAGCAGCGATGTGCAGCAGCACCCGTGGATCCATCGCCAGGGTCGAGCCCATCCGAGGTACAGTTTTCTGTACTTACCCCGGAGGTGGTCATGCGGACCGTCAACTTCACCCAGCTACGGCAGAACCTAGCCGCCGAACTCGACAGCGTCATCAACGACGCGGAGGAAGTGGTGGTGACCCGGTCGGGCCACGAACCGGTGGTCATCGTGCCGCTTGCGGAGTACGAGGCGATGAAGGAAACCGAGTACCTCCTTCGCAACCCGGCCAACGCCGCAGCCCTGCGCCGCTCGATCGCAGAGCTTGAGGAAGGCGACGCGGCCGAGCGGGACCTGATCGACCCGGCCACCGTGCGGGACGTCGTGTGAGGCTGGTCTTCACCGCTACGGCCTGGAACCAGTACCTCAGCCACACCGACCGGAAGCTGGTCAAACGCATCAACGATCTCATCGCGGACGTGATGCGCAACGGATACGAGGGCATCGGCAAGCCGGAACCCCTGCGGGGAGAGCTGTCCGGCTTCTGGTCCCGCCGGATCGATCGCGAACACCGGCTGGTCTATCGGATCACCAAGGATGACGTCGAAATCGTCGCTTGCCGGTACCACTACGGCGACCGGTAACGGACGGGCTGGCGTGCTTGATGAGAGCCCAAAGTAGCGCCGGGTACCCACACGTCAACCCGCCGTACCGCACTGCACTGGATTGGCGAGCTTTGATCCGCCCTACGGTTTGGGTGTCAGCAGACGCACTCAAAGGACAAGCGGCTACTCGCTGGGGTCGCGATCCAGGCTGCACGGACAGGGGGATGCTGTTGCGTCTCCGCCCAGATATCCGCCAGCGCGGCGGCGCGTAGCGGTCCAGTGGGAGCAAACCTGAACCCCGTGTCCCGAACGTCAAGGCCGTCCAAGTCGATCAGACCGGCCTCGTCGTCGAAAGTCAATTCCAAGTCGAGCTGCCATAGTTCGGGCTGCCCGTAGGGGGCGACACAGTCACCGACATCAGCGATGGCGATCTGACGGGTGAAGGTCAAAATCAGACGGTTGTCGCTCCAGGACCGTCGGCCCCACTGGACGATGAAGCCGTCAGCATCAGAGTCTGGAGTCGGATCGATGCCGTCGATGTCCAGTTGCAGAAACTCAGCGAACGCACCCCATGCCGCCTGCACGTCGGTCACCGAGGACTGCTCGATGCCATGCCGCCACAGGATCTGTGCGAAGGCGTCCAGGCTGCTCCGCCAAGGGATTTGCATGTGCCCAGCATGCCCCGACAGGAAGCCCGGCTGCCGGCCGGTGTGGGAGGACTTTCTGTACGTCTATCAAGGCGGCCCTTGACGGGCCGCACGCGCCGCCGCCTGGGCGCGCGTCCGATGCTCCGCTGTCGCTCCACGCCGGCCACGCAACACGCCCGGCGCCGGGCCGGCCGCACCCTCTCGTACGTGATTCAGCCGGAGGCAGCGGCGGGGTGGTCATATTCCGCGCGGTACGGCTCCGTCCTGCCAGCGGTAGAGGTCGCGCAGCAGGGAAATCTCAGCGCCGTGATGGATCAGCTCCCTGTTGACGTGCAGAACGATGCCCTCCATGGGAAACCGCTCGGGACCCACCGTGGGCGGATTCTCCAGGTCAGCGTCCGCGAGCTCGCGGACCCCCGCGTTCCATCTCTCATACATCTCATCGAGCTGTTTCAGCGCCTCGTCGGCGGTCCCCGCGTAGGCAAATGTCTGCGAGTCGACGTCCTGGCCGCCGAAGTGCCATCCGACTCGATAACCTAGGCAGGAGACAATGATGTGCGCCAGCCGCCAGGCAATCGTGGTCACCGGCGCCGGCATCGGACCAGGGGACGCGAAGTCCATCGTCCATTCCCCCGAGCCTACCGACATCGGTGCTGCCGACGTGCCACATGGGCGGATGCTCCAGCAGCCTCGCACCGGCTCCCAGAAGTACTCCTCATCGGCAAGACCGTGCAGCCGTGGCCGCAGGTTCTTGTGCCAGTGCCGGTCCAGCTGGTCCGCGAGTCGCTCGCTTCTTGTCACTTCCGCACACTACCTACAACGCAGACCTGGCTGCCGACCCTCGCGGACGCGTCGAATCATGCCTCGGGCCATTGTCTGCCCCGCGCCCGGTCCGTGCCGCAGATCCGGCACAACTGAGCGCGAGTAGCGGCGGAAGACGCCGGAAACGATGGAAGTCGTTTCAGCAGGTCAGAGACCTGACGGGCGGCGAGGCGTTTGAGCTCGGCGCAAAATGCGTCTACCCGAAACCACTCACGACGGTAATGCCATCACCTTGCCTGAGCCCTTGATTGAGTCTTGGGCTACATCAGCTTTACCTGACGGTGACCAAACCATTAACCGGCTCGGCAATATAGCCGACATTTGCCGCCGGCTATGGAAGCCATAGGCTGTTCCCGAACGCGGGAAATCATCGCGAACCAAGGAAGGGAGATTCCCATGCCGGATATCGACTTGGGCGTGGCCTCGGACTGGGACGAGGGTGACACCCATGGGCGAATCAAGCTGCGGCAGAACCAATGCTACCCGAACTCACCCAAGCGGGACGTTATGATCAGCTCCCCGGTCAGCATCGAACTGTCGGTGAACACCAACCACAGCACCAGCCAAGAGGCCGACAAGATTTTCTTCACCACCCACCACGGAAGCCAGAAGAAGATCATTGCCATCCTGGATTCCGACGGCAATCTGCAGATTGCCGGCCGCGTCACGGAAATGCAGACGAATCTGCAGTACTGATAACGACGCCAAACGTGAACCACGGGAGCACCCGCACACCGCGGGTGCTCCCGTGCCATGTCGGCCGCTGTCGAGTTAATGGCATGCTCCCGATCTCCATGGTGATGGCGACCTGGTTAGGAGTTTGGCCACTCCGCCACACCTCACCCTGTGCACCATGACGCTCGGCCGCGTACGCGCCTAGACAGACGCGGTGGGCAATAACCGCGTTCACACCGCAGAGGTCATTGGTTCGATCCTGGGAAGGTGCGGGCAACGGTACGCCCACTGCGGACCAGTGCGGCTGCCGCGATAAGTGCAGGCACAAAGGACACCACTAGCCCGATCTTACCCAGCTCGACCCATGCTGGATATATTCGGCCGAATGCGGCCGGAAGCGCTTCATCAATCTCTGTTGGTTCGTCAGATAGCCATAGCCAACCCCCGGAACAGCAACAGCAAAGCACGCTGAGCAGACTCGTCGCGAGGGCGACTACTCTCGCGCTCTGATGACCCGTCCTGAGCCACAACGCGACGCCAACCGATGCAGGCGCGAAGAAGAGTGCATACCACGTGGTGAGCCGAGCTTCGAAATAAAAGTAGGACGCCTTGAGTGCGGCAACACTGCTGTCTACTGGGGCGCCGGAACGACCCGCTGCGTCGTTCACGGCATCGTTGATGCCCCCTTGGGAATATATGGCGGAGATCGCCGCGAATATCAGCAACGACGCCTGAAGAACCAACAATGAGCTTGCGATGTTGACTCCCAGCGGGAGACGCCGAGGCGGCAGCCCGCCAGCTGAGTTCGTGCTAGTCGGAACCACGAGGTGATGCTAGATGGCAGTCAATGCCGAACCCTTGCCAGGGTGATGTGCAGTGAGCGACCGAAACCGTGACGGTGGCCTGCCACGGCGTACCACCGACCCAACAGGTCGGCCGTCCCTGCCATGGGGCACTGCGTACAGTTCAAGGCACCTTCCAAACTGACGGTGCTCGCCCAGTCGGCTAGCGCTCCTCCAGGTAGCGGCGAGCAAGCCGTCTGATGATGGCCTCGCCGTCGGCGGCGGGCAGGTAGCTGGCTTCCTGATGCGACTCGCTGTCTTCCCACTCGGAGATGTCTGCTGGGTCGTCGCCTCCGATGCCCAACGACACGTCACTGTGCCGGGCGCGGAAGTAGAATCGCTCGCCGTTTGGCAGAGAGCCTTCCACCTGCACTGGAGCTGCCAAGCACGTCACCTGCGCCCCCCAGCCCTCGGTCCGCAGGGTGGCGGCGAGTTGGAGCCAGGACGCTTGGTGCTGCTGATGCCACCGCCGTCGAGCTTCGTCATCCATGAGGTCATGGTGTCGGACCTACCCAGACCTCCACATTGGAGGGCCGACCAGGTGGGTGACTAACCGAGTGACGACCGTGACGGACACCTGCGGGCTGTGGGGGACATTGCAGGGCCGTCTTTGCAGCCCAGCACTTGCCTTCCGCTTCAAGGTCTGACGGTGGTCCGGGTCAAACCGACCTCGTCCGACTCGTCACGGCATGCCCGCGTACCGGAGTGGGAGCGGGGGTCGGGGCCGGCGCCACACGACATAGGTCAGGATGGCGAAGGTGATCAGAAGCACCACCGCGATGGGGACCATGAACCACCCGGAGTGATCGCCGACCTCGCGCACCCTCAGGCAAGGGTCGCTCTTGGCGTAGCGGACACGGATGTGCTGACCAGCACTCACAGCCCGGTTGGCATCGACCGTAACGCGCAGACTTGATTCACACGTCTCGCCACGGTTTGTGGTGAACTGGACTGTCAGGAATGTTTTTGTCCCGTGATGCTCGACGTCCAGCACGTCAGCCACTGCCTCTGATCCCCGGCGTTCGTCTGCGGCTGACCATGTGCCGAGCGCCGTAAGCGCAATCACAAAGACGAGACCGAACATGGAGAACACCCGCAGGAAGGTTCGGCTTAACCGTCGGCGGTCCATGGCCGGACTCTAGAACCGGCCAGCAATGAGGCTGGTGCGGTCAATACTCAGCCGCGATGTGCTTGCGGCTGACCTGATGGGCGGCGGACGAGTCAATCTGCACGCCGGACTCTGCTAGACCGACGGTTCATGGAAGTAGACAGTGGCCGACCACCAGTCACCGTCGGCGTTGACCTCGTTGCGCAATACGACGTCCTGGACCTCGATGCCGGACCGTTGTTCGATGCTGTCTGCGATCCGCCGTAGCAGCGCCGGGACGCTGTCCTGGCCGGGGCCGGCTGGGTTGCCTTGCGAGAAGTGCTTGATGGACCACGATTCCGGTTCAGACGACATGACGGCAGTCTGCCAGCGGTTCGAACGCGCCCGTCTGCCTTACCCGCCCCAGACACCACCGACTCCACCGGCGCCGCTGCCGGGGCTACCGTCACTCGGGTTGCGGTGTTCGTCAAGTCGCCTGCGGGCCTCAGTCGACGCCTGCCGGTTACGAACCTGGCCGTCGATGTCGAGTGAGCCCTTCTGGGAACGGCGCCACAGCCAGACCGCTGCAACGACCACCAACGCGATGATGAGAATCATGAGCCAACGCATGTCGACCTCCGTCTATTGATCGACGATAAGCCCGATTGACAGTCCGTGGGCCTGTCGCTGCTCTCAGTATGCGCAGGTCCGGTCAAGCGGACGGCTTGTGACCGCTCTCCGCGACGAGGCTCGCGTTGGGTCGGACGTACCGCTGTCGACAGCAACGACCCTGAAAGGCTGACGATTCCAGGTGTGCCCGCTCACTGCGGAACGGCGTTGCGCAGCCCCCGGTCTGGGCGGTTAGGCTGCTGCCATGACCAGCTCGCCCGCGTACCCGATGACGTCCCCCGACGTCCAGGTCGGCGCGCTGCGACGCCGGCGGTCCCGCGACCGCCTGCGCTGAGTCTTCTTCTCCTGCGACCGGCGGATCGAGCCGCCGGTCATCGTCGATCGTCCTCGGTCCGCTCGCATCCCCATCCGGTGATCCGCGCGGCGGATCCGAGCGAGATCGGCGTACCCATGGACCTTGAGAAACTGCTGGCCGACCGGCTGGCGCCGGCGTTCGCGACGGTGGCCGGCGGGCCGGTTGATCCGGTCGTGCGGCGCTCCCAGCGCGCGGACTTCCAGTCCGACGCGGCGCTGGCGCTGGCCCGGCGGCTCGGCCGGCCGCCGCGCGCGATCGCCGCCGAGGTGCTGGACCTCGCGGAGCTGGCCGATCTGTGCAGCGCAGCCGAGGTCTCCGGGCCGGGCTTCCTGAACCTGACCGTCGCCGACGAAGCCCTGGCCGGGCTGGTCTCCGCGCTGGCCACCGACCCGCGGCTCGGGGTGCCGGTGGCTGTCGAGCCGGAGACGGTGGTGGTCGACTACTCGGCGCCGAACGTGGCGAAGGAGATGCACGTCGGGCACCTGCGGTCGACGGTGATCGGCGACGCGGCGGCCCGGCTGCTGGAGTGGCTGGGGCACCGGGTGCTGCGGGCCAACCACCTGGGTGACTGGGGCACGCCGTTCGGCATGCTGATCGAGCACCTGGTCGACCTGGGCGGGGCCGAGGCGGCGCGCGAGCTGTCCATGGGTGACCTGGACTCGTTCTACAAGGCGGCCCGGGTCGCGTTCGACGCGGATGAGGCGTTCCGGGAGCGGTCCCGGCGGCGGGTGGTGGCCCTGCAGAGCGGCGATCCGGCGACGCTGCGGCTGTGGCGGTTGCTGGTGGAGCAGTCCGAGCGGTACTTCATGACCGTCTACGACCTGCTCGACGTGACCCTCACCGAGCGGGACTTCCACGGTGAGAGCAGCTACAACGACCTGCTCGAACCGGTGGCCGAGGAGCTGGACCGCTTGGGGCTGCTGCGAAAGAGCGAGGGTGCGGCCTGTGTGTTTCCGCCCGGCTCGGTGGGCCGGGACGGCGAGCCGCTGCCGCTGATCGTCCGCAAGTCCGACGGCGGGTACGGCTATCCGGCAACCGACCTGGCGGCGATCCGGCACCGCACCGGCACCCTGGCCGCGACCCGGTTGCTCTACGTGGTCGGCCTGCCGCAGCGGCGGCACTTCGAGATGGTGTACGCCGCCGCCACGCAGGCCGGCTGGCTGGCCCCGCCGGCCCGGGCCGAGCACATCGGGTTCGGCTCGATCCTCGGGTCGGACGGGCGGATGCTGCGCAGCCGGGCCGGCGGCTCGGTGAAGCTGGTCGGGCTGCTGGAGGAGGCGATCGTCCGGGCCACGGCGCTGGCCCGGGAGCGGAACCCGGACCTGGGCGAGGTGGAGGCGGACGAGGTGGGCCGGGCGGTCGGCATCGGCGCGATCAAGTACGCCGACCTGTCCAGCGACCGGCACAGGGACTACGTGCTCGACTGGGAGCGGATGCTGTCGCTGGACGGCAACACCGCGCCCTACCTCCAGTACGCGTACTCGCGGATCCGGTCGATCTTCCGGCGGGCCGGGGTGGCGGCCCGGCCGGAGGCGGCGATCTCGCTGGCCGATCCGGCCGAACGGGCGCTCGCCTTCGAGCTGGTCGGCTTCGGGACGGTGGTCTGCGAGGTGGCGGACAGCCTGGAGTTCCACCACCTGACCGGATACCTGTACCGGCTGGCCGTCGCGTTCAGCGCGTTCTACGAGCGCTGCCCGGTGCTGCGCGCCGACGGGCCGGTCCGGGAGAGCCGGCTGGCGCTCTGCGACGTGACCGCCCGGGTGCTCCGGCAGGGGCTGTACCTGCTCGGCATCAGGACTCCCGAGCGCCTGTGATCGATAATTGGGGGCGATCGACGCCGGCAACGGCACCGCAGGTCAGAGGGTGATGACCACCTTCGCCCGCGCGTGTTCACCTTCGAGGTACCGGATGGCCTCGGGCACCTCGCGCAGCGGGTAGGTGCGGTCGATGACCGGGGTGAGGCGGCCGGCCTCGGCGTGGGCGCGGAGCGTGTCGAGGTGTTGCCGGCTTGGCACCGCGGTGAGGGTGACGATGCGCTGCCGGACGAGGGGCGCCAGCAGCCGTCCGCGCGCGAGGAGCCAGACCGGCCCGACGAGGCTGCCGCCGCCGTACACGCCGCCGCCGGAGAGCACCAGCGTCCCGGTGGGGGTCAGCGCCCGCCGGAGCGCCGTGAGCGAGCGGTTGCCGACCAGGTCGAACACGACGTCGTGACGGCGGTCGCCGCGGGTGAAGTCGTCGCGGGTGTAGTCGACGACGTGGTCGGCGCCGAGGGAGCGGACCAGGTCGACGTTGCGGGTGCTGCACACTGCGGTCACGGTCGCCCCGAGCGCCTTGGCCAGTTGGACGGCCAGGGTGCCGACGCCGCCGGAGGCGCCGTTGACGAGGACGCGGTGGCCGGGCTCGACCCGCCCGACGTCGCGCAGCCCCATGAGCGCGGTGACACCGGCCAGCGGCAGCGCGGCGGCCTGCTGCGGGATCAGGTTCGCCGGCTTCGGCGCGACCAGGGTCGCGGGCACGCACACGTACTCGGCGAACGCGCCGTTGGCGTCGCCGAGGTCGCCGAAGACGGCGTCGCCCGGGCGCACCTGTCGGACGTGGCTGCCGACGGCCTCGACCCGGCCGGCGAAGTCGCGGCCGCGGATGCGCGCGCGGGGCCGCGTCCGGCCCATCGCCAACCGCGCCATCCGCGGATCGCCACGCATGGCATGCCAGTCGTACGCGTTCAGCGCGGCGGCCTCGACCCGTACGAGCACCTCGTCGGCGGCGGGCACCGGCACGTCGACGTCCGCGAGCGTGAGTGTCTCCGGCGGGCCGTACCGGTCCTGGACTATCGCCTTCATCTCTACCTCCCGCTAGGTGTACGCCGTACACCCAATGTAGGTGTACGGCGTACACCGGTCAAGGCGGTTAAGGTTTCAACCGCCGCCAGAAGACGAGGACCGAGATGGCTGAGCAGGCTGAGACGCTGCGCCGGGCGCCGCTGAGCAGGGACCGGATCCTGCACGCCGCCGTCGCGCTCGCCGACGGGGCCGGGATCGAGTCCCTCAGCATGCGCAACCTCGCCCAGGACCTGGGCGTCGTGCCGATGGCCCTCTACAAGCACGTGGCCAACAAGGACGAACTACTCGACGGCATGATCGACGTCGTCGTCGGCGAGATCGACCCGCCGGTGCCCGACGCCGACTGGAAGTACGCGGTCCGCAGCCGCATCCTCTCGGCGCGGCAGGTGCTGCGGCGCCACCCATGGGCGCCGCTCGCTATCGAGTCGCGGAACATGGCGACGCCGGCCGTCCTCGCGTACCTCGACTCGGTGGTCGGGACCCTCCGGGCCGGCGGGTTCTCCGCCGACCTCGCCCACCACGTGATGCACGCGATGGGCAGCCGGATCCTGGGCTTCAGCCAGGAGCTGTTCGACGCCTCCCGGCGCGCCGGCCGCTCCGGCACGGCCAGCTCAGAACCACCGCAGGCCTTCCCGCCGGAGGTCGCGGCCCGGTTCCCGCACCTCGCGGAGATCTCCACGGCCGCGTCCCACGACGACGCGTCGGTCGTGGGACAGGGCTGCGACGACCAGTTCGAGTTCGAGTTCGCGCTGGACCTGCTGCTGGACGGCATCGAACGGCTCCGACAGCAGAACTGGACGTCGCCGCGATCGGTCACCCGATGACCACGCCGTAGCTCGACCTCACCCTCCCCCTCGACCAGGCCGCCGAGGGGTACCGGGCCATGGACGAGCGCCGGGCCATCAAGGTCCTGCTCAATCCCTGAGCGACCGGGCCGGTGGGCCGTTCCGCGCCGGAACGGCCCACCGCGCGGGGTCGACCGCTCAGGGGGTGTACGGCGCGTCCGTGTGGCTGATCTCGACGAGCCGGCTGCCGCTGAGTTCGTAGACGGCCGTACGCCGCACGGCGACCTCCGCCGAGGACGCGTCCTCGGGGCGGGTCAAATAGACCACCGTCGCCCGGCGCGACTTGATCGAGACCGACTCGACGGGCGTACGGTCGCCGATGTCGACCATGGTGACGTAGACGGGCTTACCGTCGATGTTGCCGTACATCACGATCTGCCAGAACTTGCCGGTCCCGCCGCCGTCCATCAGCACCGGGACCACCGCGTCGGCCGCGTCGTCGCCGGTCAGGTCGCCGATGGCGCACGGCTGTTGCATGTGGACGACGGTGCCGTCCTCCCCGGACCACATGCCGTCGAGAAGCGGGATCGGATCCGGGTAGCCGTTGTAGCGCTCGGATCCGTTACCGAGCACGGCGGTCTTGAGCTGCGTGCAGGTGAGCGCCTTGAGCGTGGCGGGCGCTCCGGACGTGTCGGGTACGGCCGAGGGCGCCGGCTTGTCCGGGTCCGCTGTCTCGTCGTCCACGCTGACGGTGCTGCCTGTCGGCTGCGCCGAGGCGGCCGGGTCCGGGTCGTCCGCCGGCGTGTTGATCGTGACGCATCCGCTCAGCGCCGCCACCAGGGCGAGTGCCGCGACGGGCAGCAGGGTCCTCCGCATTGATCTTCCCTCTCCTTGTGTGGCCCGGAGCGTAGTGCGCCTCCGCCACGGCCGGCCGCCGACGGTCGGCACAGGGTCCACAGTGGAGCGGAGAAGGCCACTGTGATCGGGAAGCACGGGAGCCGGACCGGTTGACGGAGCCCTCGCCGCCTCCCGACCCGGCCCGCAGGTCAGGCCGGTTCGGCGCCCGGGGCCGGGACCGCCTTTTCGGCGGCGCGGCTCACCTCTTCCCAGCCGGCCCAGACGTCCATGCGTCGCCTGGAGATGTCGAAGGCGAGGTCGTAGACCATGCTGCCCAGCAGCAGCCGCAGCGGCGGGTCGTCGCTGGCGACGAGCTTCATCAGCGCCTCGGCGGCCAGCCGGGGTTCGCTGTCGATCGACCCTTCCGCCCACTGCCGCGCCAACTCCTCCCGCAGCGGGTCGTAGGCGGGGTTCGGGGTGGCCGCCGTGCTGCTGGTGTAGAGGTCGGTCCAGTAGCCGCCCGGCTGGACGATGGTGACCTTGACGCCGAACCCGGCGGCCTCGGCGGCCAGCGCCTCGCTCATGCCCTCCAGCGCGAACTTGCTCGCGCTGTAGAGCCCCGTACTGGGGAAGCCGCCGAGGGCGCCGATGCTGGAGACCTGCACGACGTGCCCGCCGCCCTGGGCGCGCAGATGCGGCAGGACGGCCTGGCTGACCCAGAGCGCGCCGAAGAAGTTGAGGTCCAGCTGGGCGCGCGCCTCGGCCTCGGTGAACTCCTCGACCATGCCCATGTAGAGCGCCCCGGCGTTGTTCACGACGACGTCGAGCCGGCCGAAGTGCCGTACCGCCTCCTCGACGACGTCGAGGACCGCCGCGCGGTCCGTGACGTCGAGGCGCAGCGCCAGCAGGCGGTCGGGGTGTCGGGCGGCGAGGTCGTCGAGCGGCGAGACGTCCCGGGCCGCGCCGACGACCCGGTCGCCGGCGGCGAGCGCGGCCTCGGTGAAGGCGCGGCCGAGGCCACGGCTGGCCCCGGTGACGAACCAGACCCGCGGTGCGGCGGTGGCTGAGGCTTCCATGGGACTCCCTCCCTAACGAGACGGACCGTCTCGTCTTGTTGACGAGAGTGACCCTACCCGACCGGGCCCCACTGTCAAGACGGACCGTCTCGTCTCATCCTCTTGCTAGATTGGGCCCGTGCCCACGCAGAAGGTCGCCCCCGACTCCAGCCGTCGCAGCGAGACGGCACGCCGCGCCATCCTCACCGCCGCCTTCGACCTCGTCGGCGACGTGGGCTACGCGAAGCTCAGCATCGAGGGCATCGCCGCCGCCGCCGGCGTCGGCAAGCAGACGATCTACCGCTGGTGGCCCTCGAAGGGCGCCCTGCTGTTCGACGCATTCCTCGCGCTCACGACCGACGGCGGGCAGGACGGCCAGGGCGGTGCCCTGCCGGACACCGGCGACCTGGCCGCCGACCTGAAGCTGGTCCTGCGGGCCGTCGTCGACGAGCTGAACGACCCGCGCTACGACCTGCCCATGCGCGCCCTGCACACCGAGATCGTCCACGACCCCGCCCTGGCCGCCGACTACGCGGAACGGCTGGACGGGCCCATGCGGGAGCTGAAGAAGGAACGCCTGCGCGCCGCCCGGCGTACGGGGCAGCTCGCCGAGGACGTCGACCTCGACGTGGCCGTCGACCTGATCTTCGGGCCGGTCCTCAACCGGTGGCTCCAGCGCACCGGCCCGCTGACGCACGGGTACGCCGACCGGGTGGTGGACACGGCGCTGCGCGGCCTGCGGCCCCGCGAGGCGTAGCCCTCGCGTCGCCGGGCGGACACAACACCCGACCCCCGGTCGTCGTTGATCCGGTCGTACCCACCCCACCGGGTGCGGGCACCGACCGTGGAGGAGGCACGCCGATGACCAGTCAGCGCGAGACCGTGGAGGTCGACCCGGTCCTGTTCCGTGCCGTCTACGACTCGCCCGCCTCGCTGCCCGGCAGGCACCGGTGGACGACCCCGGAGTCGGACGTACGGCGGATCGAGAAGCTGCTCGGCATGCCGCTGCGCAGCATCGGCGCCCCGCTCTGGGTCAGCGGCGACGAGCCGGACTGCCCGAAGTGCGGCCGCCGGGTGAACTGGTACGACATCGTCTCCTCCGCCCTCTCCGGCGTACACGACCGGATGATGATCGCGACGGTCATCCTCGGCGACCGCAGGTACGTCAACACCGAGGTCCCGGACGCGATCGCCGGGGTGCGCTGCACCGACTGCCGCACCGCGATCGAGGGGCTGCGCAGCTTCAAGTGCCACAACTGGGCGTACGCCTTCGAGGCGCTGGAGACCGTCCGGCAGCGGATGTCCGGCGCGTCAGTCGTCGGCCGTCAGCCCGCGGGCGAACCGCAGCCCGGGGCGCCCGTCGAGTGACAACTCGCCCACCTGCGTGAACCCCGTACGCCGGAGCACCGCGAGCGAGCCCGCGTTGTCCAGCGTGGTCCCGGCGGTCAGCCGGCGCAGCCCGTACGCCCGGCGGGCCAGTGCCACGACGCGGCGGACGCCGTCGGTCGCCACCCCGCGCCCGGCGGCCCGCTCGGCCACCCGGTAGCCCAGCTCGGCCTCGCCGTCGGCGACGTCGACCAGGTTGAACCGGCCCAGCACGTCCCCGTCGGCGTCGACCAGGACGTGGAAGTGGCAGGTGCCGCTCTCCTGCTCGGCGAGCAGCCCCGCGTGCCGCGCGGCGAAGTCGGCGAAGTACGCGTCGCCCCGGTCCGGCACCGAGCGCGCGAACCACTCCCGGTTCTCCCGTTCGAAGCGCAGCAGCGCGTCGGCGTGGTGGGCGGCGAGCCGCTCGAGTTCGGGCACGGCGCCACCCTACCGAGCTGCGCCCGTACGCCTCAGTGGTCGCCGGCGGAGCGGCGGGTGGGGCGGCGGCCGGGCGGGGAGGGCGGCTCCGGCCCCGGGTCGGGCACCTCGGGCATCGGCCGGGCGACCGGCCCGGCTCCGGTGACCCGGAGCGGCTCGCCGTGGTGCCACACCTCGATGCCGGTCTCCGGGTCGGCGTCCGGCAGCTCGTAGCGGGCCTCGTCGGCGGTGAGGGTGACCCGCAGCCGGTGGCCGTGCCAGCGCAGGTGGAACGCGAGCCGGTCGATCGCCGCCGGCAGCCGGGGGTCGAAGGAGAGCACCCCACGGTCGTCGCGCAGCCCGCCGAAGCCCTGCACCAGGGCCAGCCACGCCCCGCCCAGCGACGCCAGGTGCAGCCCGTCGCCGGTCTTGTCGCCGAGGTCCGCCAGGTCCTGGAGCACCGACTCGGCGAACAGGTCGTACGCCAGGTCGAGGTGCCCGACCTCGGCGGCGAGCACGGCCTGCGGGGAGGCCGACAGCGACGAGTCCCGGACGGTCCGCGCCTCGTAGTAGGCGAAGTTGCGGGCCTTCTCGTCGGCCGTGAACTCCCCCGGGCAGCGCTGCATGGCGAGCACCAGGTCGGCCTGCTTCACCACCTGCTTGCGGTACAGCTCCAGGTAGGGGAAGTGCAGCAGCAGCGGGTAGTCGTCCTCGGAGGTGTCCGCGAAGTCCCACTCCGGCTGCTCGGTGAAGCCGGCCGACTGCTGGTGCACCCCGCGCTTGCGGTCGTACGGGACGAATACCGCGTCGGCCGCCGCACGCCAGGCCGACACCTCGGCCGCCTCGACCCCGAGCCGGGCCGCCGCCTCGGGGTGCCGCTCGGCGGCGTCGGCGGCCCCCCGCAGGTTGCGCCGGGCCATCAGGTTGGTGAAGACGTTGTCGTCGACCAGGGCGCTGTACTCGTCGGGGCCGGTCACGCCGTGCAGGTGGAAGGTGCCGGTGTCGGACCAGTGCCCGAAGCCGTGCCAGAGCCGGGCCGTCTCGACAAGCAGTTCCAGACCGGGCCCGGCGAGGAACTCCTCGTCGCCCGTGGCGGCGGCGTAGCGCAGCACCGCGTCGGCGATGTCGGCGTTGAGGTGCAGCCCGGCCGTGCCGGCCGGCCAGTAGCCGGAGCACTCCCGCCCGCCGATGGTCCGCCACGGGAAGGTCGCCCCGGTCAGCCGCAGCTCCGCCGCGCGCTCGCGGGCCTGCGGCAGGTGGGCGTGCCGCCAGCGCAGCGCCGAGCGGGCCAGCGGCGGGTCGAGGTAGGTCAGCACGGGCAGGACGTAGCCCTCCGTGTCCCAGAGCACGTGCCCGTCGTAGCCGTTGCCGGTCAGGCCCTTGGCGGGGATGGTCCGGTCGCCGTCCGCCCGGCCCGCCTGGAGCAGGTGGAACACCGAGAACCGGATGGCCTGCTGGAGTTCGTCGTCGCCGTCGAGCTGCACGTCGGCGGTCTGCCAGGCGGCGTCCAGCGCCGCGCGCTGGCCGGTCAGCAGCGCCTCGAAGCCCTCCGCGCGGGCCGCGTCGGCCTCCGCGACGACCAGGCGGGCCAGCTCCTGCGGGGGCAGGCCGTCCACCGGGGTGCACTCGTACGCGGCGAACTTGGTCAGTCGCAGCCGCTCGCCGGCGCGCAGCGTCCCGGTCAGCGTGAGGCGCAGCCGGTCGGGGGTGCAGTCGACGCCGGGGGCGAAGCCGTCCGGGGCGTGCACGTCGTGCGCGACGGCGACGGCGACCCGCTGGCCGCTGTGCCCGGTGCGGTGGACGAGGACGCCGTCGTGCCCGTCGGAGTGCCGGTACTCGGCGGTCAGCGGGTCGGTGATCACGGAGGCGGCGCGGGGGTCGTCGGCGCGCTCCGGCACCCGCTCGTTGGCGAGCAGGTCGGCGCAGACCCGCACCTCGACCGTGCCGTCCAACGGCTCGACGGACCACCGGACGGCGGCCACCGGACGCCGGGGCAGGGAGACCAGCCGGACGCTGCGGACGCGTACGCCGTGCCCGGCCGGCGAGATCCACTCGGTGTGCCGCTCGACCACGCCAGCGCGCAGGTCGAGCACCCGCTCGTGGGTGCGCAGGGTGCCGGTACGCACGTCCAGCGGCTCGCCGTCGACCCAGAGGCGGATCAGGGCGGCGTTCGGCGCGCTGATCACCGTGTCGCTGAACTGCGGGAAGGCGTACCCGTCCTCGGGGTAGTCGAGCTCGCGCCGCTCGTGGAAGCCGTTGAGGTAGGTGCCGGGCATGCCGTAGGGCGTGCCCTCGTCCAGGTTGCCGCGCCAGCCGACCCAGCCGTTGCCCAACGCGAAGATCGACTCGGTCTCGGCGAGGCGGTCCATGTCCGCCTGCGTACGCCGGATCCGCCAGGCCTCGTCGCCCCCTGTGACCTGCCCGGTCGGCGGCCGATCGGCGATGGGGGTTTCGTGCACAGCGCCTCCAGGGAAGTCCGACGTACCGGGCCAATCGAAGCAGATGGGGCTGAGAGGTCGCTGAGACGAAAGTCGGGGGCCACCACCCGACCAATGCACACTGCGCCCGACTTCCAGGTATTCCAGGGTTGCCTGGGAGCTAAACGAGGTATGAACGATCCGTGAGGTGAATCATGATTGATGCGGACACGTCGGACGTTCCGAAGATCAGTGTCGAGTGGTACCAGGACATCGTCGACTTCGCCGCCGACACCCCGCAACCGGTGCAGTGGCTCGCCGAGCACTTCACCGAGGGCGCGATTCTGCTGCTCGGCGCGCTGTGGCTGATCGCGGCCGTGTCCCGGCTCGGGGGCGGGCCGCGCGATCGCGCGTACGCCCTGGTGTCGCCGGCGCCGGTGGTGCTCGCGTACGGGTGCAGCGAGTTGTTGAAGACGGTGGTGGACCAGGAACGCCCCTGCCGGGCGATCGCCGCCGAACTCGCCATCATCGCCGGCGAGTGCCCGCCGACGGGCGACTGGTCGTTTCCCAGCAACCACTCCACGATCGCGGGCGGCCTGGCGATGGCGACGCTGCTGCTGTCGCGCCGGGTCGGCCTGGTGGCGCTGCCGCTGGCGGCGCTGGCCGCGTTCTCCCGCACCTTCGTCGGCGTGCACTACCCGCACGACGTGGTCGCCGGTGTCCTGCTCGGCGCCCTGTTCGCCGCGCTGCTCACCCCGCTGTTCGCCCGCCCCGCCGCCGGGCTGCTGCACCGCCGCGCCCGCCAGGCCGAGCGCCCCGTCCGCGATCCGGCCACCCCGACGTCCCGCCGCTGACCGCCCGCGGGACGCGGAACCTGCCCGCACGGGATGCCTGCCCGCACGGGAGGCTGCCCGCACGGGAGGCCTGCCCGCACGGAGCGCCTGCGCGGACGGGAGGCCGCCCGGCCAGGAGGTGAGCGCGGGCGGCCTGCGCCCGCAGGATCAGAGCAGGACGAGGGCGGCGAGGGCGCCGAGGACGAGGAACGGACCGAAGGGGAGGTGGCTGCGCCAGCCGACGCGGCGGGCGGCCAGCAGCGCGACGCCGACCGCCCCGGAGAGCAGCAGGGCGAGCACCAGCCCGGCCACCGGGACCGCCCAGCCGTACCAGCCCAGCAGCGCGCCGACGCCGAGCGCCAGCTTGGCGTCGCCGAGGCCGAAGCCGCGACGGCCGAGCAGCAGCGTGGTGGTGGCGAAGAAGAGCGCCAGCGCGACGCCGGCCGCGGTGGCGCGCAGCCAGGGCGCCGGGCCGGCTCCGGCGAGGGCGGCCAGCCCCAGCAGCAGCCAGGTCCCGGCAGCGGCGGGCCAGGTGAGCCGGTCCGGCAGCCGGCACACGGCCGCGTCGACGAGGACCAGCGGGATCGCCCAGCCCAGCCACCAGGCCGTGGCGACCAGCACGGCGGCGGGCGGCCCGAGCAGCACCAGCGCCCCGACGGCCGCCGCGAGGGCGAGTTCCACCGTGCCGGGCGGCGGGCCGACGCGCGCCCCGCACCGCCCGCACCGCGCCGTCGGGCCCAGCGCCGGCCAGGGCCGGGCCAGCCCGACCGGGGTGCCGCACGCGTCGCACCCGGTCCGGGTCGCCACCCCCGGCGGTACGGCGTGCCGGATCACGGCGAGCCGGAGCACCGGGGCGAGCGCGAGTACGGCCAGCAGCCGCGCCCCGCGCGCGGCGACCTTCGGTGCGGTCGGCTCCGCCACCGCCGACGGCCCGGTCAGCGCCACGATCGCCCCCGGAGGCCGGCACAGGTGGTGACCACGCAGGGTAGCGCCGTGAATGCCATTCGGTAACGGGCGGAACGGCCCGCACCCCTCCCCCGCAATGCGCGGCGTCGGCCACGGAAATGGCGCGTCCATATAGGCGGGAATCCCACCCTGACGGAATAGCGACGCGTCGGCGCGGGGGACGGATCGGACCAGACGCCACGTCCGGGACACGCACCGGCCGCCTCGACGACGCCTCGCCCACCGCGCACGCTTCCCACGCCGGCGCCCCACCGATTCCCGCCGCCCGACCCACCCGCACCGGCCCCGACCACCCGTCGCCACCACCTGTCATCACTCACAGTGTTCGAACGAATTGCCTCTGTTGCATCGGCGAGCGTCAGCCTATGCTCGCCCCTTGGGTGTGGTGCAACCCACAGCGAAAAGACAGGACGACGCGGGACAACGCTTTTGTAGAGATCCGTAACGGCAAATGCGTAGGCGATTTCCGACAGGTCCGGACGACCCATCCGGTCACGCCGCCGCATGCCCGGAGGCCGCCGAGACCGGCCCCCGGGTCGCCACCGAGGAGGCACGACGTGCGCGGACGGCGGTTCGGCCGATGGGCAACCTGCCTGCTCGCCATCGCGATGTTCGGCGCGGTCCCGGCCTGCGGTGCCGAGCCCGGACCGACCCCCCGGGCGGTGACCGCCGGGGACGCTCCCGCCCCCACCCACCGGGCCGCCGACGAGCAGGCGGCGAGGAAGGCGGCGCTGGCCGCGTACGCCGGATATCTCGCCGCCTCCCGCAAGGCGAGCGGGCGCGGCGACCCCCACGACCCGGAACTGTCCCGGTTCCTCGCCGACCCGCTGCTGACCCGGGTCCGGCTGACCATCCGCAAGGCGAAGGAGCACGGCGCGATGCGTACCGGCACGTTGGTCTCCGACCCGACCGTGACCTCGGTGAGCCTGGATTCGAGCCCGCCCGCCGTGGAGATCCAGGACTGCCTGGACGCCACCGGCTACCGGCTGGTCTACGCCAGGGACAAGCGGGTCGTGCCCGGCACCGGCGGAACGCGGCACCTGGCCACCGCCACCGCCACCCGCTACCCGGACGGCCGCTGGCTGATCAGCGCCGGCGCCGCCCACGAGGACCAGCCGTGCTGACGCGGGCGGGATCGGACGCCAGGGCGGCCCACGCCCGTACCGCCGGGGCCGCTCGCGTCCGTACCGCCGACCGCGGCGGCCGGGGTGGGACGGCCCGCCGGTCGCTCGCGGGCGCCGCCCTGGCCCTGCTGCTGGCGCTCGGGGCGGCCGTGCCCGCGATCGCCGCAGGACGCGCGGACCCCGGCGCGGAGTGCCCGCCGGGGCAGAGCGACTGCAGCGTCTGGGACGACGATCCCGGCACCCCGGGCGACCCCGGCGGCGGCGGGGACGACGGCGGGGGCGGCGACTCGGGCGGCGGGGGCGGCGGCGCCAAGTGCCAGTGGAACGGCCGCACCGTCAAGTGCTACGACAGCGTGCTCGGCTGGTTCAACAACGGCGACGGCTGCTACTACAAGCTCGCCGAACCGCAGCCCGAGGCCCCCGAGGGCCAGCAGTGGTACGTGCGCACCTGCAACGGCGGCGACCTCGGCTCCCAGACCACGGTCCTGCGCGACGCCCCGCCGCCCGGCTTCGGCGCGCCGCCCGACCCGGAGGAACTCGCCCGGCGGGCGCTGGCCAAGATCACCATCGCGGCGCCCCGGATCGCGGTCGCCCCCCGCCGCAGCAACGGTCCCGGCCTGGTCGGGCTGCCGGTCTGGATGTGGGGCCGCAACGACGACAAGAAGTACTTCGGGCCGATCCAGCGGGCCTCGGAGCGCGAGCGGGGCCTGACCGTACGGATCACGGCGACGTTCGACCGGATCGTCTGGAACATGGGCAACGGCCGCAAGGTCACCTGCGCCGACGCCGGTACGCCGTACCGGGCCGACGGCCCACTGGCCGGCCGCCCCTCCCCCGACTGCGGTTACCAGGGCTACCCGAAGGCCGGCGACTACCGGGTGCGGGCCACGACCTACTGGACGGTGACCTGGCAGGGCGGCGGCCAGAGCGGCGTCATCCCGGTCAACCGGACCACGGGAACGGTCCCGGTCCGAATCAACGAACTACAGGTGGTGACTCAATGAGTGTGGCGACCCGGAACGGAACCGGGCCGGTGGACGCGCCGGTCGCCCCGCCCAGGGTGGTCCGGCAGCGGCGGATGCGCCCCGGGCTGCTCGGCCTGGCCGTGCTGCTGATCGCCCTCGGCGGCCTGGGGGCGGCGTTCGCGGTCACCTCCGTACGCGCCACCGGCAGCTACCTGGCCGTGGCCCGGGCGGTCGAGGTCGGCCGGCAGGTCAGCGCCGACGACCTGGTCCCGGTGCAGGTGGCCGGGGGCCAGGGGCTGTCGCCGGTACCCGCCGGGCGGCTCGACGAGGTGGTCGGCAAGCGGGCCGCCGTGGCGCTGACCCCCGGCACGCTGCTGACCATGGCGCAGCTCACCGACGACCCGCTGCTCGGGCCCGGCCAGCAGCAGCTCGCGCTGGGCCTGAGCCCCGCCGAGGTGCCCGCCCGCAGGCTCCACCCCGGCGACAAGATCCTGCTGGTGAGCACGCCGGACGGGGACGACGACCGCCCCGCGGGCGCCGCCACCCGGTTCGAGGCGACGGTCATCGACGCCGTCACCTCGGACGACGACGACGAGGTGGTGGTCTACCTGGCGCTCGCCGTCCGGGACGTGCCGGCCGTCGTCGCACTGTCCAGCCAGGAGCGGATCGCCCTCGTACTGATTGAGGCGGCCTGACCATGGCGATCATCGCGCTGGTGTCGGCGAAGGGCTCCCCGGGCGTCACCACCGCCGCCCTCGCGTGCGCCCTGACCTGGCACCGGCGGCTGGTGCTCGCCGAGTGTGACCCGGCCGGCGGGTCGATCCTCGCCGGCTACCTGGGCGGCGCGCTCGACGGCCCCCGGGGCATCGGCGAACTGGCGGTCGGCGAGTTGCGCGACGGCAACCTGGAGGCGGCGTTCTGGTCCCAACTGGTCGACCTGGACGCGCCGAAGCGGGAGCGGCTGCTGCTGCCCGGCGTCGTCGACCCCGCCCAGGCCGGCAGCGTCATCCCGCTCTGGCAGCGGTTCGCCGACTTCTTCGGCAGCCTGGAGTCCGGCGACCCACCGTACGACGTGGTGGTGGACTGCGGGCGGCTGCACGTCGTCGGTCCACCGTGGCCGATCCTGCGCGCCGCCTCGGTGGTGCTGCTGGTCAGCGGCGCCCGGCTCCCCGACCTCTCCGGCACCCGGGCCATGGCCAGGACGATCGAGCGGGACTTCGCCGAGCACCGGGTGCCGCCGGGCACCCTGCGGCTGCTGCTGGTCGGCGACGGCCACGGCAGCGGCGAGGTCAGCAAGGCGCTGCGGCTGCCGGTGATCGCCCGGATGCCGCACGATCCGCGTACGGCCGAGGTGCTCGGCCTGGGCGGCACCGTGCGGGCCGGTCGGCCCCTGATGCGCGCGGCCGGGGCCCTGGAGGTGCCGGTCGGTGCGCCGCTGGAACGCCGGCGCGCCCGGCTGACCTGGCCCGTGCCGCAGGGGGTGCCGGATGCGGTTTGAACCGGTCTCCGGCGACCCGCGCCGGCAGCCGCCCGGCGCCACCTCGACCGCCCCGCCGCTGGCCCCGCCCAACGGGCGCCACCATCCCCTCCCGTTGCCGGTGCCGGTCACCGCGCCGCGGCCCGAGCCGCCGCCCCGGCCCCGGGTCGACTTCCAGGTGGTACGCGAGCTGCGCCGGGAACTCAGCGAGCGGCTGGCCCTGTGGCAGCGCGGCCGGGAGTTCACCGTCGACGAGGAGGACACCGAGCGCGCCCGGCTCGCGGTGACGGTGGTCGCCGAGTACGCGGACGCGGTGCGCCGGGCCGGCACCCCGATGGCGGCCGGCGAGGAGCGGCTCCTGCTCGACCAGGTGACCGCCGAACTGGCCGGGCTCGGTCGCCTCCAGACGCTGCTGGTCGACGACACCATCGAGGAGGTGCACATCCTCGGTTGCGACCAGGTGCGCGTCACCCGCCACGGCGGCGGGGTCGACTGGGTGGAGCCGATCGCCGACAGCGACGACGAGCTGGTGGAGATCCTCCAGGCGGCGGCCCGCCGGGCCGGGGCCACCGAACGCTCGCTGTCGACGTCCAAGCCCACCCTCGACCTGCAACTGCCCGACGGCAGCCGGCTCGCCGCGGTGTTCCTGGTCAGCCACCGCCCGTACGCGGTGATCCGCAAGCACAACACGCTGGACGTGAGCCTCGACGACCTGGCCGGCGGCCGGGGCGACCTGGACGAGATGATCGACCCGCTGGTGCGCGACTTCCTCCGCGCGTCCATGCGCGCCGGGCTGAACATCATGGTGGCCGGCCTCGCGGGCGCCGGGAAGACGACAGTCATCCGGGCGCTGATGGACGAGATCCCGGCCGACGAGCCGTACGTGCTGCTGGAGGAGAGCCGCGAGCTGCTGCCGGCCCGCCGCCGGCTCAAGCACCGGGCGGTGATGAGCTTCGAGGCCCGGGAGGGGCACGGCGAACGCGGGGCGGACGGTCGCCCGGCCGGCGAGGTGAGCATCGCCGACCTGATCCCGGTCTCCCTGCGGATGGGCGTGCTGCGGATCATCGTCGGCGAGGTCCGGTCCCGGGAGATCGTCCCGATGCTCCAGGCCATGACGACCAGCCGCGGCTCGATGTGCACGATCCACGCCCGTACGCCCGCCGGGGTCAGCGAGCGGATCATCGAGCTGGCGCTCGCGCACGGCCGGGAGATGACCGTCGACCAGGCCCGCCGGATGGCCGGCAACGCGCTCGACCTGATCGTCTACGTCACCGTCGAGGACGAGACCGCGATCGGCGGGCGCAAGCACCGCTTCGTCTCGCACGTCGAGGAGGTCATCGGCGTCGGCGACGGCAACCGGATCACCACCACCCAGGTGTTCGGGCCCGGGCCGGACGGGCGAGCCGTGCCCCGGCACCTGCCCGAGCGGGTGCGCGCCCAGCTCCTCCGGGTCGGCTACGACGCCCGGCTGCTCAGCCGGTGGATCGAGGCCGGCACGGGCGCGTGGCGGCGGCCCCGGCAGACCCGGCTCGGGCGGCGGTGACCGGAGGTGCTGGACAACGTCGAACTCGTCGCGGTGGCCTCCGGCGCCGCCTGCGTGGCCGGGCTGCTGCTGGCGGTCGTCGCGCTGGTCGGCACCCGTCGGCCGCCCGGTGGCCCGGGCGCGGGCCGTGGGCTCGACCGGCTCTGGAAGGGCCCGGGCGTCACCCCGCGCGAACAGCGGGCCCACCAGGCGCTGCTGGTCGCCGCCCTGGTCGCGGGTGCGCTGGCCTTCCTGGTCACCGGCCTGCCGGTGGTCGGCCTGCTGGTCGCGGTGGCCGTTCCGGGCACCCCGTGGCTGTTCTCCGTCGGCAAGGCCGAGCAGCGGGCCATCGCCCGCATCGAGGCGGTCGGCGAGTGGACCCGCCGGCTCAAGGACGTCTCCGCCACCGGCCAGGGACTCCAGCAGACGATCATCGGGACGGTCGGCACCGCACCCGAGGAGATCCAGGAGGAGGTACGGCTGCTCGCCGCCCGCCTCCAGGCCGGTTGGCTGGCCCGCTCCGCGCTGCTCGCCTTCGCCGACGAGATCGGCGACCCGGTCTGCGACCAGGTGGTGGCGGCGCTGATCCTGCACGTGACCGACCGGGGCGAACGCCTCGGCGACGTGCTCGGCTCGATCGCCGGGGCGGCGGCGGCCGAGGTGGCCACCCGCCGGGAGATCGAGGCGAAGCGCACCCAGCCCCGGTTCGCGGTCCGCTTCCTCACCGGGATGACCCTGGCCACCGTCGCGTACGGGCTGCTCAACACCGAGTACGTCAGCCCGTACGGCACGCCCTTCGGGCAGCTCGTGATGGCGACGCTCGGCGCGGCCTTCGTCGGCCTGCTGGCCTGGGTGCGGTCGATGAGCCAGCCCCGCCGGCCGGCCCGCTTCCTGCCGGCTCCGGCCCCGGAGGAGGTGGCGACCCCATGAGTGCTGTCGTCCTCAACTGGCAGCTCGCCGTCGCCGTGTGCGGCGGGGCGGCGGTCGGGCTGGGCGCTTTCCTGGTGGTCCGCGAGCTGGTGCCGGCGACCCCCGCGCTCGGGCCCGCGCTGCGCCGGCTGCACCAACCGGCCGGCGCCGGGCAGCTCGCCACGCCCGCCGACCGGCGGTTGGAGTGGCTCACCGGGCTGTCCCGCTGGCTGCGACCACCGCACCGGCAGCTCGCCCTGATCGACCGGACGCCCGAGCAGTACGCCCTGTCGATGCTGCTCTCCGCGCTGATCGGGCTCGCCGCGCCGACGCTGCTCGGCGTCACCCTGTTCGCCGTCGGCATCCGGCTGCCGGTGGTCGTACCTGTCCTCGGCAGCCTCGGGTTGGCGCTGCTCTGCGCCCTGATCGCGCACCGGTCGGTGTTGGACCGGGCGGACAAGGCGCGCGACGAGTTCCGCCAGGCGGTCTGCACCTACCTCGACCTGGTCGCCCTCCAGCTCTCCGCCGCGCACGGGCCGGTGCAGTCGCTGGAGCGGGCGGCGGCGGTCTGCGACGGCTGGGTCTTCGACCGCATCTCCGAGTCGCTGCGGATCGCGCAGATGCAGATGCACTCGCCGTGGGACGAGCTTCGCGACCTCGCCGAGCGCATCGGCATCCCGGAACTGGGCGACGTCGGGGCGATCATGCGCTCCTCCGGTAGCGAGGGCGCGCAGGTGCACGAGACCCTGCGCAGCCGCGCCGACTCGCTGCGCGACCAGATCCGCACCGACAACCTGGCCCGGGCCGAGGGGGTGACCAGCCGGCTCGACATCCCCGGGGCGCTGCTCGTCTTCGTCCTGCTCGGCTTCGCCGTCTATCCGTTCATCGCCCGCCTGTGATCAGCCCCCGAGAGAAGGAGCACGTCATGTCCGTCATCACCCGACTGCACGTCGTCGTGTCGACACGCCTGGCCGAGCTGCGCGAGGACGGCGAGCGGGGCGACAGCCCCGTACCGACCGCAGTGATCATCTTCGGTCTGGTCGCCGTCGCGATGGCGGTCACCGCCGCCGCCCTCGGTGCCGCCAACGACTGGATGACCAACATCCCCACCCACCAGGCTCCGGACCCGAAGTAACGCCGGGCCGTGCGCCGGACAGACCCCACCCCGGTACGCCGGGCGGCCACCGTCGCCCGGCGTCCCGTCGCGGCTGCCGGCCGGCGGCTCGTGGCCGGCGGGGTCGACCGGGGGGCAAACCCGGTCGAGTTGGCGGTGGTGATGCCGGTGGTCCTGCTGCTGCTCTTCGCCTCGATCCAGGCCGCGGCCTGGTTCGTCGCCCGCTCCACCGCGCTCAACGCCGCGCAGAGCGCGGTCAACGCGCAGCGGCTGCACCAGGCGCCGCCCGGGGCCGGTGAGGCGCGGGCCGTCCGGTTCCTGAAGGCCTCGGGCGGCTGGCTGGTCGGCTGGAAGGATCCCGCACCGAGCTGCGAGACCACCGCGACCGAGGTGACCTGCACGGTGCGCGGGCGGTCCCTGTCGGTCGTACCCGGGGTCACCTTCCCGGTGCACCAGACCGCGCACGGGACCGTGGAACGGTGGACCGCGCCGTGAGCCGTACCGCCGAGCGGGGCTCGGTCTCGATCGAGGTGGCGGTGCTCGCCCCGGCGTTCATCGCGCTGATCGTGCTGGCCGGCGTCGCCGGGCGTACCGCCGTGGCGGCCGAGGCGATCGACGCCGCCGCCCACGACGCCGCCCGCGCCGCCTCGATCTCCCGGGACGCCCGCACCGCCCGCGCCGAGGCCCGGGACGCGGCCCGCCAGCAGCTCGACTGGCGCGGCCTGAACTGCGCCGGCACTCCCGAGGTGACGTTCAGCGGCGCGGTACGCGGCGCTCCCACCAGCTTCGACGCGGCGTTCCGCAGCCCGGCCGGGCAGGACGCCTCGGTCACCGTCCGGGTCGCCTGCACGGTCTCCTACGGGGACCTGCACCTCTCCGTCCTGCCGGGGATGCCCGCCGGCAAGCGCGTGTCGGCGAACTTCACGTCGCCGCTGGACCGCTACCGGAGCCGGGGATGACCGCCGTGGCAGGCCGGCACGACGAGGGCCGGGTCAGCATCTTCCTCGCGGTGGCGATGGTCGGCGTCCTCTCCGTCATCGGCCTGGCCTTCGACGGCGCGGGTCAGCTGCGCACGTTGCAGCGGGCCGACAACCTCGCGGCCGAGGCCGCCCGCGCTGGCGGCCAGGCCATCGACCGGGCCAGCGCCATCGAGGGCGGGCCGACCCGGATCGACCGCCCCCAGGCCCGCCGGGCCGTCGCCGGTTACCTCGCCGCCGCCGGCGCCGCCGGCCACACCGTCAGCTTCCCGGTCGTCGACGGGGAGACCCGGGTCCGGGTACGCGTCACCGTCACGCACCACCGATCCATGCTCGGCCTGCTCGGCTTCGACGAGACCGTCACCGTCTCCGGTGAGGCGACCGCGCGGCCGCTCACCGGGGCACCGTAGGAAGGGAAGGCAGCCATGGCCGCATCGGGGCGTTCCGTCGTACGGCGGACCGGACGCATCCTGACCGGGTTCGGCGCGCTCGTCGTGCTCTGCGCGGTGCTGGTCGGCGCGCCGGTGGCGCTGCTCGCCCTCGCCGGCAACCCGCTGCCCGACCACCTGCCCAGCGTCGCGGAGATCGGTGCGACGCTGACCAGCCGGGACGACGGGCGGCTCTTCCTGCGGGTCCTGGCGCTGACCGGCTGGTTCGGCTGGGCCACGTTCGCCTTCTCCGTCCTGGTCGAACTCTGCGCACAGGCGCTGCGCCGGCCGGCGCCCCGGCTGCCGGGGATGAGTCGCCAGCAACGGGCCGCCGCCGCGCTTGTCGGTTCGGTCGCGCTGATCCTCGCGGCCAGCCCGGCGGCGAGCGCGGCGACGGCGGTCACCGGCCCGTACGCCCTGCCGGCGGCACCGCCCGCGACCGCGCGGGCGGTGGCGGAGGCCGCCTGGCCGGGTCCGGCCGCGCACACCTGGTCCACGCCGGTCGCCTCGTCCGCTCCGGTGACCTCATCCGCCTCGGACGACGGTGTGGCGGTCTACCGGGTGGCCCGGGGCGACCACCTGGGCGCGGTCGCCCAGCGCTACCTGGACGAGTTCGCCGACTACCGGGAGTTGGCCGAGCTGAACCGGCTCGGCGACCCCGACCGGATCCACCCGGGTCAGCTGTTGAGGCTGCCCGGGGACGCCGAGGACCGGGGTGCCCGCCGGCACGCGACCGGCCGCCTCGTCGCCCGCCCGACCCCGCCCGCGCCCGCCCGGCCGGCCCCGCAGCCGGCGCCCGGGAAGGTCGCTCCCGAGCGCGCCACGCCGCCCCCGCCGGCCGCCGAGGCGCCGGTGCCGCCCCCGGCGGAGAGGGACGCCGGTCAGGCCCCGACGGTGACGGTGGGAGCCGCCCGGGCCGGCGAGCCCGATCGGGTGAACCGGCCCCTCGCGGTCTCCGCCGTCCTGGCGGTGGCGAGCATCGTCGGCGCGCAGATCGGCGCGGTCCTGGGCCTGCGCCGCCGCCCGGCCCGCGTACCGGCCGGCGCGGCCCGGAGCATGGCCGCCGCCCGCCGGGGCACCACCGCGCGCGGCACCACCACGGCCAGGCGCGGCACCGGTCACCGGGACATCCGCACCACCCCACGCGGCGGCGCGATCGGCGTCGACCGGGGCACGGAGGCCGGTACCCACGACAGCGTTTTGACCGGCCGGACCCGTGCGGGTTCGTCCCACGACGACACGGCGGTCGGCCGTCACCGCCGCCCCTGACTCCCGGGGGCCGGCCGGGAGGCCGCCGGGCGACGATCAGGGCAGGCGGGTCTCCAGGATGCCGTCGACGACGCGGGTCGGCAGGATCTGCTGGTCGTTGCCGGACGGACCGTGCACGACCTCGCCGCCGTTGAGGCGGAACGCGCTGCCGTGCCACGGGCAGACCACGCAGTCGTGCCCGTCGATCTCGCGCACCTCGCCCTCGCCCAGCGGGCCGCTCTGGTGCGGGCAGCGCTCCAGCATCACGGTGACCTCGTCGCCGTGCCGGTAGAGGATCACCGAGACGTCGTCGACATCCCGGGTGATCAGCGTGCGCTCCGGCAGGGCAGCCATGTCCGCGATCGAGTGCCAGCCGTCGCTCATCCGGTGCAGCTCGGAGATGCTCTGGTTGACCTGCGCGCCCTGCTTGTACGCCAGGTGCCCGCCGAGGTACGCCCCCATGCTGGCCGCGCCGAGCCCGAGGAAGCCGAGCGTACGGCCGAGGTTGTGCCGGCCGGTCATCCGGGCGGCCACCGAGCCGGCGTAGAACGCCAGGCCGACGCTGTTGGACGCGGCGTGCACCAGGCCGATCCGGCGCTGGTCGCGAGCCAGTGCCGCCCAATCGTTGAGGCCGGTGACCGCGGCCGGGAGGGCGCTGACGGTGCCCACCGCGCACAGCGTGGCGGCGGCCCGGCGCTGCCCCGGCATCAGGTCCAGCACCGCCGTGCTGATCCACGCGCCCACCGGCACCTGCACCATCGCCGGGTGCAGCGGATGGCCCAGCCAGACGCCGTGCAGCAGGTCGCGGACCCGCTGCGGTCGGAGGGTGGCCTGGACCGCGCGCTGCAACCGGTCGCCGACCCGGTCCAGGCCGGATGCCTGCTCGATCTTCGTCAAGAGTGCTCGCACCCGTACCGACTTCCCGGCAGGAGCCCCCGCAAACCGGTCGGCGGTGACAAGTCCGCAGGTGTACGTGAGGTGCGCCCCGTCGGCCCGTAACGGGACGCCCCGGGCGGGTCAGCGTGCCGCCCAGCGGTCGTGGTGGATCGCGTCGGCCAGGGGGCGCTTCCGCCGCCAGCCGTGCCGGGCCAGGTCGGGTACCGCCTCGAAGTGGGTGACCGGCCCGAGGCAGAGCCACGCCACCGGCCGGATCCCGTCGGGGATGCCGAGCAGCTCGGCGAGCCAGGGCTCGCGGTAGAACGACACCCAGCCCACCCCGAGCCCTTCGGCGGTGGCGGCGAGCCAGAGGTTCTGGATGGCGAGGCAGGTCGAGTAGAGCCCGGTGTCGGCGATGGCGTGCCGGCCGAGCACGGCGGGGCCGCCCCGGTCCTGGTCGTGGGTGACCACCACGGACAGCGTCGACTCCAGGACGCCGTCGATCTTGATGCGGGCGAACCGCTCGGCCGCCTCCCCGTCGAGCGTCGCGGCGAACGTGTTCCGCTCGGTGCGGACGTGCTCGTGGAACCGGCGGCGCAGCTCCGGGTCGCGCACCAGGACGAAGTCCCAGGGCTGCGAGTAGCCGACGCTCGGCGCGGCGTGCGCCGCCGCCAGCACCCGGTGCAGTGTCTCCTCGGGCACCGGCGCGCCGGTGAACTGGGCGCGTACGTCCCGGCGGCGGTGGATGACGTCGTACAGATCCAAGGCAGGCTCCCGCTGCGCTCGGCCCACGCCACGCCGGACGCGGGCACCGGACGCGAGGCCGGTCTTCGGACTCCCGGATCGACGCCTGGCCGTCCGCCTTCCCGGCCCGGACGGGCCAGTGGCTGCGCGTACGCGTGGACGGTGGCTCCCCGGTCACCGCGGCGGGCCCGTGCCGGATTCACACCGGCTTCCCGATTCTCCCCGCTCGCGCGGGGCACCTCACATGATCGTGCCGTCGGGGATGCTAGCGCCGTCCGGCCCGTGACGGGAGGCGACACGGGCGTGAAAATCCGGTCGCGGGCAGCACCGTCCACGGCCACTGTGGTCCGGGTGTACGCACTCTCCTCCCGCCCGCTGCCGGCCGGCCGACCGGCGACCCGACTGAGCGTCGCGCTGGGCCAGCCCCGGGCCGTGCCGCCCCCGCTGCTGATGCTGCTGGGCATGCTCTCCACCCAGGTCGGGGCGGCCGTCGCCAAGCAGCTCTTCGGCAGCACCAGCGCCGGCGGCACCACCACGCTGCGGCTCGGCTTCGCCGCGCTCATCCTGCTGGTCCTGGTCCGGCCGGGGCTGCGCCTGGGCTGGCGTACCGCCGGTCTGGTCGGGGCGTTCGGGCTGGCCCTGGCGGTCATGAACCTCGCCTTCTACGCGGCCCTGCACCGGGTGCCGCTGGGCGTCGCGGTCACCATCGGCTTCGCCGGGCCGCTGCTGGTGTCGCTCGCCGGCAGCCGCCGCCTCGCCGACGTGGCATGGGCGGCGCTGGCCGGCGGCGGCGTGCTGCTGATCAGCGGGCTCGGCGGGACGGGAATGGACCGGCTGGGGCTGCTGTGCTGCGTGGCCGTCGCGGTCGGCTGGGCCGGCTACGTGCTGCTCGGCAAGGCGGTCAGCGCCCGGGTGCCGGGCAGCCGGGGCCTCGCGCTGGGGATGGCCGTCGCCGCGCTGGCCGTGCTGCCGTTCGGGGTCGCCGGCAGCGGTACGGCGCTGCTCGACCCGTGGACCCTCGCGCTGGGCGCGGCGGTGGCGCTGCTGTCGTCGGTGCTGCCGTACTCGGCGGAGATGGCGGCGCTGCGCCGGATGCCGGCCCGGGTCTTCGCGGTCCTGCTCAGCCTGGAGCCGGCGATCGGGGCACTGGTCGGGCTGGTCCTGCTCGGCGAGCTGCTGGCCTGGCCGCAGGCGGCGGGGGTGGCCTGCGTGGTCGGCGCCGCGCTGGGCGCCACCCTGGTCCGCCCGGACCGGTCCGCCCCGCGCTGACGCCTGGCGCCGCCGGCACCGTCGGAGGCATGCTGTCGGCATGGGCGTACGCGTCGAACGCGCCGCGGCGGTGACCACGGTGATCCTGGACCGGCCGGCGGCGCGCAACGCGGTCGACGGGCCGATGGCACGGGCGCTGGCCGACGCGTTCCGCGCCTTCGAGGCCGACCCCGACGCCTCCGTGGCCGTGCTCTGGGGTGCCGGCGGCTCGTTCTGCGCCGGGGCCGACCTGAAGGCCATCGGCACCCCGAGCGGCAACCGGGTCGAGGCGCAGGGGGACGGCCCGATGGGTCCGACCCGGATGACGCTCAGCAAGCCGGTGATCGCCGCGATCTCCGGTCACGCGGTGGCCGGCGGGTTGGAGCTGGCGCTCTGGTGCGACCTGCGGGTCGCAGAGTCCGACGCGGTGCTCGGGGTGTTCTGCCGCCGCTGGGGGGTGCCGTTGATCGACGGGGGCACGGTCCGGCTGCCCCGGCTGATCGGCGAGAGCCGGGCGATGGACCTGATCCTCACGGGGCGGCCGGTGCCGGCCGAGGAGGCGTACGCCATGGGTCTGGTGAACCGGCTGGTCGCGCCGGGTGAGTCCCGGGCGGCGGCCGAGCGGCTGGCGGCCGAGATCGCCCGGCACCCACAGACCTGCCTGCGCAACGACCGGGCGGCGCTACTCACCGGCGCCGGCCGGCCCGAGCCGGAGGCCATGGCGGGCGAACTGGCGTACGGGATGGAGTCGCTGGCCGCCGACGCGGCGGCCGGTGCGGCCCGGTTCGCCGCTGGCGCCGGTCGGCACGGCGACCCGGCCGACTGACCGGGCGGGACATCTCGACGGGCCGGGCGGTGCGGCCACTCGGGTGTCGAGTGGCCGCACCGCCCGGTGGACCGGCCGCCGCCCGGGCGACCGGGGTGGGTCAGTTACGGTTGATGGTGAACGTCGAGGTGGTGTTCTGGATGTCCACCGCGTTGTTGCTCAGCCGCAGGTTGTTGAACGTGACCGACCCGACGGCCGGCCCCTGCCCCGTCTCCGGCATGGGGTTGGCCCAGATGCCGAAGCCGGACTTCGCGTCGTACGCGTCACCGCTCTTGCGGGCGCCGCTGATGGAGACGTTCGTGAAGACCGTGTCGGTGATCGGGAACTGTGGCTGCCCACCGACGTAGTTGGTCTGGAACATGATGCCGCTGTAGGTCGGGTCGACGATGTCGACGTCGCTGACCCGGATGCCCTGGAACACTTTCGAGGCGGAGAAGACCCAGATCGCCGGGAAGGTCTGCGCGCCCCAGAAGTGCCCACCGGCCCGGACGATCGAGATGTTCTCGAACCGGGTGGGCGGGCTCGCGCCGAAGCCGTTCATCGGGTAGCCGAAGTCGAGCGAGCTGATGGTGATGCCGGAGTAGACGAGCGTGTCCGCGATGTAGATGTTACGGAACGTGTTGCCGTAGCCGCCGTAGACGGCGACACCGGCGGCCCGCCAGGTCAGCGTCGAGGTCAGGTTCTCGTAGACGTTGTCCTTCATGTCGGCGCCGCCCGCGTCGATCGCCGAGAACAGCGCGAAGCTGTCGTCGCCGGTAGCCCGGGCGTCGTTGTTGCTGACCAGGTTGTTGGTGCTCCCGTTTGTCATGTTGATGCCGTCGGCGAACATGTTCCGGATCCGGGAGTTCTTAATCGTCATGTGGTCGGTGTTCGCGCCCCAGTAGAGGCACACCATGTGCTCGTTCCAGATGTTGTCGATCACGATGTTCGACACGTTGGAGAAGTCGAACACCTTGCCCGGCCCGTCGATGCGCGAGGTGTAGTTGCCGAAGTAGGCGAAGTTCGCGAAGGACGATCCGGCCGCCGAGTTCTCGGCCCGGAAGCCAATGTCGGTGTTGTCCTGGCCGGAGGGCGCGTTGAACCGGGTGTACCAGGGGCCGGCGCCGGTCACCTTGACCGCCTTGCCGTACACCTGGAACTTCGACGCGGTGGAGTAGTTGCCCGCCGGCAGGTAGACCCCGACGAGGTTGCCGGTGGTGTCCATCCGCACCCGGTCCAGGGCGTTCTGCACGTCGGAGTGCGTGAAGCCGGTCGGCGTGGCGTAGCGCGCCGGGTCCGGGTTCGCGATCGGCGCCACCTGCTCGGTGTTGATGAAGTCGATCGCGTACGTGGTGGTGTTGGCCGGGTCCTTCTGCAGGCGGATCCTGCTGCCCGCCGGCACCGTGGAGTTGAGCATGACGTTGGCCTCGTCGTAGATGTGCCGCGGTCCGCCCGCGCTCGGCGAGTTGCCCGGGCTGGCCTCGTTGCCGTAGAGCCAGGCGTACCGGGACGTCAGGTCGATGGCCTTGTGGAACGTGCCGTTGACGTAGACGTTCAGCGTCGAGTTGATCCCGCCGCCGCCCGGGGCGTCCGGGATGGAGAAGCGGGTGACCAGGGTGTTGGTGCTGGCCCGGGTGGTCCACTCGACATAGCTGCCGGTCGAGTTGAGGGTCACCGCCCGCCGGCCGGACGCCTCACCCGCGAGGTCGCCGACGGTCCGGTTCGGCCCGACGACGCTGGCGCCGCCGCCGACCACGCCGTCCTCGGCCTCGTACATGTCGTACGGCATGTTGGCGCCGCGCCCCACGAAGAGCGCCCGGTCGCTGGTGTTGTTGCCCTGCTTGACCGGCAGCTCGTTGCCGTCGGCGGCGAGCACCACCCGGACGGTGTACTTGCCGTTCGCGGCCGTCCAGGTGCCCAGGTTGACCGGGCCGACGGTCGCCCCGGCGTTGATCACCCCGGAGTACGAGCCGGTCAGGGTACGCACGACCGTGCCCGCCTCGTTGAGCACGGTGAGCGTGATGCCGTGCGCGCCCGACGCGGAGGCCACGCTGCCGGCGTTGCGGATCGACACCGAGAAGGTGACCGTGTTGCCGGCCGCCGGGGTGCCCGGCGACCAGGCGACCGCGGCGGCGACCAGGTCGGAGCTGGCGACCGGGCTGACCACCAGCGGGCTCGGGTTGGTGTAGCTGTTGTTGGTGTCGTCCTGCTCGACGACGGTGTTCGACTCGTCGACCTTCGCGCTCAGCGGGTAGCTGCCCGCGTCCCGGTTGCCGATGTTGGCGGTGACCGTGGCCGAGGCCCCGGCTGCCAGGCCGCCGACCGGCGCGGTGCCCACCCGGTTGGTGCCGAGGTAGAAGTTGACGTTGGTGGCGCCGGAGGCCGCCGAGCCGGCGTTGCGGACGGTGGCCGAGAGCGTAACGGTGCTCGTCTCCACGGGCGCGGACGGGCTGAACGACATGCCGGTAACTGTCAGGTCCGGGTTCGGCGCCGGGGTGCCGATGACCTGGAACTCGGCGACCTGCCCGGCCGGGGCACCGGTGTTCGAGGCGATCGAGAGCCGCACGTCGGCCGCCGCGCCGGAGACCGGGATGGTCACCGTGTTGCCGCTGGCCGGGCTGAAGGCGTAGTTCGCCGCGCCGACCAGGGTGGTGAAGGTCGAGGAGCCCTGGTCCCGCCCGAGGACTGTGATGTTCTGCGTACGCGCCCCCCAGGCGGAGTCGGGGTTCAGCTTCAGCACGACCTGGCTGAGGCTGGCGTTGGCGCCGAGCTGCACGGTCAGCGTGCTCGGGTTGCCGTTGCCCTCCCAGTAGGTGGCCACGTTGTTGTCGTTGGCGTTGGTCGCCACGAACGTGTGCACGTGCCCGGAGGCGGTGATCGGCTTGCCGACCGCCAGGTTGCTGCCGACGGGCGGGTTGCCGGTGCCGGTCCGGGTCACGGTGTTGCTGTTCGCCGACTGGTTGCCGGCCGCGTCCCTGGCCCGGACCTGGTACGAGACCGTGGCGCTGTCCGGCTGGCTGTCGGTGTACGTCAGCGTGGAGCCGTTGACGCTGCCGCGCAGCGCGCCGTTGGCGTACACGTCGTAGCCGGTGACCCCGACGTTGTCCGTGGACGCGGACCAGGTGAGCCGGATCTGCCCGCTGGCGGGCTGGGTGTACGCGAGGTTGCCCGGGGCGCTGGGCGCCTGGGTGTCGGGGTTCCCGGCGGCGCCGTAGACCTCGACCTCGGAGAGTTGGGCGGCCGGCCAGCCGGTGTTGCCGGTGACCTGCACCCGCACGTACCGGGTGCTGGTCGCGGTGAAGCTGACGGTGACGGTGTTGCCGGTGGCCGGGTTGAAGGTGTGGCCGCCGGACGCCTTCAGGGTGGTGAACGACGAGCCGTTGGTGGAGCCGAGCACCGACAGCGTCTGGGTGCGGGTCTGCCAGTCCGACGAGGGCGGCAGCTTGAGCACCACCCGGTCGACGGTGACGGTGGCGCCGAGGTCCGCCTGGATCCACTGCGGGAACGCGTTGTTGGCGCTCTCCCAGTAGGTGGCCGCGTTGCCGTCGTTGGCGTTGCTCGCCACGTAGTTCTGGTTGTGGCTGCTGGCGCTCATGGTGGCGGAGAGCCCGGCGAGCAGGGCCGCGCGGGCGGCGGTCGCCGCCGGGTCCGCCGCCGGTGCGGCGGCCGCCGGGGTGACGGCCGGGACGGCGGTGAGGAGCAGCCCGGCGAGCACGCCGGCGAGCAGCCGCCGGTTGGCCGGGCGGGCCGACCGGGGGACGGGACGGGGCGCGCCGGCCGGCGCGGTCCCGGGTCTGGTGCCGTTTCTGGACATGGGTCGCTACACCTCTTTCGGGGGGGGGTGGGGTGCGGGTGCGTTGCCCGGTGACGGGCGCAGGGGTACGCCCGTCGTGCCGCGACAGGTGGGGGACGGTGCGGGGCGATGTCGGGGCGGCGCTGCGCCGGGCCGCCCGGACTCCGATGGCCCCCGCCGGGACGGGCGGGGGCCATCGGGCTAGCTGGAGTGGATCTCGAACTCGCTGAGCTGGCCGGCGGGCCAGCTGCTGTTGCCGGTGAACGTCAGCCGCAGGTACCGCTGGCTGGTCGCCGCGAAGGTCACGGTGACCGTGTTACCGGTGGCCGGGTCGAAGGTGTGGCCGCCGGACGCCTTCAGGGTGGTGAACGACGAACCGTTGGTGGAGCCGAGCACCGACAGCGTCTGGGTGCGGGTCTGCCAGGCCGAGGACGGCGGGAGCTTGAGCACGACCCGGGACACCGTCCGGTTGGCGCCCAGGTCCACCGTCAGCGACTGCGGGAAGGCGTTGTTGGCGCTCTCCCAGTAGGTGTTCGGGTTGCCGTCGACCGCGTTGGCCGCCACGTACACGTCGGCGTGGCTGGTCGCCGCGGCCGGCCGACCGAGCGCCAGGTTCCCGGTCGGGGGCGGGGTGGTCGGCGGCGGGGTCGTCGGGGGCGGGGTGGTGGTGCCGCCGCCGTACACCTCGAACTCGGAGAGCTGCGCCGCCGGCCAGCCCGTGTTGCCGGTGACGGTCAGCCGGACGAACCGGCGCTCGCCGGCCGGCACGCTGATCGACACCGTGTTGCCGCCGGCCGGGTCGAACGCGCGCCCGGCCGACCCGGCGAGGGTGACCCACGAGGAGCCGTCGGTCGAGCCGAGCACCGACAGCGTCTGGGTCCGGCGCTCCCAGCCGGCGGGCAGCTTCAGCACCACCCGGTCGACGGTGCGCGCCGCGCCCAGGTCGACGGTCAGCGACTGCGGGAACGCGTTGTTGGCGCTCTCCCAGTAGCTGGCCGCGTTGCCGTCCACCGTGTTCGTCGCGACGTAGTTCTGGTTGGTGCTCGTCGCGGTCACCGGCCGCCCCTGCGCCAGGTTCCCGCCGGTCGGGGGCGGGGTGGTCGGCGGGGGCGTGGTGGGCGGCGGGGTGGTCGGGGGCGGGGTGGTCGGCGACGTCGGGGGCGGGCTGGTGGGGCCGCCGCCCCACTGCGGCTCGGGCCACGGCCCGCAGTACGGCGTCGACGTGTACCAGCCGGAGTTGCCGGTGCCCTGGGTGATCTGGAAGCCGCTGCCGACGCAGTTGTGCATCGGGTTGGCCTGGGCGATCCCGGTGGCCCGCACGTTCGTGAAGGACACCTGGCTGGGCGCCTGCACCTGGAGGGCGTACGTGCCCGCGCCGTCGATCCGTACGTTGTTGAAGCTGATCCCGCTGGACTGCCCCTCGATCCAGTGCAGCGCCGCGTACGAGCTGTCCAGGATGTCGGTGTCGGTGACGTTGATTGCCGCGCCCTGGATCGGCTCGTTGAGCGCGGAGAACCAGATGGCGCCGACGCCGAACTGCCAGTTGTAGTCCGAGTTGCCGTTGCGGATCAGCGTGTTCCGGGCGACGGTGATCGTCCCGGAGACGGCGGTCGGGCCGGTCACGCCCGGGTAGCGGTTGGCGACGTGGATGCCGCCGCCGTTGGTGACCGAGTCGGCGGTGACGTTGTCGGTGATCTTGATGTCCCGCCCGCCGTAGGTCACCAGGTGGTTGGCGAGGATCGTCACGCCGATCGTGTTGCGGGTGAAGGAGTTGTTCACGTTCGGCACGCTCTGCGCCCACATGGCGAGGGCGTCGTCACCCGTGTTGCGTACGAACGTGTTGGTCACCGTGGAGTTGGTGACGCCCCAGTGGAAGTTCACCCCGTCGGCGGTCTGGTCGAGGATCCGGCTGTTGCGGATGGTGAAGTTGTCCATCGGGCCGTCCATCCAGGCCCCGACCTTGGTGTGCTGCATCCAGACGTTGTCGACCACCGAGTTCGACATCGCCCCGCCGATGGCGTTGACCTGGTCGTCGTCGATCCGCTCGCGGATGTCGCCGATGATGGCGAAGTCGCGCAGCGTGACGTTGCGGCTGGGTCCGCCGGCCTCGTGCGGCCGGATCTCGCCGCTGTAGCCGCCGCCGGGGACGTACTTGCCGTAGATGCCGGCGGCCCGCTTGCGGTCGGTGGGGTGCCGCCCGCCGAGCACCGAGTACCACGGTCCCGCCCCGCGCAGGGTCACCCCGTCCACGACGACGTGGTCCCAGAGGGTGAACGTGCCGGTCGGGATCCAGACGGCCCGGCCCTGGGCCTTGCCGGCGTCCACCGCCGCCTGGAACTTCGCGGTGGAGTCGGTCGCCCCGGTCGGGTCGGCGCCGAAGTCGGTGACCACGTCGAGCACGCCGGCCGGCTTGGCGATCGGGGCGCCCACCAGCTCGAAGTCGGCCAGGTCGATGGTGAAGGTCGGCGACTGGGCGGTCGAGGAGACCTGGAGCCGGATCTTCGTGCCGGCCGGGTACGTGGTCCCGAACATGGCCCGGGTCTCGTCGTAGAAGTGGTGCGGGTTGGTGTCGCCCGGGTTGTTGTTGAACGGGTAGCCGCCGTAGTACCAGCCGTACCGCGAGGTGACCGGCACCGCCTTGACCAGCGCGCCGTTGGCCCGCAGGTCGATGCTGGCGTCCCGGCCGGTGCCGGCGGCGTTGTCCGGCAGGCTGTAGCGGAAGGTCACCGCGTTGGCGGGCGCGGTCAGGGTGAACTCGACGTACTCGCCGACGGCGTCGAGGGTGACCGCCTCCCGGCCGGACGCCTCGGACGGCAGCGTGCCGTAGCGGCGGTCCGGGCCGATCCTCGTGCCGGTGTGCGCGACCTCCTCCGCCTCCTGCTCGACGAACGGGACGGTGGCGCCCCGCCCCGAAATGTCGAACGGCGAGAGTCCCGCCGCCTGGGCGGGGGTGGCGGTGCTGGTCAACGCGATGACGGTGAGCGAGGTCGCGGTGAGGGCGAGGCCGGCGAGGGCGGCGACACCCGCCCGGGTCCTGGTTCCGGGGGGCGCATGCGGGGTGGCGGTGGTGTGGTCGGGCATCGGCGAACTTCTCCCTGTCGTCGGTGGTCCCCCCGTGCGTTACAACGTGGCGCTGGAGCTGCGCACCTCCTTCCCGGGTGCGGGTGCCGCGGTGCCGACGGCCGGGACGGGCCGCCGGCACCGCGCGGGTGGTCAGACCGTTTCGGGTCCGGCCGGGTCTTCTTCGGCGGTACGCAGCCAGACGGCGGTGTCCGGCGGAAGCAGGTCGTCGTCGAGCGGCCCGCTGGCGAGCAGCCGCCCGGTGTGGGGCGGCAGCGGCACCGCGACGTCCGAGAGGTTGACCAGGCAGGTGAAGCCGGGCCGACGGTGGTAGGCGAGCACGTCGTCCGGGGCGGGCAGCCAGCTCATCGTCCCGTCGCCGAGCGCTGGTTCGGCCCGCCGGATCCGGATCGCCGCCCGGTACAGCTCGAGCATCGAGGACGCGTCGCCGGTCTGCGCCCGGACCGTCTGGTCCTTCCACCCGGCCGGCTGGGGCAGCCAGGGGGCGGTGGCGCCGTCCGGACTGAACCCGAACGGCGGCTCGTCGCCGGCCCAGGGCAGCGGCACCCGGCAGCCGTCCCGGCCGGGGTCGATCCGGCCGGAGCGTTCCCACATTGGATCCTGGCGCAGCGCGAACGGGATGTCCTCGACCTCCCAGAGGCCCAGCTCCTCGCCCTGGTAGACGTAGGCGGCGCCGGGCAGCGACAGCGACAGCAGCGCTGCGGCCCGGGCCCGGCGGGTGCCCAGTTCCAGGTCGGTGGGGATGCCCTCGCGCTTGGCGGCGAAGCTGAACGTGGTGTCCGCCCGGCCGTAGCGGGTGACGTGCCGGGTCACGTCGTGGTTGGAGAGCACCCAGGTGGCCGGCGCGCCGACCAGCGCGTGCACGCTCAGCGTTCCGTCGATGCTCTCGCGCAGCGCCGAGGCGTCCCAGGCGCAGCCGAGGAAGTCGAAGTTGAACGCCGTGTGCAGCTCGTCCGGGCGCAGGTAGTTGGCGAACCGCTGCCGGTCCGGCATCCACACCTCACCGATCAGTGCCCGGTCGCCGGGGTACTCGTCGGCGATCCGCCGCCAGTCGCGGTAGATCTCGTGCACCCCGTCGAGGTCGCGGAACGGGTGCGGCCGGCCCGGCAGCGTCTCGGGCAGCGTTCCGTCCTTGACCAGCAGGCCGGCCGAGTCGATCCGGATGCCGTCCACCCCACGGTCGAACCAGAACCGGAGGATGTCCTCGAACTCGGCGCGCACCCTGGGGTGGTCCCAGTTGAAGTCGGGCTGCTCCGGGGCGAACAGGTGCAGGTACCAGTCGCCGGGGGTGCCGTCCGGGTTGGTGGTCCGGGTCCAGGTCTCGCCGCCGAACTCGCCGACCCAGTCGGTGGGCCGCTGGTCGCCGTTCGGGCCCCGGCCGGGGCGGAACCAGAACAGCTCCCGCTCGGGGGCGTCCGGGCCGCCGGCGAGCGCCGCCTGGAACCAGGGGTGCGCGTCGGAGCAGTGGTTCGGCACCACGTCGACGATGCTCCTGATGCCGAGCGCGTGTGCCTCCGCGATCAGCGCCTCCGCCTCGGCCAGGGTGCCGAAAACCGGGTCGATGTCGCGGTAGTCGGCCACGTCGTAGCCGGCGTCGGCCATCGGGGAGGGGTACCAGGGGCTGAACCAGATCGCGTCGACGCCGAGCGCGGACAGGTAGTCCAGCCGCGACCGGATGCCGGCGATGTCGCCGATGCCGTCGCCGTCGCCGTCGGCGAAGCTACGCGGGTACACCTGGTAGATCACCGCTCCACGCCACCACGGACCTTTGTCTGCTCTGGACACGAGCACCTGCTTTCTGCGTCAGTGCGTCGGCGGGTTCGCCGGACCTTGAGGTGTCCCGGGCAAACAGTCGTTGTTCGCCGCGGAACGTTGCGCCGGGGGCTATCCCTTGAGGCTGCCCGTGGTGAGGCCGGACATGATGTTCCGCTGGAAGATCAGGAAGACGATGACGGTCGGGATCGCGGCGATGACCGAGGCGGCGACCACCACGTTCATGGGCGTACCGCCCGAGAAGGCGTAGATGCCGACGCTGACCGTCCGGGTCTCGGGCGACGGCATGACCAGCTTCGGCCAGAGGAAGTCCTTCCAGACCGCGGTCACGGCGAAGATCGAGACCACGCCGAGGATGGGGCGCGACATCGGCAGGACGATCGACCAGAGCGTGCGCAGCGGGGTCGCCCCGTCCATGAGGGCCGCCGCCATCAGCTCCTCCGGGATCGAGTCGAAGAACCGTTTCAGGAGGAAGATGTTGAACGCGTTCGCGACCAGGGGCAGCCAGATCGCGAACGGCGAGTCGAGCAGGTTGACGTGCAGGATCGGCAGGTCGATCACGGTCACGTACTGCGGGACGATGAGGACCATCGCGGGGATCATCAGCGTCGCCAGCATCAGGCCGAGGATCACGTTGCCGAAGATCGGCCGGAGCTTCGACAGGGAGTACGCCGCGGCGGTGTCGAAGACGAGTTGGAACAGGACCGCGCCGGCCGCGTAGTAGAAGGTGTTGAACAGCAGCTTGGCGAGGTCGAGGTTGTTCCACGCCTCGACGTAGTTCTGCGGCTGCGGATCCTTCGGGAACAGCGACGGCGGGGTCTGCGCGATCTCCTGGCCGGACTTGAGCGCGCCGGTGACCATCCAGTAGAGGGGCCCGAGGAAGACGAGCGTGAAGCCCGTCACGACGACGGCGAGCAGCGCCCAGTAGATCACCCTGCCGCGTCCCCGCCTGAGCTGGGCGGGGGAGACGAGTGTCCGGGTCCCGGAGTCCTGTGCCATTCCGCGTCCGTCCTAGTCCTGTTTCGCAGTCAGCCGCACGTAGACGGCGGAGAACCCGGCCAGCACCACGAGCATGATCACGCCGAGCGCCGCGGCCCCGTTGAGGTCGTTCTGGAAGAACCCGTGCTGATAGATGAGGTACGCGACCGAGGTCGCCGAGTCCTCCGCGCCCGCGCCGTTGGCGAGGATCAGCGGCTCGATGAAGAGCTGCATGGTGGCGACGATCTGGAGCATCGCCAGGAGCGCGAGGATCAGCCGGGTCTGCGGGACGGTCACGTGCAGGATCCGCCGCCAGATCCCGGCGCCGTCCAGCTCGGCCGCCTCGTAGAGCTCGCCGGGGATGTTCTGCAACGCCGCCAGGTAGATCAGCACCGCGCTGCCCATGTTCATCCAGGTCGACGCCAGCACCATCGCGGGCATCGTCATGTCGGGGGACTGCATCCACTGCGACGTCGGCAGGTGCAGGGCCTTGAGGATCGCGTTGAGGAGTCCCGCGTCGCTGGGGTCGTACGCGTAGAACTTGAACAGGAAGAGCGCCGAGGCCGGCGGCAGCATCACCGGCAGGTAGACCAGGATCCGCAGGTACCCCTTGGCGTGGCGGAACTCGTTGAGCAGGATCGCCACGAAGAACGGCACCACGTAGCCGAGGACGAGCGCGAGGACCGTGAAGTAGAAGGTGTTCTTCCAGGCGGTCCAGAAGCTCGGGTCGTCGAGGATGCGGGCGTAGTTGTCCCAGCCCACCCAGGTGGTCTCGCCGCGCCGGGTGCGCTGGAAGCTCATCACGATGCCGCGGATCATCGGGTACCAGGAGAAGACCGCGAAGCAGAGCACCGCACCGATCAGGAACGCGTGGCCGGTGAGGTTGTCCCGCACCTTGCGGCCGAGGCTCGTACGCTGCGGCCCGACCGGGGACGTCGACGCGGGACGACCCGTGTCTCTGGTGGTCCCCGGGGCGGAGAGGATCGCCAAGGCAACTCCTGGTGAGTCGGTGACCGGACGGGCGGTGCGGGCGGGGTGGGGGCCGGCGCACCGGCCCCCACCGTCGGGTCAGCTCTGTGCGGCGAGGAGCTGGTTGACCTTGTCCTCGGCCGTCTTGAGCAGCGCGTCGATGTTCGCGTTCGGGTTGGTCAGCACCCCGGACATCGCCGCGTCGAGCACCGCGTAGATCGCCTGCGCGTTGCGCGGTTCGCCCTTGATCTGCACCGGGGTGGCCTCGAAGAGCGCGAAGTTGGCGGTGTCGACGTTCGCGTTCGCCTTGCGCAGTTCGAGCTCCTGCTTCTGCGCGTCACTGCCGCCCGCGAAGAGCAGCGGCTGGGGCAGGCCGACCGGGTAGTTCTGCGGCTTGGCCCGCACGTAGTCGAACTGGCCCTTGCCTGGCGTCAGCTTCTGGTAGGCGATCCACTTCAGACCGGCCTCGACCTGCTCCGGGGAGAGGCCCTTCTTGAAGAAGTAGCCCTCGCCGCCGCCGAGCGTGCCCTTCGCCGGGCCGTCCTGGCCGGGCAGCGGGGCCATCGCCCAGTCCTGGAACTTGCCCTGGAACTGGCTGACGATCGCCTGGGTGGCGTCCGGCGCGCCGATGAACATGCCCACCTTGCCGGCGGCGGCGTTGGTCAGCAGGTCGCCCCACTGGAGCAGCTGGCGGCTGCCCATGCTGTTGTCGCCGTACCGCATGTCCTTGAGGTTCTGCAGGACCTGCTTGCCCATGGCGTTGTTGAAGTCGGCCTTCTTGCCGTCCTCGGTCAGCATCCGGCCGCCCTGCGAGTAGAGCAGGGAGGTGAAGTGCCAGCCGCCGGTGTTGCCGGCGCTGTACTCCGAGTAGCCGGCGATGCCGTTGCCGAGCGCGGAGATCTTCTTGGCGGCCGCCCGGACCTCGGGCCACGTCCTGGGCGGGTTGTTGGCGTCGAGCCCCGCCTGCTGGAACAGCACCTTGTTGTAGACCAGGCCCATCGAGTAGTTCTTCGCCGGGACGGCGTAGAGCTTCCCGTCGTGGCTGAAGGCCTCCTTGAGCGCCGGGTCGACGCTGTCCCAGGTGGGGATCGTGTCCTTGTCGGCGTACTCGCTGATGTCCATCGCCTGGCCGGAGTCCAGCACCTGCTGGAGATCGGTCATGTATCCGTAGAACAGGTCGGTCACGGTGCCACCGGCCAGGCGGGCGGTGAAGTCCGGCGGGTTGTTGCACTGCTCGCCGACGCTCACGCTCTTGATGACGATGTCGGGGTTCTGCCGCTGGAATTCGGCGACGTCGTCGTTCCAGTTCTTCAACAGCTCTTTCTGGGAGCCGACCGGCTGGCAGTCGACGGTGACGGTGACCTTGCCGCCTGCGCTGCCTGTCGCGTCGTCGCTCTTCGTCGAACAGGCCGCAAGGCTGAGCCCCAGGCCGGCCACGAGCGCCAACGCCGCAGTCTTCCGGTACTGCGGTACGGACATCTGTCCATCCCTTCGGGAACGGTGTCTCCATGACCTGCGCTGATGCCCGGTGGTCGTCACCGCGCCGATGCGCCGGCACTGATCTGCATCTGCCAAGCGACCTGATCCCGGGTAGCTGCGCCGGGGCCAGGTGTGAGTGGGGTCACTGTAGTCAAGCGAACTTGTCCCAGCAAGGTATCGATCCCGCGTTGAAAAGACGAGACTTTGATACGACAGATTTTGACAGGATCTTGGAAGGCGGCCGAGTTGCGGCTTTGACCCCGATTGGTTCCTGCCAGCGGGCAGGCAGAACGGAACGGCCGCCGACCGCAGGCAGCGGTCGACGGCCGTTCCGTCGTTCAGGTGGGCGGGGGCGGACCCGGGTCAGCGACCGGGGGCGGGCGCGGTGGAGCCGCGGACGACCAGCTCGGGCTCGAACAGCAGCTCGTCGTGCAGCACGCCGGCGCCCTCGATCTGGGTGACCAGCAGGTCCACGGCGGCCTGCCCCATGGTCTCGATCGGCTGCCGCACCGTGGTCAGCGGCGGGTCGGTGCAGGTCATGAACGCGGAGTCGTCGAAGCCCACCACCGACACGTCGGTCGGCACCACCCGACCCAGCCGCCGGGCGGCCCGGATGGCGCCCAGGGCCAGCACGTCGCTGGCGCAGACGATGCCGGTCACGCCGCGCTCGACCAGCTTGGTCGCGGCGACCCGTGCCCCCTCCATGGAGAAGCTGGAGCGCTCCACGTACGCCGTGTCGTCACCCCAGCCCGCCGCCTGGGCCATCGCGTCCAACTTGCGCCGGGACGGCACGTGCCCCTCCGGGCCGAGCACCATCCCGATCCGCTCGTGCCCGAGCGAGCGCAGGTGCCCGTACGCCTGCTCCACCGCCACCGCGTCGTCCGTGGAGACCCGGGGGAAGCCCAACTCGTCCACCCCCGCGTTGACCAGCACCACCGGCAGGCCCCGGTCGGTCAGCCGGCGGTAGTGGTCGTGCCGGGCGTCGGCGAGCGCGTACGACCCACCGGCGAAGATCACCCCGGAGACCTGGTGGTCGAGGAGCATCTCCACGTAGTCCATCTCGGAGACGCCACCGATGGTGCGGGCGCAGAGCGCCGGGGTGAACCCCCGCTGGGCGAGGGATCCGGTGACCACCTCGGCGAGCGCCGGAAAGATCGGGTTCTGCAACTCGGGCAGCACCAGCCCGACCAGCCGGGCGCGCTCGCCGCGCAGCTTGGTGGGCCGCTCGTAGCCGAGCACGTCCAGCGCGGTCAGCACCGCCGTCCGGGTCGCCTCGGAGACCCCGTCCCGGCCGTTGAGCACCCGGCTGACGGTGGCCTCGCTGACGCCCGCCTTCTTGGCAACTTCGGTCAACCGCTTCGTCACGGCCGCAATCGTACGTCATCGGAATGAAAGAAATGAGCAGCCATCTGCCGGGCGATTGCCTTCCGCTGCCGCGCGCTGCCCGCCATCCGGCATCCGGCATGCAGCCCGGTCGTCAGGACATGTTCCGCAGCGCGTCCTCGACCGTCCGGTGGAAGGTCGGGTACGCGTAGATCATCTGCCGGAGCCGGGCGAGCGGCACGGCCGCGTGCACCGCCACCGCCAGGCCGGAGAGCACCTCGCCACCGGCCGGCCCCACCGAGGTCGCGCCGATCAGCACGCCCTGGTCGGCGTCCGCGACCAGCTTGACGAAGCCCTCGTTGCCGGCCTTGTGGATCCAGCCCCGCGCCGACGACGGCAACCGGGCGAGGCCGACCTGCACGTTGACGCCCCGCTCGCGGGCCTGCGACTCGGTGAGGCCGACCGCGCCGACCTCGGGGTCGGTGAAGGTCACCCGGGGCAGCGCCCGGTAGTCGGCGCGCGGCACCGCACCGGCGGAACCGCGCACGCCGGTGGTGCCCGACGCGCCGCCCGTCGCGCTCGCGGTGCCGCTGGGGTCGGGCCCGCCTGCGGCGCGCCGGGCGTGGTCGAGCACGTCGGCGACGACGATCCCCGCCTGGTACATCGCGACGTGCGTGAACGCCCCCTCGCCGGTGACGTCGCCGACCGCCCAGATCCCCTCCGTCACGTGCAGCCGGTCGTCCACGGACAGATAGCGCCGGCCGGCGTCCACCCCGACGGTGTCCAGGCCCAGCTCGTCCAGGTGGGCCCGGCGACCGGTCACCACCAGCAGCCGCTCGGCGGTGAACCGCGCCCCACCGGCCGCGTGCAGGGTGAAGCCGCGCCCGTCGTGGCCGACCCGCTCCGCCCGTACCCCGGTGTGGATCTCCACCCCGTCGGCGCGCAGCGCGGCGGCGGCCACCTCGGACGCCTCGGGCTCCTCGACGGCGAGCACCCGGTCCAGGGCCTCGACCACGGTGACCCGAACCCCGAACCGGGCGAAGACCTGCGCCAGCTCCAGCCCGATCGCCCCGCCGCCCAGCACCAGCAGCGACTCCGGCAGCTCCTCGACCTCGATCGCCTGCCGGTTGGTCCAGTACGGCGTGTCGGCCAGCCCGTCGACCGGCGGCACGGACGGGCTGGTGCCGGTGCCGAGCACGATCCCGTGCCGGGCCTGGAAGACCCGCTCGCCCACGCGCACCCGGCCGGGGCCGTCGAGCCGGGCGGTGCCCCGGACGAACCGCCCGCCCTTGCCGGTGAACCGCTGTACCGCGACCGTGTCGTCCCAGGTGTCGGTGGCCTCCTCGCGGATCCGCTTCGCCACCGGCGCCCAGTCGGGCCGCACCTCGGCGGTGCCCGCGAGCCCGTCCACCCGGCGGGCCTCGGCGATCGCGTTGGCCGCCCGGATCATCATCTTGCTCGGCACACACCCCCAGTACGGGCACTCCCCGCCGACCAGGTCACGCTCGACGCCGACGACGGTCAGCCCCGCCTCGGCGAGCCGCCCGGCCACCTCCTCGCCGCCGACCCCGAGCCCGACCACGACCACGTCCACCAGTTCCGGATCCGCCATCCCGCCAGCATCGCGCACCGCCCGGCGGCCGGCCAGCGGGTCACGGGGTCGGCACGGCCAGCGGGCCGGGCACCCGGGCGGGGCCGGGGATCACCACCGGCGTGCCGGCGGGGGTGAGCAGGGCGCGGGCGGCCACCGCCAGCCGGCGGCGCTGCGGCACCAGCGCCCGGTCGACGAAGACGTCGTAGTCCTGCGCGGCCACCTCGTCCAGGATCCCGCCGTAGAGCGCGTACGCGGTGCGCATGCAGGCCTGCGAGGCGGGTGCGAGCAGGGTGATCCCGGGAGCCGCGGCGACGTAGTGCGCCTGGGCGCGGGTCACCTCGTACGCGATCAGCTCCCGGATCCGGGACGTGGCGCGGCCCCGGGCGCGCGCCTCGGCCAGGTCCTCCCGGGTGACGCCGAACAGGGCCAGGTCGTCGTCGGGCAGGTAGGTCCGCCCCCGGTCGAGGTCCTCGGCCACGTCCCGGATGAAGTTGGTGAGCTGGAAGGCGAAGCCGAGCTGGCGGGCCGGCTCCCGGGCCGCCGCCGGGTCGGAGCTGCCCAGGATCGGCAGCATCATGGTGCCGATCACCGCCGCCGAGCCCTCCATGTAGTCGAGCAGGTGGTCGTAGGTGCGGTACGAGGTGACCGTCAGGTCCATCGCCATGCTCTTGAGAAACGACGCGAAGTCGTCCCGGTCGAGATCGAAGACGGCGATCGTGTGCAGCACGGCGGGGAGCAGCGGGTCGTCCACCGGTTCGCCGTGCAGTCCGGCGACGAAGCGGCCGGCCCAGTCGTCGAGTCGGGCGGCGCGCTCGGCAGGGGGAAGTTCCTCGGTGCGGTCGACGATCTCGTCGGCGTAGCGCGTGAATCCGTACAAGGCGTGCACATGCCGCCGTTTCCAAGCGGGCAGCAGCCGGGTGGCGAGATAGTAGGTGCGGCCGTGCCGTTTGTGCAGCTCACGGCAGCGGTCATAGGCAGCGGTGAGATCGGTGTCCACCGGCCCTCCTCATTTATCGACGCACGAATCGACGCAACTCGTAAGCCTAGGGTACGCTCGGTCACATGGCCAACGACGCAGTTGCGGGTAACTCGCTCCGCGTGGCCCCCGCCGGCCCGACCGACGGGGACGATCCGGTCCGGGCGGTCCTGGCCGCGTACACGAAGGACCTGGTCACGGCGGTGCAGGACACCCTCGCCGCCTTCCTGGCGACCGAGGTCGACGCGTTGCGCGAGATCGACGCGGCGATGGGCGGATTCGCCGCGACGGCGCGCGACTGCGTGCTGGCCGGCGGCAAGCGCGTCCGACCCACGTTCGCCTACTGGGGGTGGCGCGGCGCGCCCGGCGGCACGGGTCCGCTGCCGGCGGTGCTGCCCGCGTTCGCCGCCCTGGAGCTGCTGCACACCTTCGCCCTCGTCCAGGACGACGTGATGGACGCCTCCGCCACCCGCCGTGGCCGGCCCACCGCGCACGTGGCGCTGGCCGCCCGGCACGCCGCCGCCGGCCACCGGGGCGACCCGCATCGGTTCGGCGAGGCGGTCGCGGTGCTGATCGGCGACCTCTGCATGGTCTGGGCCGACCGGCTCCTCGCGCACGCGACGCTGCCGCCGGCCCGCCTGCTCGACGTCCGGCGCTGCTACGACCAGATGCGCGTGGAGACGATCGCCGGGCAGTACCTCGACGTGCTCGGCGAGAGCGACGCGGCGAACTGGTCGGTCGACCGGGCGCTGCGGGTCGCCCGCTACAAGACCGCGAGCTACACGGTGCAGCGTCCGCTACTCTTCGGCGCCTGCCTGGCCGGCGTCGGCGGCGACGCCCCGCTGACCGCCGCGTACACCCGCTACGGGCTGGCCGTCGGCGAGGCGTTCCAGCTCTGCGACGACCTGCTCGGCGTCTACGGCGACCCGGCCACCACCGGCAAGCCGGCCGGCGACGACCTGCGCACCGGCAAGCCGACCGTGCTGCTCATGCTGGCCCGGCAGCTCGCCACGCCGACCCAGCGGCGCGCCCTGGACGGCCTCGGCGCCGACGTGGGGGACGCGGAGGTCGCCCGCCTCGCCGAACTGGTCGCCGACACCGGGGCGGTCGACCGGGTCGAGCGCATGATCTCCGACCGGGTCGACGAGGCGCTGACCGCCCTCGGCACCGCGTCGATCGACGAGACCGCGCGCACCGCGCTGACCGGCCTCGCCACCGCCGCCACCAACCGGCGGGCATGATGGGCAACTTCGCACAAGGAGGTGGTCGCGTGCGCACCGTCGACGGGCGTACGGACCGGGTGGTCGTCGTCGGCGCCGGGCTGGGCGGGCTGGCCTGCGCGCTGCACCTGGCGGGCAGCGGTCGGCAGGTGACCGTGCTGGAGCGCGAGCCGGTACCGGGCGGCCGGGCCGGCCGGCTCGGCGTGGACGGCTACGAGTTCGACACCGGACCCACCGTGCTCACCATGCCCGACCTGATCGCCGAGGCGCTCGGCGCGGTCGGCGAGGAGCTGGACGACTGGCTCGACCTCACCCCGCTCGACCCGGCCTACCGGGCGTACTACCCGGACGGGTCGACGCTGGACGTCATCACCGACACCACGCGGATGGCCGCCGAGATCGCCCGGGTCTGCGGCCCGCGCGAGGCCGACGGCTACCTGCGCTTCGTCGACTACGCACGCAGGCTGTGGCAGTGGGAACGCGCCGACTTCATCGAGCGCAACCTGGACGCGCCCACCGACCTGCTCACCGGAAACCTCGTGAAGCTGCTGGCGGGCGGCGCGTTCCGCCGGCTCCAGACGAAGATCAACCAGTTCTTCCGGGACCCGCGCACCCAGCGGATCTTCTCCTTCCAGGCGATGTACGCCGGCCTCGCCCCACACGACGCGCTGGCCATCTACGCGGTCATCGCGTACCTCGACTCGGTGGCCGGCGTGTACTTCCCGCGCGGCGGCATCCACGCCGTCTCCCGGGGCATGGCCGGCGCCGCCGAGAAGCACGGCGTCGAGATCCGCTACGACACCACGGTGACCCGGGTGGAGACCGCGCACGGCCGGGCCACCGGCGTGGTGACCGCAGACGGCGAGCTGATCCCGGCCGACGTGGTCGTGCTCAATCCCGACCTGCCGGTCGCCTACCGCGACCTGCTGCCGCCGAGCCGTCCGCGCCGGCTCACCTACTCCCCTTCCTGCGTGGTCCTGCACGTCGGGTCGACCCAGGGGTATGGGAAGATCGCCCACCACAACATCCACTTCGGACGGTCGTGGAAGGGCACCTTCGATGAGGTCATCCGGCGGGGCGAGCTGATGAGCGACCCGTCCCTGCTGGTCACCAACCCGAGCCGGACCGACCCGTCGGTGGCGCCGGCCGGGCGGCACACCTACTACGTGCTCGCCCCGGTGCCCAACCTCGACCGGGCGCCCTTCGACTGGCGGGGCGATCTCACCCAGCGCTACGCCGACCAGCTCGTCGGGACCCTGGAGGAGCGCGGCTACGTCGGCTTCGGGGCCGGCGTCGAGGTGCTGCGGGCCGTGACCCCGGCCGAGTGGGCGGAGCAGGGCATGGCCGCCGGCACCCCGTTCGCCGCCGCCCACAGCCTCTTCCAGACCGGCCCGTTCCGCCCGTCGAACCTGCACCGGACGCTGCCGAACGTCGTCTTCGTCGGCTCGGGCACCCAGCCCGGCGTCGGCGTGCCCATGGTGCTCATCTCCGGCAAGCTGGCCGCCGGCCGCATCACCGGGGCAGCATGATGGCCCTCCCCCTCGGACCCTGGAGACACCTGCCGTGACCACCCGCGAGAAGCATCTCGTCGAGCTCGTCGACGACGCCGGGCGGCCGCAGGGCGAGACCACCGTGGCCGCCGCCCACCAGCCCCCGGGCCAGCTCCACCGCGCCTTCTCGGTGCTGCTCGTCGACCCCGACGGCCGGGTGCTGCTGCAACGGCGGGCGCCGGTGAAGACCCGCTTCCCGCTGCGCTGGGCCAACTCGTGCTGCGGCCACCCGACGCCGGGCGAGTCCCTCGTCGAGGCCGCCAACCGCCGGCTGCGCGAGGAGCTCGGCGCCGGCCCGGTCGAGCTGACCGAGGTCGGGGTGTACGTCTACTACGCCGAGGACCCGGTCACCGGTCGGGTCGAGTTCGAGTACGACCACGTCCTGCGGGGCGAGTTCCGGCCGGGCGACCCGCTGCTGCCCGACCCCGACGAGGTGGCCGAGCTGCGCTGGGTGGACCCCCTCTCGCTGGCGGCCGACCTCGACGCCGACCCCCGCGCGTACGCACCGTGGCTGGGCGGGGTGGTGAACCGCCTGCTGGCCCCCTCGGGGACGGCCGTCGGCCCGCCCAGCCCGCCGGGTCCGGACGCCAGCCCGCCCGGCCCGCCGGCGAACGACGCCTCGGAGCGGTCGGGTGGCCGATGAGGCGCTGAGCGCGGGAGCCGTCGCCCGACGGCTGGGCGTCGCCGTGACCACCCTGCGCACCTGGCACCAGCGCTACGGCCTCGGGCCCAGCGAGCACGTACCCGGGCACCACCGGCGCTACACGCCGGCCGACCTCGCGCGCCTGGAGATCATGCGACGGCTCACCGCCCAGGGGGTCACCCCGGCGGAGGCGGCCCGCTGGGCCCGCCGGGCACCGGACGCCGTGCCCGCCGACGCCGCCGTACCCCCACGGGTGCGCGCCGTCGCCGGCCGGGACGGCGGCGGTACGACGATCCCGGTCGGCCGGGCCGGGCCGGCGGCCCGAGGGCTGGCCCGCGCCGCCATGCGGCTGGACGCGGTCGCGATCGGCGAGACGATCGCCCGGGCCGTCCAGGCGGACGGCGTGGTCGCCACCTGGGACGGCTTGCTGCGCCCCGTGCTCTTCGGCATCGGGGAGCGGCACGCCGCCACCGGTGGGCTGGTCGAGGTCGAGCACCTGATGTCGCGCTGCGTCTCGGAGGCGTTCGCGGTGGCCGCCCGGGCCGGCGCGCCCGCCGGCCCACCGCGCATCGTGCTCACCTGCGCCGACGAGGAGCAGCACACCCTGCCGCTGGAGGCGCTCGCCGCCGCGCTCGCCGAGGCCGGGGTCGGCTACCGGATGCTCGGCGCCCGGATGCCGCTGCCCGCGCTGCTCGAGGCCGTCAACCGGACCGGTCCGGCCGCCGTGGTGATCTGGTCGCACACCCGGGCCACCGCCGACCCCACCCAGCTCAACGCCCTGCTCGCCGCGCCCCGCCGGCCACTGCTGGTGCTCGCCGCCGGGCCGGGCTGGCTGGCGGACTCGCTGCCCGCCGGGGTGGTGCGGCCGGTCGACCTCACCGAGGCGGTCTCGCTGGCGCTCGCCCTACGCGACTCCCTGGACCAGGCGACGGCGGACTGACGGGGGTGCCGAGGGCGGGACGCCGTCCACTAGCGTCGGGAGGTCCGCCGACCCCGACCCCCTCCGGGAGCGAACGATGCGCCTACGCGCCGTGCTGGCCACCGGTCTGGCCCTGATCCTCCTCGGCGGCTGCGGCGACGGCACCGCGACGGGCCGGCAGGCCGCCGGCCCCGACCCCGTCGCCTCGGCCCCGCTGCCGGCCGAGCCGGCTCCGTCGGCCGCCCCGCGACCGACCCGCGGCACCCCGCCCAGGCGCCTGGTCCGGCCGCTGCCGCCGAAGCTGCCGGTGGGGCTGCGGCGCACGACCGGCGCACGGACGGTGGCGCTGACCTTCGACGACGGGCCGGACCCGACCTGGACGCCGAAGGTCCTCGACCGCCTCCGGGCGGCCAAGGTCACCGCCACCTTCTGCGTGGTGGGCAAGCAGGCCCGGCGCCATCCCGACCTGGTGCGGCGGATCGTGCGGGAGGGCCACCAACTCTGCAACCACAGCTGGAACCACGACCTGGATCTCGCCCGGCGTCCGGCCGCCGAGATCCGGCGGGACCTCCTGCGCACCAACGCGGCCATCCGGGCGGCGGTGCCGGGCGCCAAGGTGCCGTTCTACCGGCAGCCGGGCGGCCGGTGGACGGCCGAGGTGGTGACGGTCGCCAAGCAACTCGGCATGCGGTCGCTGCACTGGCACGTCGACCCGCAGGACTGGGGCAAGCCGACCGCCGCGACGATCGCCAAGCGGGTACGCGCCGCGGCCCGCCCCGGCTCGATCGTGCTGCTGCACGACGGCGGCGGCGATCGGGCCGCCACGCTGGCCGCCAGCCCACGCCTGATCGCCGACCTGAAGCGCCGCTACGGCGTCGCCCGGCTCCGCTAGAGCCCCCTGACCTGCGGTTTTGCGGTGCGTTGTGGTCAGGGCCATACCGGTTTGGTCGACGGACCGATCATCACGTAAGCTATCCAAGCCTCCGGCGGGGCCGGATGGGAGCAAGTCCGCTTGAAGTTGCGAGTGTGCAATGATGGCGGGGCCGCCCTCATCGTCTAGCGGCCCAGGACGCCGCCCTTTCAAGGCGGTAGCACGGGTTCGAATCCCGTTGGGGGCACGGTCCGGCTTCGGCCGGAGGCAACAAAGCTAGGTCCTGTGGAGCAGTTGGAGTGCTCGCCGCCCTGTCAAGGCGGAGGTCGCGGGTTCAAGTCCCGTCAGGACCGCCAGCGGAGAACGCCGCGCCCTGCGCGGCGTTCTGCGTATCGGGGCATGTGACCCTTCCGGCGGAGAACCCACCGTGCGGGTAGCATGAACCGAGCAACACGGCCAGGTAGCTCAGTTGGTACGAGCGTCCGACTGAAAATCGGAAGGTCGGCGGTTCGACCCCGCCCCTGGCCACATAGCCTTTCGCCGGGCTACTGAAGCGCCGACCAGCGGAAACGCCGGTCGGCGCTTCTGCGTACCGGGCGGCTCCGGCAGTCCTCGACGTGGCGGCGCCCCTGCTACGTCGCGCCCTTCCGGGGCGGCCGACGTCCCGGCGACCAGGACGAGGGCGAGCCCCGGGGAGGAGCGCGGTGCCCACCGTCGACATGCCCGCACTGCGCGAGCGGATCGTCGCGAGCATCTGCGCGACGATCGGCCCGATGCTCGAGGGACGCGAATCGGAGGAGCTGTACGCGGTGGCGCTCACCACGGACAGCGACGTCGTCACGGTGACCCTGTTGGCGCACACCGAGGAGGCCCTCCAGGTGCTCGTCGAGGCCGACGACGCGTACGCCGACGGCTACCGCTGGTGGCCCGACGAGTGGGCTGTCACGGACGACCACGAGGCTGCCGGGCCCGGCGTCGAGTCGTTGGTGCAGATCAGCCGGGACATGTTCGACGCCCACGACTCTCTCGGCGACGACGACGAGGCTCACGGCGAATGGTGCCGCCGGGCCCGCGCGACGCTGGAGGACGCCCTGGGCGACCACCGCGTCCGGGCGAGCATCGCCGGCATCAACCCCGCATGGCGTCCCGTGCTGTTCGTCGCGGACACGGACGGCAACGCGCATCTCACGGTACGCAGCATCGACCTGCTCAACGACGGCCACCCGAAGCCCGACCTCGTCGCTTCCGCCCGCGACTTCTTCGACGAGACGGACGGCGGCTGACGACCGTTGCCGTAACCCCCTTGTTCGCGACGCCTACGCCGCTACGCGGCCAGGGTGGGCCGCGTCCTGCCCGGCCTGGGCAGGATCAGCCGACGACGCGGCACGGAGCGGTGCTCTAGCGCCGGAGCAGGGCGAACCATCCCGCCCCGGTCACGGCGAGGAGGAGTGCCACCACGAACAGGGTGCGCCCAGCCACAAGGGGCATGGCAACGAGGAAAGGCGCCTGCTGGACCAGCAGGCACGCGCCGAGCAGCGCCTGGCTGCCGCCGATCCGGGCGGGTTGGGACCGCTGGGTCGCCGTCAGGCGGGCGACCCGCACCCACGCCGAGGGAAACCGTCCCGACACGGCGACACGCACGCCGAGCGCGATCATGGCCAGGCTGAGGACCACGATCACGAGGCGTACGGCGATCCACACCGGGTCCGGATCACTCAGGCTCATGCGGCCCATCATGTAGGGAACGTCAAGGTCCCAGGCCGTACCGGCGGGGCCTGCCCTTTCGGCTCGGTCGGGACTGTCGGGGGCACGCAGTACGGTCCCGCCATGGCAGCCAGAATCAGCCTGACCCTCGACTGCGCGGACGCGAAACTCCTCGGCGAGTTCTGGAAGACGGCGCTGGGCTACGTGGACGAGCCGCCGCCCGCGCCCTTCCGGACCCGTGCGGAGTGGCACGCGAGTTTCGACCTGCCGGAGGACGACCCGGTGGACGACGCGGCGTGGCTGTGCGATCCCGACGGCGTCGGGCCCGCGCTCTCCATCCTCAGGGTCCCCGAGCCGAAGACGGCCAAGAACCGACTGCACATCGATGTCCGGGTGCCGGGCCACGGCAGCCCCGACGAGCGGTGGGCGCGGATCAGGGCCGAGTCCGACCGGCTGGTGAAGGCGGGCGGGAGCGTCCTGGGGGAGTTCACCGGGCACCACATCGTCATGGCCGATCCGGAGGGCAACGAGTTCTGCGTCGCCGCGACCTCGGCCTGACGGCGCGTCGGCCGTCCGCCCGCCCCGGCTCCTGTCGACGGACGGATCCGGGACAGCGGTAGGCCGCCCGGCTCTGCCAGGCTGATCACCGACCCGCCCTGGTTCCGTCTGCGGCGGGCCTGCGCGACGGGGGGACGGAGCGTGGCCGAGCAGTCGACCGCACAGTCGGCACCGCTGGTGGTGAACTCAGGACGCCTGGCGGTGGGGCAGATGGTCGTGGTCGGCGTGGCGGCCGCCCTGTTCCTGCGCGGGACCGACGGCGGCCCGTGGCTGCTGTTCGCCTTCTTCGTGGGGTTGCACGCCGTGCTGCTCGCCGGCGTGGCGACGCTGCTGACGCTTACCTACCTGCTCGGCACGATCACCCGCCACGGATCGCTGCTGACCGAGAGCCCCGGCCGCCGGTGCGGCTGGACCCTGCTCGTCTGGGTCGGCGGTGCCGCACTCGTCGGCTACGGGCGTGCCGCCCTCGGCCACCTCGGCTTCGATCCCGACCGGCACCCCGAGGTCGGTCACTGGTTGCTGGGCCTGGGCGCGGCACTGGTGGTGGGCCTGTTCACCCGGTCGCGACAGGCACGGATCGCCTCCGCCGCCACCATCGCACTCTTCGTCGTGGTCACGGTCGCACTGCGAGTCCTCGACTGATCAACCCGGCCGCGCGGGGTAGGACACCTGGGGCCGGAGGGGGACGGCATCGACGAATTCAGTTGCGACGGGCGCCCGCGCTACGGTTGTGTGCGTTCATGCCTACGCACCGTGTCGACTCGTACTTCGTCTGCGGCACCCCGCGCACCGGCAGCTCGCTCCTGCTCGGGTTGCTGGAATCCACCGGTCTCGCCGGTCACCCCCAGGCCTACTTCCGCTCCCCGGACGAGCCGCTGTGGGCCGACCGGTGGCAGCTTCCCCGCAGGGCGGACGGCGGCTTCGACTACGCGGACTTCGTACGGGCCGCGCTCGCCGCGGGCCGGACCGGCAACGGCGTGTTCGGCGCGAAACTCATGTGGGGAACGCTCGAGGAGGTGGTCGCGAAGCTCGCGGCGGTCCATCCCGACCTCGACGGCGACGACGTCGCGCTGCTGAACCGGGCGTTCGGCCGCACCGCCTTCGTCTACCTGCGACGCGACGACGTACTGGCACAGGCGGTGTCGCGGCTGCGCGCCGAGCAGACCGGCACGTGGTTCGTCGGCGGCAGTGGGGAGATCAGCGGCGACGTGGGCAACGGGCAGGCGCCCCGCTTCGACGCGAACGGGATCAGGCACTACATCGAGGAGATCCGGGAGCACAACGCGGCCTGGGAGGCGTGGTTCGCCTCGTGGGGGATCCAACCGCACGTCGTGCGCTACGAGGACCTGGCCGAGGACATGGCCGCCACCACGCGTGCCGTCCTCGACTTCCTGGGGCTCGACGTGCCCGGGAACGGCTGTGCCGTCATCGCGCGTCACCAACGCCAGGCCGACGAACTCAACCGGCAGTGGATCGCCCGGTACCGGGCGGCGGTGACCGGCATCTGATCCGTCGGCCGGCGGGGCTCCCCGTCGGCTCCTCGAACCACGGATACGCCGAATGCATCAGGGCGACCGGACCGCCAGACCGGGCCGCCGCCACACCGGCCCGCCCTCGACCCGTGGACGCCCACCACGGGGCCGCAGGCAGGCCCGCCCGCTGGGTTCAGCGCCGCTGTTGGCGGTGCTGGGCGATCCCGCCCTGGATCGCCTCCCAGACGCTCCGGCCGGCCTGCCTCAGCGTCTCCCCCGCCTGCTCGGCGATCTGGGCGGCGCTCGGTGCGCCACCACCGCCACCGCCCGAGGCCTCGGGCTGCTGCCGGCCCTGCCCGGTCTCGGGCTGCTGCCGGCCCTGCCCGCCCTCGGACGGGCCGCCCGACGGCTCACGCTGCCCGGCCTCCGGCCCGCCACCGGACCCGCCGGCACCCCGGTCCCCGCCGCCCGCTCCGGCCGTACCGCCCCCGGGCCCGCCGACCCTCTCACCGCCCGGCTGCTGAGCGCCCTGTTCCGCGCGCCCCGGCCGCCGCCCGCCCTGCTCCCCGCCGCCCTGCTCCGCGCCGCCCTGTGGCGAACCGCCCGGCCGCTGCCCGCCGCCCTGCTCGCCACCCGGCCGATGTTCGCCGCCCTGTTCGCCCTGTTGCGAACCGCCTGGCCGCTGCTCGCCCTGCTCCCCGCCGCCCTGTTGCGAACCACTCGGCCGCTGCCCGCCCTGCTCCGGGGCGCCCTGGCCCTGCTCCCGTTCCTGGGGTCCACCTGGCTCCCGACGGGCCGCCTCGTCGCCCTCCTGCTCGCGTGCACGCTGCGCCTGGCCCTGCTCGCCGCCGCCGCCCGACCCGCTGGCGAGGCCGCCACCCCGCTGGGCCTGCTCGGCGCCCGGCTCCCCGCCCTGCCCTCGGCCGCCCTGCCCCCGGCCGCCCGGCTCACCGCCCTGGCCGGCGCCGGGCTTGCCGCCCCGGCCCGGGCCGCCCGGCTCCCGCAGTGACTGGTCGGCGACCGCACCGATCGCGCCCACCTGCTGACCGAGATCGTCGGTCGCGCCGCCGACCCGCTCCAGCGGGCGCTGCTCCCCAAGGGCGGTGAGCGGCTCAGCCCCGCCGCCCCGCTCCTCCGGGCCGGTGAGCTGCCCACTCATGTTGGCCAACTGCTGACTGGCCCGGTTCACGTCGTCCATGGAGGCCGCCGCCGTACCCGACAGCGTCTGGATGACCTGCGGGTTGCGGTCGATGGTGGTCAGCGCACGGTCGAGGATCTGCACCAGCTTCTCCAGCCGCACCTTGAGCAACGCCTCGGCGTGCACCCCGGTGATGTCCAGCTCGACGCCCTCCAGGTGCACCCGTACCCCGGCGTCGAGCTGGAGGAGGTTGGCCAGCCGGGCCCGCAGGGAGACGTCGGCGTCCAGCCCGTCCACGGCGAGCCGGATCGAGTCGACCGACACCTCCGGGATGTCCAGCAGGACGTCCGGCTCGTTCTCCCCACCCCGGCGGGCGGGTTCCGCTTCCCCGTCACGTCGCCCCGATCGGCCGCCGGTCCGGTCGTCGTCCCGCTGCTGCGCGTTCTCGCTCATGCTCCCCGCTCCGCATTCTCCGGCCGGGCCGGCCGGGACCGTTCGGCGCGGGTACCCGCTATCCGGCCGAACATCCCGCCGGCCCGGCGACACGGCCGGTCACGGTCGGGCGCGCGGGCGTCTTCCGGCGTACGGATGGGCGGCCCGAAGACGGCAATCACGAAGCTGCGCACCCGGGCATCAGCCGGTATGGTCCGGGCCTATGGGACAGGAGATGGCTGACCCGGCCGGCATCCGGCAGGAGTCCGAACGATTCGCGTTGCGCAGCGCCCTCCTGGTCCCCGCTCCCGCGCAGCGGGCGTTCGAGGTGTTCACCGGCGCCCTGGCGCAGTGGTGGGTGGTGGAATACACCTGGTCCGGGCCCGAGCAGCTCGCCGACCTGGGCATGGAGCCGCGCGGCGGCGGGATGCTCTACGAGATCGGTCCGCACGGCTTCCGCTGCGACTGGGGCCGGGTGCTGACCTGGGATCCGCCCGAGCGGCTGGTCTTCACCTGGCAGATCGGGGCGGACCGGGCACCGGTGCCGGACCCGGCGAAGGCGAGCGAGGTGGAGGTGCTCTTCCACGCGGACGGGCCGGAGCGGACGCGGGTGACGGTCGAGCACCGGCACTTCGACCGGCACGGCGAGGCCGCGGAGGGCTACCGGCAGGCGCTGACCGCCGGCTGGCACGAGCTGCTCACCCGCTACGCCGCCAGAGTGGCCGACCACGGCGTCGACTGACCGGCTTCCGGCCAGTCAGCGACCGAGGCCCGACCGCCCGGGTCACGCGCCACCGCCGTCACGCACCGCCCGGCCCACGCGCCACCGATGCCATCCGCCACGTACCGCCAGAGGCTGCGGCGGGTCAGCGGCCGAGGCCGGGACGCGCGCCCGGCGCGGTGGCGACGCCCCGGCCGCCGAGGTCGGCGCGCCGGCCCGCCTCGGCACCCGAGCCGAACCCGCCGCCGGCCAGTCGGCGCGGCGCGGCGGTACGCAGCCGTGGGTACACCTCGGCGACGCGGTGCCGGACCCGGTCCGACCGGTCGGCCAGGACCAGTGCCACCGAGGGCGCGCCCGCCTCGGCGACCGCCCCGGCCTCCGCGGCCCGCAGTCGCACGCCGATCACCTGGGCGAACCCGGCCAGCCACGAGCGCCGGAAGGCGGCGACGTGCGCGCCGGCCGGCACCTCGACGCCGGCCAGCCCGTGGGCGGCCTGCACCAGCAGCGACGTGAAGAGCAGCTCGACCCGTTCCAGGTCGCTGGCGAAGCCGAACAGGTGCATGGCGAAGCCGGCGCCCTCCCGGCGGCGGACGCAGCGGCAGCGCAGCGGATCGGCGACCGCGGCGAGCAGGCCGGCCTTGTCCCGCGCGTACGGGGCGACGACCTCGACCACCCGGTCGCCCACCGGGTCCGTGGCCGGGTCCCGGGCGGCCAGCAGCGCCCGGTCCACGCCGTAGCGGGCGATCAGCTCGGTCGCCTTGGCCGTGAACGCGGCCGACTCGGCGGGGGTGCAGGCCGGGTCCTCGGCCTGGGCCAGCAGCTTGCGCACCTTGCTGAGCATGGCGTCGGACATGCCCTCAGCCTGTCACGGCGGTCCGGCCCCGCCGCGCCACGTCCGCGCCAGCCGGCGGGCGGTGGGCGGCGGGCGGCGGGCGGCGGGCGGCGGGCGGCGGGCGGCGGGCGGGTGCCCAACGGTCCGGCCGGCGGGCGCCCAACCGTCCGGCCGCCGGCCGTCGTCCCGGTCCGTGCCGTCGGGCGGTACGAACGGTCAGGCGGTCCGGCTACGCAGCGTCGCCACGGTCGAGCCGGCGAGCGTGAGCAGGCACTCCGGCAGCAGCCCGTCGGCCGCCGCCGCACCGAACAGCGCCTCGCCGGTGTCGTCGTCGGCGTTGGCGTACGCGCTGACGAAGCGCGCCACCCAGCGGGTGTCGTAGCCCGCCTCCTCGATGCCGGGGAAGTCCAGCGCGCACGTGCCCGGCGGCACCGGATCGCCGACCATCGTGGCGGCAAGACACCAGGCCACCCCGTACGCGCCGGCCAGGCCGGACCGGTCGACGACCGCGTCGAACGCCCCCGCCACCGCGTCGCCGTCCCCGGCCAGCGCCGAGCGGAGCACGGCGGTCGCGTCGTCAAGCGTCTGCTGTGGTGAGTCCGTCACCCACAGCACGGTAGAGGGGAGGGTCAAGCCATCCACCGGCGGTCACTTTCCGTAGTCAAGGCGGGCGACCTGCGGATTGAGCCGCATCCGTGGTCCCGCCGCACGGCCCAGCACGCTAATGTGCGCAGCGGACCTTCGCCGGAGGAAGGACGACCATGTTCAAGTCACGCGCCTCGCGGGCGGCCACCCTGGCCGCCTGCGCGACGTTCCTGCTCGCCACGAGCGCCTGCGGGACCGAAGAGCCCGAGGAGGCGGCCACCCAACAGGTGCGCCTCTACGGCACCGACGGCAACATGCTGAACTCGTACCCTGCCGAGCTGAAGGACCGCGCCGGCCTGGTCGACGGCATGAAGGGCACCACGCCGCTCACGCCCCTGCCCGAGGACTTCAAGAACCGGCTCCGGTCGGTCGACCCGAAGCTGGGCGACTTCCTCTACTCCGCCGAGGCGTACGACGCGGTGGTGATCAGCGCGATCGCCGCCCAGCTCGCGGGCTCGACGGATCCGGCCGCCATCGCGAAGCAGATCGTCGGGGTCACCAACGACGGGCAGCGCTGCGAACGGGTGGCGGAGTGCCTGACCCTGGCCCGCGCGGGCCGGGACGTGGAGTACCGCAGCGTCTCGCTGACCCGGGCCGGCTTCACCGACGCCGGCGAGCCGTCCACCGCGAGCTACGGCACGCTGCACTTCGACGGCCAGCGCCTCAACGACGGCAAGACGGAGTTCGTCGGGGCCGGCGACGAGTCGGCGGCGAGCACCAAGGCCCCGCCGAAGGCGAAGAAGCAGCGTGGCGGCCGGACGGACCGCAGCGACGGCTCGCCGCTGATCCTGGGCGGCCTGCTGTCGCAGACCGGTGACCTGGCCCTCGCGTACCCGCCGATCTCCGCCGGCACCAAGCTGGCGATCAGGGAGATCAACGCGGCGGGCGGGGTGCTCGGCGAGCCGGTGGTCTGGATCGACGGCGACGACGGCACCAACCCGGCGGTCGCCAAGGCCACCGTGGCGCGGCACGTCGCGCAGAAGGTCCACGTCATCATCGGCGCCAGCGCCTCCGGCATCTCCCGCGCGGTGCTGCCCGACGTGGTGCAGGCCGGGAAGGTGCTGTTCTCCCCGTCGAACACCGACGCCAGCCTCACCGAGCTGGACGACAACGGCCTCTACTTCCGCACCGCCCCGCCGGACAGCCTCCAGGGCCGGGCGCTGGCCGACGTGATCCTCCGCGACGGCCCGCAGAAGATCGCCATCGTCGCCCGTAAGGACTCCTACGGCGAGGGCCTCCAGGGCACCGTCCGGGCCGAGCTGGAGCGGGCCGGCATCGGCGGCGACCGGCTCAAGCTGCTGACCTACGACCCGCCGGCGGACGCCAAGGCGAACCCGATCGACTTCGTCGCGGGCGCGAAGGAGATCAAGGACTTCGGCGCGGAGGCCGTGCTGGTCATCGGCTTCGCCGAGTCCGCAGAGGTGATCCGGGCCCTCGCGGACGCCGGGGTGCAGATCCGGCACTGAGTCACCACCCGTGGGACACGGACGGCCGCACCGGTGACCGGTGCGGCCGTCGTCTCGTCCGGGCTCAGCGGGGGCGTCGCCGCTCGAGGAACTCCGTCATCCGCCGGTGCTTCTCCTCGTCCTCGAAGAGCACCGCCTGGCTGACCAGGTCGAGGTGCGGGTGCGCGGCAGCCGGCGCGTCGACCGCCAGCTTGGTCAGCCGCAGCGCCAGCGCGGACCCCTTCGCCATCTCGTCGAGCAGCCCGTGCGCCGTGGGCAGCAGCTCGGCGGGCTCGGGCACCACCCGGTTGACCAGCCCGATCCGCAGCGCCTCCTCGGCGTCCACGCGGCGGCCGGTGAAGAGCAGTTCCTTGGCCCGGGCCTCCCCGACCAGCGCCGGCAGCCGGTGGGTCGCGCCCGCGCCGGCCAGGATCCCCAACCGGACCTCCGGCTGGCCGAACACCGCCCGCGCCGTGCAGACCCGCAGATCGCAGGCGTACGCCAGCTCGGCGCCCCCGCCCAGCGCGGGCCCGTCCACGGCCGCCACGGTCGGCATCGGCAGCGCCCGGATCCGGGCGAAGGCCGCCGAGTTGATCGCCGCGAGGGCGTCCAGCCGGCCCCGCTCGCGAAGCTGCCCGATGTCCGCCCCACCGGCGAAGATCCCCTCGCTGCCGCCGGTGAGCAGCAGCAGGCGGGGCCGCGCCTCCAGTTCCGCGCAGACCTGGTGCAGCTCGGCGATCAGGTCGGCGTCGATGGCGTTGCGCTTCTCCGGCCGGTCGAGCGTCACCACCAGCCGGTCCGGCTGCTCCTCGATCCGCAGCCCACTCACGAGCGGGTCCCCCTTCCGTTCGCGACTGCGGGGCTCGCAAGCTCACTCCTCGCGCTCACCCGTGCCGACCTTCCGTTCGCGACTGCGGGGCTCGCAAGCTCACTCCTCGCGCTCACTGGCGAACGCCGCCTTCCCAGCGGTAGAAGCCCTGGCCGGACTTCTTGCCCAGGCGGCCGGCGGCCACCATCTCCTCGAGCAGCGGCGGCGGGGCGAACCGGTCCCCGTACGCGGTCTGGAGGGTGCGCGCGATGTCGAGCCGCACGTCCAGCCCGACGATGTCCGTCAGCTCCAGCGGGCCGACCGGGTGCCGGTAGCCGAGCACCATCGCCTTGTCGATGTCGGCGGGGCTGGCCACCCCGTCGGCGACCATCCGGATGGCCTCCAGCCCGAGGGTGACCCCGAGCCGGGAGGTGGCGAAGCCGGGCATGTCGCGTACGACGACGGGGTCCTTGCCCAGCCGGCCGGCGAGCGCGACCGCCGCGGCGGTGGTCTCCTCGGCGGTGGCCGGGCCGACCACGACCTCCAGCAGGGCCATCGCCCAGACCGGGTTGAAGAAGTGCAGCCCGAGGAAGCGCTCGGGCCGGGCCAGCCCCTCGGCCAGCGCGGCGATCGGGATGCTGGAGGTGTTGCTGCCCAGCAGCGCCGGCCGCAGCGCCTCGGCCTCGCGCAGCACCGCCCGCTTCAGGTCCGGCCGCTCCGGTACGGCCTCCACCACGACGGCCGGCTCCTCGGCGACCTCGGCGAGCCCCGAGCGCAGCGTCACCCGCTGCCGATTCGTCGCGGCCCGGTCGGCGTCCAGCTTGCCGCGCGCCACCGCCCTGTCCCACAGCTCCCCGAGCCGCTCGACGGCCGCCGCGCCCCGGGCCCGGTCCACTTCGACCAGCTCGACGGCGTGCCCGGCCCCGGCCGCCACGTACGCGATGCCGAGCCCCATCGTGCCGGCCCCGACGACGACAAAGCGGTCGCTCATGACGCCTCCCTGTCTCCGGTGGCGGGACGGGGTCTACCCGCGCCCCGCCGCCCGCTCCACTCGCTCATGGGCCCGACCCTATGCAGCGGCGATCTCTCCGGCATGCGTGGGGGCGCGCCGGATCGGGTACCACGGCACCCAACCGAGGGAAGGACGGCCCAGATGAGCCAGGCACCGGAGACCGTGCACGCCGCGGACGCGGCGGAGACCGTGGAGACCCGCGGGGACGAGCGGGTCGACCTGCTGCGCGCCGACACCAACAACGACGGCCGCACCGACGTCTGGGTGGCCGACACCGACGGGGACGGCAAGCCCGACCTGTTCCAGTTCGACACCGACGGGGACGGCAAGGTGGACATCACGATGGTCGACCTCGACGAGGACGGCACCCCGGACGAGGTGGTCGACGGCGACGGCGGCCTGCCGCCCGAGCAGCTCCCCCCGACCGTCCAGGTCTGACACCCGCGCCGGGTTCCCGCGTCCGGCGGGAATCCGGCGTCGGCGTCGCGGGGTCCGCGGCCGGGGCCGGTCGTCAGCCGGCGAGGCGCAGGGTCGCCAGGTAGTACGGCGCGTCCCGATCGTCCACGTCGGTCAGTCGCCAGCCGCTGCCCCGGACCAGCTCGGCCAGCTCGTCCGGGGAGCAGACCAGGTAGTCGAACCACTCGGTGCCCAGTTCCCGGTAGCGCAGCCGGAGCCGGAGCTGCCCACCGAACCGGCCCCGACGCCGGTTGCGCTCGTGGTAGCCCGTGTGGACCGGGTCCCGGGTGCCGTACGGGTCGGTGCCGTGGGCGATGACCTGTGCTCCCGGCCGGGCCAGTGCCGCCAACGCGGCCAGCAGCGCCGGCCCGCGTTCCCGGCCCTCCAGCAGGCCCACGTTGTTGCCCAGCAGTAGGAACGTGTCGTAGCGGCGGCCGTCCGCGACGTGCGCGTCGACGGTGCCGTGCACCAGGTCGCGTACGCCCCGGCGGCGGCAGACGGCCAGCGCCCCGGCCGAGGTGTCCAGCCCGGTGACGGGCACGCCCCGTTCCTGGAGCAGCAGCGCGATCCGGCCCGCCCCGACGCCGACGTCCAGGGTCGCGCCCCGGACCCGGTCCAAGGCCCGGTGGTCGTACGGCTGCCAGTCGGCCGGCCCGTCCAGGTAGTGCGCGGCGGGGGCGCCGTTGATGAGCCCGTCGTCCCGCTCGATGATCTCGATGACCGGGCGCGGCAGCCGCCCGCCGGCCAGCGGGCGGGGCCCGACCCCGGTGGCCACGGCGTACGCGTCGCGCAGCATCTCCCCGAACACGTCACCGATCCGTGGCTGTCCCGTCACGGGCTTCACGCTATCCGGCCGGTCAGTCAGCCGCACCGGCCGTATCCTGGCGGGGTGACCACCCTGGACCGCCTCGGCGCGGAGAAGTACATCCTGCTCACGACGTTCCGCAAGGACGGTCGGGCGGTGCCGACCCCGGTCTGGGCGGTGCGCGACGGCGACGCGCTCTGGGTGTGGTCGGCGGCGGACGCCGGCAAGGTGAAGCGGATCCGGCGCAGCGGCGACGTCACGGTGGCCCCCTGCGACGTCCGGGGCCGCCCGCACGGCGAGGCGGTCGCCGCCCACGCTACCCTCTGCGACGCGGCCGGCACGCGGCGGGTGCGTGAGCTGATCAAGCAGAAGTACCGGATGATCGGCCGGCTCAGCCTGCTCGGCAGCCGCCTGCGGCGCGGCGAGAGCGGCACGGTCGGCATCCGGGTCGTCCTCGCGGACCGGCCGCCGGCCGGCGCCTGATCCCGCGCCCGCCGTCAGTACGCGGGCGGGGTCCGGACACGACGGAGGGCGGCGGACCATGTCCGCCGCCCTCCGTTCACACCCGTTTGTATCCCGGTCGGTCAGTCCCCCTGGCGCTGCTGGGGGATCTGTCCCTGCAACAGGGCCCTGACCTCCGACTCCCGGTACCGACGGTGTCCACCCAGCGTGCGGATGGCGCTGAGCTTGCCCGCCTTTGCCCACCGGGTCACCGTCTTCGGGTCGACACGGAACATCGACGCCACCTCGGCCGGTGTGAGTAGCGGCTCTGGTTCGTGCGTTCGCGATGCCATCGGTCACTCCTCCACATGTATAGACATCGGCCGGGGTCCCGCCGGTCGACGCGTCTCCCATGGTCCGGCTAGTCCCCGATGTCCGACATGGGCCGAACGGCCGAACGTCCCTAGACGGACGGATGAACCATGCCCGATTTATGCGACTTTTACACGGCAGAAAGTACCTTATTCGGACTCATGATCACGGTTCGTGATGCGTCGACTACGAACCCGCCTCGACTTCGGAGCAGCTTATGGGCGTTTTCGCCTCAGTTGCACCGTTCCAGCAACTGGATCGCCCGCCAGCGCGCGACCAGCTTGTCGTACGCCGCCGAGGCCTCCTCCGCCTCGCCCCGGGACAGCCCGGCGAGCCCGCTCGCCACCAGCTGGGGCGAGTCGTCGGCGGCCAGCGTCTCGTCCGAGAGCAGCTCGACCAGGCCGCCGTAGTCCAGCTCCACCATCGAACGGGGGTGGAACTCCTCCAGCCAGCGGGCGGCCTCCTCGACCGCCTCCGTGATCGGCGCGTCGCCGATCGACTTGCGCAGCACCGACAGGGCCCGCGACGAACGCCGCCGCGCCTTGGAGATCTCCGTCCGGTAGTGCAGCGCCCGCCGCCCGGGGTGGGTCACGTGGTGCCGTTCCTCCGGGCCGAAGAGCACGAACCAGCGCAGCGGTACGCCCCACGTGGCGATCTGCTCGTGCACGCGCGGCACGCCGTGCTCCAGCACCCGCGCCCCGCTGCGCCAGTCCTCCACCACGGCCTTCGCCTGCCCGGCGAGCACCGGCGGCACGAACGCGTCGGCCAGCACCGGCGGCACCCCGTCGCGCGCGTTCAACGCCGCCTCGGCCACCCGGATGCGCAGGTTCCACGGGCAGACCAGCAGGGCCTCGTCGGTCTCCAGGACGTACGCCTCGTCCGGCAGGTCGGGCAGCCGGGTCCAGCCGGCGCCGAGCGCCTCAAGCACCGACGTCCGTTGCCGGCCCGGCCCCTCCACCGGCGCCACCGCCCGCCCCTGCTCGACGTAGCGCCGCCAGTACGCCTGGCGGTCCCGGTCGAAGGCGGTCAGCGGCTCGTACACGCGCAGGTATGAAGCGAAGAGCGACGGCACGGCGCGATCCTCCCACGAATTGGAACTCGACCGTCGTCGGCAGCGCGATCACGCGTGCCGTGGGCGGCCGGGCGGCGTCGGCCGATACTAGGCTCAGCGGCACCGGCAGCATCCCGCCGGCGGTCCACCGGTCCGCGTCCCACAAGGGCGCACCCCACACCAGGAGCGAGTCATGGGCGTATTCGCCACCACCGAAGACCCGGGGTCCAGCGGTCACGAACAGGTCGTGTTCTGCCAGGACAAGCAGACCGGCCTCAAGGCGATCATCGGCATCTACTCCACCGCGCTCGGCCCCGCGCTCGGTGGGACCCGGTTCTACCCGTACGCCAGCGAGGCCGACGCCCTCGCCGACGTGCTCGACCTCTCCCGGGGCATGGCCTACAAGAACGCCCTCGCCGGGCTGGACCTGGGCGGCGGCAAGGCGGTCATCTGGGGTGACCCCGAGCGGATCAAGAGCGAGGCGCTGCTGCGTGCGTACGGCCGCTTCGTGGAGTCCCTCGCCGGGCGCTACTACACCGCCTGCGACGTCGGCACCTACGTCGCCGACATGGACGTGATCGCCCGCGAGACCTCGTACGTCACGGGCCGCAGCGTCGAGCACGGCGGCGCCGGCGACTCCTCGATCCTCACCGCCTGGGGCGTGTTCCAGGGCATGCGGGCCGCGGCCGAGCACGTCTGGGGCGCACCGACCCTCGCCGGCCGGCGGGTCGGCGTGGCGGGCCTGGGCAAGGTCGGCAAGTACCTCGTCGGCCACCTGATCGACGACGGCGCCGAGGTGGTGGCGACCGACGTCAACCCGAAGGCCCTGGAGTGGGCCCGCGCCACCCACCCGCAGGTCGCGCTGGTCGACGACGCCGCCGCGCTGGTCGCCGCCGACATCGACGTGTACGCCCCGTGCGCCCTGGGCGGCGCGCTCAACGACGACACGGTGCCGGCGCTGCGCGCCAAGGTGGTCGCCGGCGCGGCCAACAACCAGCTCGCCCACTCCGGCATCGAGAAGCTCCTCGCCGACCGCGGCATCCTCTACGCCCCGGACTACGTCGTGAACGCCGGCGGCGTGATCCAGGTGGCGGACGAGATCGAGGGCTTCAACTTCGACCGGGCCAAGCTGCGCGCGACCCGGATCTACGACACCACCCGGGAGATCCTGCGACTGGCCGACGCCGAGGGCGTGCCGCCGGCCGTGGCGGCGGACCGGCTGGCGGAGCGGCGGATGGCCGACGTCGGCCGGCTGCGCACGATCCACCTGCGCTGAGCGCCCTCGGGGGCGGAGCGGTCGTTCCGCCCCCGGCCCCGGCGGGCGGCCCGTCCCGTTAGGGTGGTTTCGCATGGCTCTGCCCGGTGTCATGGGCGCTCCCGACGCCGCTCCTTACCGGGTACAATCGGTGACGGCCGGATGACCGCGACGCGCGGTGTCGGTCGACGGTAACCCGAGGTGCCGAACGGTGGCATCCCCATGTACCGTAAGAGCCACGAGAGATGCCTGACGTCATCGGGGCCCGCCTTCGGGCTGCCCCGCATTCTGTGCGAGGGGGTCGAGCCATGGGGCGCGGCCGTGCTAAGGCCAAGCAGACGAAGGTGGCCCGGGAGTTGAAGTACCACTCCCCGAACACCGACCTCACCGCCTTGCAGCGCGAACTGGCGGGTGCTGGTAAGTCTGAGCACAACTTCGACGACGACTACAAAGAGTATGTCGACGACGATGATGAGGATCACGCGGACGAAGACCCGGATCCCTGGGTACGTCCGCCCCGCTGACCTCCGGTATCAGCTGAGCACGCGGTGATCGCCCGCGTGCTCACGCATGTGCCCATCGAAGCGGCGCCAAGACCGACGATCAGGGACCTGCCCCGCCCGGAGAGCCTTCCGGACGATCGGCAGGTCCCTGATCACGGTCTGTCTCAGCGGGGGCGGTTGTTCCAGTTGTAGAACGTCGGGATGTTCTCGAAGTGGTTCCAGGCGCACACGGCGCTCGCGCCGTCGCCGCCCGCCACCTCGGCCCGTAGTCGCCGCGCGGCCTCGGCCTCGTGGAGGAGTGCGGTGAGTCCCGGCGCGGCTTCCCGCACCCGGTCGGCGACCTCGTCCGGGGTGTCCGTCCTCCGGTCAGGCTGCCGGTGACTGGTGGTCTCGGGCATGCTCCAACACTCCCTCCAGTAAGTGGATCTTGCTGTTGCGGCAGTGCGCGGTCTGCGTACCGTCGAAACGCCCCTGTTCGAAGTAGCGGTTGGCCGCGTGGCCGCCGCCGCAGAACCCGAAGTAGGGGCAGGACGCACGGCACGCCTCGACGCCGGCGAGGAACTCGCCGACCCAGGGCGTCCGGTCCGCGTGGGCGAGGATCTCGACCAGCGGGGTGGCCAGCACGTTTCCGCTGCTGAAGTCGCCGTACCGGACATCGGTGAAGCCGGCCAGCTCCGGCGAGAGCACGGTCACCGAGCCGTCGTGGCCGACGGTCGGGATCGGGTCCAACCGCCGGGGAAGCAGGTCGTCGGCGCTGCCGTCCAGCACCGCCGCGGCGTACCGCAGCGACCACTCGACCTCGCGCAGGTGGATCCGTGGCTCCCGGCGCCAGGCCGCCACCAGCTCCGCCCAGAAGGCGGTCACCAGCCGCGCGTCGTGGGAGTTGTCGCGGAGGTTGACCCCCTCGGTCTCCTCGATGTTGACGCCCAGCACGTCACAGCCCAGGTCGAGGAAGTAGTCGTACAGCTCGGTGGCCAGGCCCGGCCCGGGGCGACCCACCACCGCCAGCGCCGAGAACGGCAGGCCGTGCCGGCGCAGCGCCGCCACCCCGCGCAGGATCCGGTCGTACGCGGGACCGCCGCCCCGGGTGACCCGGTCGCCGTTGCGTTCCCGCGGGCCGTCCACGCTCACGCTCACCCGCACCCCGTGCTCGACGAAGAACGCGCACCAGGCGTCGTCGATCAGCGTGGCGTTGGTCTGCACGTGGTGCTCGACCCCGGGCCCGAAGGGCGCGATCAGCGCGGCCAGGTGCTCCCGGCCGGCGGCCAGCGGCTCACCGCCGTGCCACACCACCGAGAACCGGCCCGCCGCCGCCCACGGGTTGACCGACACGGCCACCGCCTCGGCCACCGACACCGGCATCCGCCGGTCGGCCGCGCGGAACGGCAGGTAGCAGTAGGCGCAGTCCAGGTTGCACAGGGTGGTGGGCTGCATGACCACGTACGAGGGGACGGCGGCCAGGCCGCGCATCCCGCTGAACGACAGTCCCCGAGCAGCCATTGCCCTCCTCCGCGCCTGAAGGGCTGTCGGGGAAACCGGGCGGGCGGCCCCGACAGCTCTGAGGGTGCCCTTCAGGCTAGGCGGCGACGGCCACTCGGGTGAAGCCCTGATCAGGTGCCCGTACGGTCACCGGGAGTCGATCAGCCCCGGGTGTGCTGGCCGACCATCTGCACGTTGCCGGAGCCCTCGATGATCTCGCCGGCCTGCCACGCGTCGACGCCCCGGCCCGTCAGGGTGGCCAGCGCGCGGTCCGCGTCCTCGGCGGAGACGATCGCGAACATGCCGACGCCCATGTTGAAGGTCGCCTCCATCTCCGGGTCCTCGATCCGCCCCTTGGACTGGATCAGGTCGAAGATCGGCTGCGGCTTCCAGGTGGACCGGTTGACGACCGCGTCGACGTGCTCGGGGAGCACCCGGACCAGGTTGCCGGGGATGCCGCCGCCGGTGACGTGGGCGATGGAGCGCACCTCGGCCTCGGCGATGAGCTTGAGGCAGTCCTGCGCGTAGATCTTCGTCGGGGTGAGCAGCTCCTCGCCGAGGGTGCGCTGCCGGCCGAAGTCGTCGATCACCACGTCGAGCCGCATCCGGCCGGCGCCCAGCAGCACGTGGCGCACGAGCGAGTAGCCGTTGGAGTGCAGGCCGGAGGAGCGCATCGCGATGACCACGTCGCCCACCTCGACCCGGTCCGGGCTGAGGATGTCGCTCTCCTCGACCACGCCGACGCCGGTGGCCGAGATGTCGTACTCGTCGGGGCGGAGCACGCCCGGGTGCTCGGCGGTCTCGCCGCCCAGCAGGGCGCAGCCGGCGTAGCGGCAGCCGTCGGCGATGCCGGCGCCGATCTCGGCGACCTTGTCCGGCACGACCTCGCCGGTGGCGATGTAGTCGAGCAGGAAGAGCGGCTCGGCGCCGCAGGCCACCAGGTCGTCGACGACCATCGCGACCAGGTCGATGCCGACCGTGTCGTGGATGTCCATCTGCTGCGCGATCACCAGCTTGGTGCCCACGCCGTCCGTGGACGAGGCCAGGATCGGGTTCTTGTACTTCTTCGTGTCCAGCCGGAACAGGCCGGCGAAGCCGCCCAGGTCGCCCATCACCTCGGGGCGTCGGGTCTGCTTCACCTTCGACTTGAGCAGCTCGACCGCGCGGTCGCCCGCCTCGATCGAGACCCCGGCGTCCGCGTACGAGACCGAGCGTTTGCGCGCCTGGCGGCCGGTGCCGGCCGTCCAGGGCTGGCGGTCGCCGCCGGCGCCGGACGGGCTGCTTCCTGCGCCGCTGCGCTCGGACACGTGCGTCACGGTTCTCCCCCTTGGTTCTGGCGCCGCGCCGGCGGTGGCCGGGCCGCGCCGGGTGGTGCTACGGGCGGTGTGTGGTCACGCCGCCCGGAGTGGCGACGAGCGGGGCGGTGTGCTCCGGGGTGTCGGCCGCCTGCGCGGCGACCCGCCGGCCCACCCCTTCGAGCACGTGCTTGCCGATCAGGTTGCCGGCGGGCAGCTCGATCGGGTATTCCCCGTCGAAGCACGCACGGCACAGCCGGGTCTTCGGCTGCTCGGTGGCGGCGATCAGGCCCGGGAGCGACACGTAGCCGAGCGTGTCCGCCCCGATGGAGCGCCGGATGCCGTCGTTGTCCAGCCCGTTGGCCAGCAGCTCGGCGCGGGTGGCGAAGTCGATGCCGTAGAAGCACGGCCAGTTGACCGGCGGCGAGGAGATGCGCACGTGCACCTCCAGCGCGCCGGCCTCGCGCAGCATCCGCACGATCGCCCGCTGGGTGTTGCCGCGCACGATCGAGTCGTCGACCACGACCAGCCGCTTGCCCCGGACGTTCTCCCGCAGCGGGTTGAGCTTGAGCCGGATGCCGAGCTGGCGCAGGGTCTGCGACGGTTGGATGAAGGTGCGCCCGACGTACGGGTTCTTCATCAGGCCGGCGCCGTAGGTGATGCCCGACTCCTCGGCGTAGCCGATCGCGGCCGGGGTGCCGGACTCCGGCACCGGGATGACCAGGTCGGCCTCGACCGGGTGCTCCTTGGCCAACTGGCGGCCGATCTGCACCCGGGCGGAGTGCACGTTGCGGCCGGCGATGGTGGCGTCCGGGCGGGCGATGTAGACGTACTCGAAGAGGCAGCCCTTGGGCTCCGGGGCGGCGAACCGGCTGGAGCGCAGGCCGTCCTCGTCGATCGCGATCAGCTCGCCGGGCTCGACCTCGCGGACCACGCTCGCGCCGACGATGTCCAGCGCGGCGGTCTCGCTGGCCACCACCCAGCCGCGCTCCAGGCGGCCCAGCACCAGCGGGCGTACGCCGTGCGGGTCGCGGGCCGCGTAGAGGGTCGACTCGTCCATGAACACGAAGCTGAACGCGCCCCGCAGCCGCGGCAGCACCTCCAGCGCCGCCGCCTCGACCGACAGGTCCGGGCGGCTGGCCAGCAGCATCGTCACCAGGGAGGTGTCGTTTGTCGAGCCGTCGGCGACCAGGCCCCGCTCGGCGACCTCGCGCTGGAGCTCCGCGGTGTTGACCAGGTTGCCGTTGTGGGCCAGCGCGATGGTGGTGCCGGAGGTGGTGGACCGGATCGTCGGCTGGGCGTTCTCCCACGTGGAGCCGCCGGTGGTGGAGTAGCGGGCGTGCCCGATCGCCACGTGCCCGCGCAGGCTGGCCAGGGTCGGCTCGTCGAAGACCTGGGCGACCAGGCCGAGGTCCTTGTAGACCACGACGCCCGAGCCGTCGCTGACCGCGATGCCCGCGGCCTCCTGGCCACGGTGCTGGAGGGCGTAGAGCCCGAAGTAGGTCAGGTTGGCGACCTCCTCCCCGGGCGCCCAGACGCCGAAGACGCCGCACGCGTCCTGGGGGCCTGGTCGTTGGGGATCAAGGTCGTGGCTCAGCCGGCCGTCGCCTCGGGGCACCTGCGCTCCCTCATGCTGATCTGGACCGGCCTTGCGGAATCACGCGGGGGGCGGATCCGCACTCCTCGGCCGGGACCACTGTCGTCGCCTGACAGTGTACGCGAATCCGTGTCGATACAGAAAGTCACGATCCGGCTCCGAGGTGTGACCGGTCGATGCGTATCGCCCCAGCTAGAGCGGCAGGTGCGCGGAGAGATCCGCCCGGATTCCGCTCACCCGTACGCGACCCTGGGTGATCGCGTCGGCCCAGTCGAGCCGTCCGGTGGCCACCGCCAGCCAGGTCTCGGGCTCCATCTCGACGACGTTGGCAGGGGTGCCACGGGTGTGTCGGGGACCGGGAACGCACTGAACTGCGCCGTAAGGTGGGACACGCACCTCCACCGATCGGCCGGGGGCGCGCTCCGCGAGGACGGTCAACAGGGCACGGACCGCCTCCCGGAGGACCGGTCGTTCGGGCGTACGCCCCTCGTCGAGCGCCGACAACGCCGCCGCGACCGCGGCGGACTTAGTGTGCGGAGAGGACACGACGGGACGATACGGCTTCGGCGCGCCGCGCCTGACGCTGGCCCTGGGTCGCGCCGATCCGGTCAGACAAGGCATAGTTGCCGACGGCGTATTCGTACCGTGATGATCCCCGGCCCGGCGCCCCGCCGCCGAGGGAAGTCAGTCCGGAAGGGCGGTGGACGTGTCAACACACCGACGTGCCTGGAAGCAGCGGGCCGGTGTGGTCGTGGCGCTGGTTGTCGGCGCTCTGCTCGCCGCCCCCGCCACACCAGCCCTGGCCGCGGACGTCGCCGTGTCGCCCGGCTCGGTCACCGTCAACGCCGGCAGCGACACCGCCGTCACCGTGCAGGTGACCCCCCGCGAAGGCGACGAGAAGATCCAGATCAGCCTCGCCGGCCTGCCGGGCGGCGTGAGCTGCGCGGGCGGCTGCGGAGAGATCAACGTCAACAACGACCGGCCGAGGTCCCAGCTGCTGCGGATCAGGGCCAGCGACAACGCCGGCGACGCCAACGTCACCGTGACGGTGGCGGCCGAGGGCGACAAGTCCGGCGCCGGCACCGCCACCTTCCAGCTCGGCGTCAAGGGCCGGGCCCAGCCGTCCCAGCCGCCCCAGACGCAGACCGTCAAGTCGGTCTCCGGCAAGGTGGTCGTGCAGGCGAACGGCAAGGCCGTGCCGAACGCCGTGGTCATGCTCCAGGACGGCGCCGGCAAGAAGATCGACACGATCAGCGACGACGACGGTAACTTCCGCTTCTCCGGCAGCAGCGAGAAGCCGATCGCGCCCGGCCGGCTCGCCATCGGTGCCAGCGTCGGTGAGGTCTACGCCACCAAGAGCTTCGACGCGTCCGCCGGGCAGAGCGTCACCGGCCAGCGCATCGCGCTGGCGATCAAGGTCGAGACGACCCCGAGCCCCACCCCGTCGGCCAGCGAGGAGCCGCTCCCCTCCGACGAGCCCGTCGAGGAGACGCCCGAGGAGAGCACCGAGGCGACCCCGGGCGCGGCGGCCAACGCCAGCAACGAGGACTCCGGCGGCATGGGCTCCTGGCTGATCATCCTGCTCGGCGGCCTGCTCGTCGCCGCCGGTGTCGGCACCATCGTGCTGCTCCTGATGCGGCGCAAGGACAACGGCGACGAGGCCGACGACGACGCCCCGGCGGGCGCCGCGGCCGGTGCGGTCCCGGCGGCCCGCGGGGCGTTCCGGGGCGCGGACGACCAGACCCGGGTGGTCAACCGGGTCGGCACCACGCCGGATCCGACGATGGTGGGCGGCACCGCGCTCAGCGACGCCCCCACGATGATGCACCGCCCCGTGGTCGACGACGTGCCGCCGGACCCGTACGGCGCTCCCCCGCAGCCCTACGGCGCGGCGGGCAACCAGCAGGGCTGGGGCGGCAGCGGCTACGGCGACGAGCCGGCCGGCGCGGGTGGCTACGGCGGTGCCGGCTACGGCAACGCGCCCGCCTCCGGCGGCGGCTACGGCAGCGGCGGCTACGGCAACGCGCCCTCGTCCGGGAGCGGCTACGGCAACGCGCCCGCCTCGGGCGGCGGCTACGGCAGCAACGACTACGGCGCTCCGGCAGGCGCGGCCGGCACGGCGGGTGCCGCGGGCTACCCGCCGGCGGGCGGTGGCCGGGGCCACGGCGAGCGGTACGACGAGCCGACCGGCCGCTACACCGGCGACGCCACCCAGTACCCGGCCCCGGCCGACCCGTACGCCACCGGCGTCTACCAGCCGGAGCAGGGTCAGAGCTACGGCCAGTCCGACCCGGGCGCGTACGGCCGGGGCGGCGAGCAGACCGGCGGTTACGACCAGCCGGGCGGCGGCTACGAGCGGGGCGGCTACGGCCAGTCCGGCGGCTACGGCGGCCAGGAGCCCACGGCGCCACGCGGCGGCTACGGCCAGTCGGGCGGCTACGACCAGCCCACCTCGTACGACAACCAGGGCGGCTACGGCCAGGGCGGCTACGGTCAGGAGCCCCCGCAGCAGCGCGGCGGCTACGAGGACCGCGACGGCTACGGCCAGGGTGGCTACGGCCAGCCGGGCGGCTACGACGACCCGCAGACCGGTCGCGGTCGCCCGGACGGCCCACCGCAGCAGGACCGGGGTGGCCGCCGGCTGGACTGGCTGGACGACTGACCCGTTCGGGGTTGGCCCCGAACGACACAGCACCACGGCGAGGGCCGTCCGGATCCCCGGGCGGCCCTCGCCGCCGTTCCGGCCCGCCCCGACCGGGTCGGGCGTACGGTCGCGGGGAGGTCAGGCGGCGGAGAAGACGCCCTGCCGCAGCAGCGGGACCACGTCCGAGACGCCGACCCGGACGGCGACCTCCACGTCCCCGGCGAAGCCGCCCTCGATGAGCTCGCGGCCGGACACGCTGCCGCAGACCGCGGCGGGCACGTCGGGGGTGCTGGCGAGCGCGGCGAGGGCCATGGCCGCCTCCACGGAGAGGCCGCCGGGCACACCCGACAGGGCGTCCAGCACGCAGGCCGCCCCGAGCTGGTCCTCCACGCAGGGGCGCAGGGAGCCGTCCGGCCAGCGTTCGCCCGAGGCGATCACGCCGATCGGCGCGTCCGTCGAGCCGTACCCCTGCTGGTCGAGCCAACGCCCGACGGCTTGCGCGTTACGCAGGCAGGCCGCGACCACCGGCAGTCCGGTGGCGCTGGCCGCCGCGCTGATCGCCGAGCCGTTCGGCGACGGCAGCACGAGGTCGGCGACGACCGGTGCGGTGGTCAGCGCCGCCGACGAGAGCGACCACGGGTGCTCCGGGGTCGTCTGCCGGCGGCCCACCGCCGCGACCGCGCCGACCCGCCGCGCGTAGTCGGCGGCCTGCTCGCCCCACGGGAACGGGTGCACCCGCATGCCGCGCCCGACCGCGACGTCCACGGCGGTGGTGAACGACAGCACGTCCACCACCACCAGCACCGCGCACACCCGGCCCAGCTCGGCCGCCCCCGTCAACCCCCAGTCGAAGCGGGCGCCTGACCCGGGTTGGACGTGGACGGCCGCGGCCACCGCCTCAGCGCTGACCGGGCTCGGTGTCGCCGGGCTCGGGAGCCGACGCCCCGCCGGCCTCGGCCGGCCGGTCGGCGGCCTCGGCCGCCGGCTGCTCCGGGCCGGGCGCGACGGCCTCCGCCGGGGCTGCCGCCTCGGCTGGGGCCACCGGCTCGACGGCACCGGTCGACGGAACCGGCCCGGCCGACGCGATCGGCTCGCTCACGACGGCCGACGGGTCCACCGGCTCCACGCCGGCCGATTCGGCGACGGGCAGCGGCACGGCCTCGACGGCACCCGCCACACCGGTGGCCGGCGCGGGCACCTCGACGACCCCCGCGCCCCCGAAGAGGCGCGGCAGCGTCTCGCTGTGCGCGGCCCGCAGCTCGTCCAGGCCGATGCGGAACTGGCCGTGCACCTCCAGCGCACCGCCGGTCGGGTCGGTGACGCCGATCAGCTCGAACGGCACGCCGCGCTCGGCGCAGAGGGCGGTGAACGCCTTCTCGTGGCCGCGCGGCACCGACACCAGGGCCCGGCCGGCGGACTCGCTGAACAGGTAGACGAACGGCATCGAGCCGCCGTCGAACCGCTCCGGCACCGCGATCCGGGCGCCGACGCCGCGCCGCAGGCAGGACTCCACCAGGCTCTGCGCGAGGCCGCCGTCGGAGAGGTCGTGCGCGGCGCTCAGGTGCCCGACCCGCGCGGCCTCCGCCAGCAGGTCGGCCAGGAGCCGCTCGCGGGCCAGGTCGACCTGCGGGGGTACGCCGCCGAGGTGCTCGTGGGTGACCCAGGCCCACTCCGAGCCGGAGAGCTCCACGTGCGTCTCGCCGAGCAGGAAGATCTGGTCGTGGTCGCCGCTCGGCCGGGGCACGAAGCCCATCGGCACCCGGTCGGCCACGTCGTCGAGCACGCCGAGCACACCGACCACCGGGGTCGGGTGGATCGGCGCCGCGCCGGTCTGGTTGTAGAAGCTGACGTTGCCGCCGGTGACCGGGATGCCCAGCTCCGCGCAGCCGTCCGCCAGGCCGCGGACGGCCTCGGCGAACTGCCACATCACGCCCGGGTCCTCCGGCGAGCCGAAGTTGAGGCAGTTGGTGACGGCGATCGGCTTCGCGCCGGTGACGGCCACGTTCCGGTACGCCTCCGCCAGCGCGAGCTTCGTGCCGTGGTACGGGTCGAGCCGCGCGTACCGGCCATTGCCGTCCACCGACAGCGCCACGCCCAGCCCGGTCCGCTCGTCGATCCGGATCACGCCGGAGTCCTCCGGCTGGGCGAGCACGGTGTTGCCCAGCACGTAGCGGTCGTACTGCTCGGTGACCCAGGTCTTGTCGGCCAGGTTGGGCGACGCGATCATGCGCAGCACGGTCTCGCGCAGCGCGTCCGGGTCGGCCGGCCGGGGCAGCGTCTCCGCGCGGTCGGCCTGGAGCAGGATCAGGTCGGCCGGCTCGCGCATCGGGCGGGCGTAGACCGGGCCGTCGTCGACCAGCGAGCCCGGCGGCACGTCCACCACGAGCTGGTCGTGCCAGGTGATCAGCAGCCGGCCCGGCTGGCCGTCCGGCGCCGGCGGGGTGACCTCGCCGATGGCGGTGGCCCAGACGCCCCACTTCTCGGCGGTCTTGAGCACCGCTTCGAGCTTCTCCGGCTCGACGACCAGCAGCATCCGCTCCTGGGACTCGCTGGCCAGGATCTCGTGCGGCTCCATCGAGGCCTCGCGCAGCGGCACGCGCTCCAGCCAGACCCGCATGCCGGTGCCGGCCGCCGCGGCGGTCTCGGTCAGCGCGCAGGTCAGGCCGGCGCCGCCGAGGTCCTGGATGCCGACGACCAGCCGGGCGTCGTAGAGCTCCAGGCACGCCTCGATGAGCAGCTTCTCCATGAACGGGTCGCCGACCTGCACCGACGGGCGGCGCTTCTCGCTGCCCTCGTCGAAGGTGGCGCTGGCCAGCACCGACACGCCGCCGATGCCGTCCCGGCCGGTCCTGGCGCCCATCAGCACGACGACGTTGCCCGGGCCGGCGGCGGCCTTGTTCTGGAGCCGGTCGACCGGCAGCACCCCGAGGCAGAGCGCGTTGACCAGCGGGTTGCCCTGGTAGCAGGGGTCGAAGACGACCTCGCCGCCGATGTTCGGCAGGCCCAGGCAGTTGCCGTAGCCGCCCACGCCGGCGACCACGCCGGGCAGCACCCGGGCGGTGTCGGGGTGGTCGGCGGCGCCGAAGCGCAGCGGGTCCATCACCGCGACCGGACGGGCGCCCATGGCGAGGATGTCCCGCACGATGCCGCCGACGCCGGTGGCCGCGCCCTGGTAGGGCTCGACGAAGCTCGGGTGGTTGTGCGACTCGACCTTGAAGGTCACCGCCAGCTCGTCGGAGACCTGCACGACGCCGGCGTTCTCGCCGATGCCGGCGAGCAGCCGGTCGCTCGGCGGGGCCTTCTCGCCGAACTGCCGCAGGTGCACCTTGCTCGACTTGTAGGAGCAGTGCTCGCTCCACATGATCGAGTACATCGCCAGCTCGGCCTGGGTGGGCCGCCGGTCGAGGATGTGCCGGATCCGCTCGTACTCGTCGTCGCGGAGCCCCAGCTCGGCGTACGGCTGGAGCTCACCGGGGGTGTCCCCGGCGCGCGGCACGGTGTCCAGTCCGTCGGCCCAGTCGGCGGTCGCCGGCCCGGGACGTCCGGCCGGCGGCACGACGCCGGCCGGACGCGGCTCCACCGGCTGCGCCGGGGCGGCCGGGAAGGCCTCCGGGTTATCCCGTACCTCGTCCGGATGGGTGGTCATGACCTCTCCTCGCTGCGCTCGCGTCCGCCCGACGGGCGGGTGAGCCGACCGATGATGCCGCGCACGGTCACGCCGGCGTCCCCACCAGGTGCTTGAGCACCGAGGTGAAGAAGCCGAGACCGTCCAGGGAGGGGCCCGTGAGCGCCTCCACCGCGTGCTCGGGATGCGGCATGATGCCGACCACGTTGCCGGCGGGGTTCGTGATCGCGGCGATGTCGCGCTGCGACCCGTTGGGGTTGCCGCCGACGTAGCGGGCGACCACCCGGCCCTCGGCTTCGAGCTGGTCCAGCGTCGCGGTGTCGGCGACGTAGCAGCCCTCGCCGTTCTTGACCGGGATCAGCACCTCCTGGCCGGGCTGGAACGCGTTGGTCCACGCGGTGCCGGCCGACTCGATGCGCAGGACCTGGTCGCGGTTGCGGAAGTGCAGGTGCTGGTTGCGGGTGAGCGCGCCGGGCAGCAGGTGGGCCTCGCAGAGGATCTGGAAGCCGTTGCAGATGCCGAGCACGGGCAGGCCGCCCCGGGCCGCGTCCACGATCGTCCCCATCACCGGGGCGAACCGGGCGATGGCGCCGCAGCGCAGGTAGTCGCCGTAGGAGAAGCCACCGGGCAGGACGACGGCGTCCACCCCGTGCAGCTGCGGGTCACCGTGCCAGAGGCGGACCGGTTCGGCGCCCGCGATCCGGACGGCCCGGGCCGCGTCCCCGTCGTCGAGCGAGCCGGGGAAGGTGACCACACCCACCCGGGCGGTCACGAGCGTGCGTCCACGGTCTCGTCGGCCTCGGCCACGCGGACCGTGAAGTCCTCGATGACCGGGTTGGCGAGCAGCTTGTCGGCGATCTCCCGGGCCCGGTCCAGGTCCGGTTCACCGGTGAATTCGATCTCGATCCGCCTGCCGATCCGAACCGAGGCGACGTCGCTGACGCCGAGCCGGGGCAGCGCGTTTGCGACGGCCTGGCCCTGGGGATCGAGGATCTCGGGCTTGAGCATGACGTCGACGACGACGCGAGGCACTGGGCACTCCTGACTGTGTACGCAGTTGGGTGCCTACCCACAACGGGCGAGCGCAGCCAGCCTACCTGGCAGATACCGCCCCGGACGCACCGGCCGGACGCAGTTCAGGCGGTGATCGACATTCCCGGCGCGGGGCCCCGGGACCGATGCGGGTTCGTTGCGATCCCGATGCCCATCCGTTGCCGACCGACCCGTTTCGCCCCGCAACGCCGGATCGTCAGGGGGCCGCCCGCCGCCCCGCCCGCCATACCGTCTCATCCATCATTTCCGATGGATCTCTTGTGAACGACATCTCAGGGGCCCTACCGTACATCGTCGTACGTCGATCGGCCGTCGGGCCACCCCGCCCGCCGGCCGACAGCTCGACCCGGTGAACCCGGGCCCCACCCCGAAGGAGCCCCCATGCGCATCCGATCCATGGTCGCGGTGCTGGCCACCGCAGCGGCCGGCCTGCTCGGCGCCAGCTCCGGCGCCCTCGCCGCCCCGGCCGGCCCGCAGCCGATCATCGGCGGCAGCACCGTCTCGTCGGCCCCGTGGGCCGCCGCCGTGCTCAGCAACGGCTCGTTCACCTGCTCCGGCACCATCATCGCGCCGCAGTGGGTGCTCACCGCGCGGCACTGCGTGAACGGCACGATGTCCGTCCGGGTCGGCAGCGTGAACCGCACCTCCGGCGGCCAGACCCGCACCGTCAGCGCCAGCTACAGCCGGTACGACCTGGCCCTGCTGCGCCTGTCCAGCTCGGTGAGCACCTCGTACGTCACGCTCGCCAACAGCAACCCGCCGCTCAACTCGACCAACTCGATCTACGGCTGGGGCATGACCTGCTACAGCGGCTGCTCCGCCTCGACCCAGCTGAAGACCGCGTCGGTCCGGGTGACCAGCAACAGCGCCACCGACGCGTACGGCGGGCAGGCGATCCGGAGCACCCGGATCAACGGCAACGCCTGGCGGGGCGACTCGGGCGGCCCGCAGTTCTACAACGGCGCGCAGGTCGGCGTCGCCTCCACCGCCGACGGCCAGAGCATCCAGAACTACGGCAGCGTCGCGTACAACCGGGCCTGGATCACCCAGACTGCCGGTGTCTGACGGTTAGCGCCGCGCTAGGCGCGGATGGTCGGCAGCGCGCCGGCCGTCCGCGCCGCGCCGTTTTGCAGCATCCGATCAGGTGAACACGGCTCACGATCGGGTGCGCGCAACCCTGAGACCATCGGAAACGTGCTGGTCGTGACGACGGAGCAACTACCCGGGTACGAGATCCGCCAGATCCTCGGCGAAGTGGTGTCATCGATGGCCAGGACGCGGAACCCGTACCGCGAGGGGGTCAAGAACCTGCGCGGTGGCGCGTACGACCCGATGGCCCCGGACAACCTCACCCGGTGGCGTACGGACTCGGTGGCCCGGCTCGGCGAGGAGGCCCGCCGCATCGGCGCGAACGCCGTGGTGGGGATGCGCTTCGACAGCCGCGACTGCGGCGAGATGTGGATGGAGATCTGCGCGTACGGCACGGCCGTGGTCGTGGCGCCCAAGATGCCCGACGTCATGCCGCCCGACCAGCCGCTGGTCGCCGCGGAGACCGCGCACGACCCCGCCTTCGCCGAGTCCCCGGGTGGCATCGCCGAACCGGCGAGCGCCCCCAACCTCCGCTCGGCCGCCGAAACCCCCACCAGAGACTGACCCACCCACCCCCCCCCGGCCCCACCCCCCGGCCCGCCCCCGGTGATCATGAGGTTAACGGCGAAGTTGATCTCAAAACCCGCCGCCAACCTCATGATCACCGGGACTTGAACAGGGGGCCGGAGGGGTGGGGTTGGGGGTTAGAGGATGGGGGGTGGGGTGTAGGTGGCGGCCTGGGGGTGGGCGTCCACTACCGTGGCGATGCGGCGGGCGACCGCCTCGACCTGGGCCGGGGCGGCGCCGACGAAGGCGGTACGGTCGGCGACGAGGATGTCGATCTCGGCGCGGGTCAGGCCCAGGCGGCCGTCCTGCGCCAGGCGGTCGAAGAGGTCGTTCTCGGCGGCGCCCTTCTCGCGCATGGCCAGGGCCACCGCGACCGCGTGCTCCTTGATCGCCTCGTGCGCGACCTCGCGGCCGACGCCGCGCCGGACCGCCGCCACCAGGATCTTCGTGGTGGCCAGGAACGGCAGGAAGCGCTCCAGCTCCCGGTTGACGACCGCCGGGTACGCGCCGAACTCGTCCAGCACGGTGAGGAAGGTCTGGAACAGCCCGTCGGCGGCGAAGAACGCGTCCGGCAGGGCGACCCGGCGGACCACCGAGCAGGAGACGTCCCCCTCGTTCCACTGGTCGCCGGCCAGCTCGCCGACCATCGACAGGTAGCCCCGGATGATCACGGCGAACCCGTTGACCCGCTCGCTGGAGCGGGTGTTCATCTTGTGCGGCATCGCGCTCGAACCCACCTGGCCCGGCTTGAAGCCCTCGGTGGCCAGCTCCTGGCCGACCATCAGCCGGATGGTGGTCGCCAGCGACGACGGGGCGGCGGCGATCTGGGCGAGCGCGGAGAGCACCGCCAGGTCGATCGAGCGCGGGTAGACCTGGCCGACGCTGTCGAGCACGCGGCTGAAGCCGAGGTGCCCGGCGACCCGGCGCTCCAGCTCGGCCACCTTGTCGGCGTCGCCGTCGAAGAGGTCGAGCTGGTCGGCGGCGGTGCCGACGGGGCCCTTGACGCCCCGCAGCGGGTACCAGTTGATCAGGTCGTCCAGCCGCTCGTACGCGATGAGCAGCTCCTCCGCGGCCGACGCGAAGCGCTTGCCCAGCGTGGTGGCCTGCGCCGCGACGTTGTGCGAGCGGCCGGTCATGACCAGGTCGGAGTGCTCGACGGCGAGCCGGGACAGCCGGGCCAGGGTGGCGACCACCCGGTCCCGGATCAGCTCGAGTGAGCGGCGCACCTGGAGCTGCTCGACGTTCTCCGTGAGGTCACGGGAGGTCATCCCCTTGTGCACGTGCTCGTGCCCGGCGAGCGCGCTGAACTCCTCGATCCGGGCCTTCACGTCGTGCCGGGTGACCCGCTCCCGCTCGGCGATCGAGGCCAGGTCGACCTGGTCGAGCACCCCCTCGTACGCCTCGACCACGCCGTCGGGCACTCCGATGCCGAGGTCCCGCTGGGCCCGGAGCACGGCGAGCCAGAGCCGCCGCTCCATCCGGATCTTCTCCTCCGGCGACCAGAGGGCGACCAGTTCGGGCGAGGCGTACCGGTTGGCGAGCACGTTCGGGATCGTCGTCACGGCGCTCATTCTCCCGGACCCGCCCGCACCGCATCGGCAGGGTTGCCGGCTGGCTATGGTGATCACCCTGCTGAGCCGACTGACGGGAATGAGGAAGAGTGCCCAGACTTACCGGCAGGGTCGCCCTGGTCACCGGCGGTAGCCGCGGCATCGGCGCCGCCGTCGCACGGCGGCTGGCCGAGGACGGAGCCCACGTCGCGTTCACCTACCGCAGCGCGGAGGAGAACGCGAAGGCCGTCGTCGCCGACATCACGTCGTACGGCCGCACCGGCCTGGCGATCCGCGCCGACAGCACCGACGGTACGGCGATCGTCGACGCGGTCGAGCGCACCGTCGCCGAGCTGGGGCGGCTGGACATCCTGGTCAACAACGCCGGGGTGTTCTCGTCCGGGCCGATCGGACAGGTCGGCCTCGACGATCTCGACCGGGCCATCGCCGTCAACGTGCGCGGGGTGTACCTCGCCACCCAGGCGGCGGTACGCCACCTGCGCGACGGCGGGCGGATCGTCAACATCGGCAGCAGCTTCGCCAGCCGCGTACCGGCTCCCGGGGTGAGCGTCTATGCCATGACCAAGACCGCCGTCAACGGCCTGACCAGGGCGCTCGCCCGCGAACTCGGCCCGCGCGGGATCACCGTCAACCTGGTCCTGCCCGGTTCCACCGACACCGACATGAACCGCGCGGACAGCGCCGGCGCGGACGCCCAGCGGTCACACATCGCCCTCGGCCGCTACGGCACGCCGGAGGACGTGGCGGCGACGGTCAGCCACCTGGTGGGCGAGGGCGGCCGGCACATCACCGGCGCGTCGATCGCCATCGACGGCGGCGCCACCGCCTGACCCGGCGGGCGGATGCGAGACCCGGGCGAACGGCCTGGAACTTGCCCCATCTGCCGGTCCGGCCGCGGTCAGTCGACCGACTGACCGCGGCCACCATTCGCGCCGCCCCTGTCCCGCGCGGGTCACCAGGCGGGGCGGGCGGCCGGATCGAGGGCGAGGTCCCGGAGCTGCTCCGGGGTGAGCACGAACCGCCCGTCGACGCTGTGCAGCCAGATCCTGATCCAGGTGCCGTCGGGGTACAGGACGTCGACCCGCCGGTAGTGCATCACGGCCCCACCCCCATAGGCTTCCCAGACGCGCGTGGTCTCCCGGACGCGTGCGCCGTCCGGCCCCGTCGACAGGCCGCACGAGTCGACGATCTGCTTCCCGCAGTCCATGACGTCGCGGTTCAGGCCCGGCTGCGGCTCGGCCAGGGCCAGGACGGACAAGTCGTTGCTGAACGCTCCGGCGCGGTCGACCGGGTAGGCGCGCACCGAGAAACCGACATTGCGGAAGTCCTCGGACGCGCCCCCGACCGGCGCATCACCGGCCGGACCGGTCGGAACGACGCCGCGGCGCCCCGCGGCCGGTGGCATCCACCGGACTCCGGGCGCCCGCGCCTCGACGGCCGCCGCCACCCCGTCCCGGTAACGCCCGGCCGCCTCCGTGGGCAGGTCCTGGTTGCTCTTGCGGTGCGGGGGCCGCGAGGCGGATGCCGTGGCTGCCGGCTGCATGTCCGGACGGTCGACCACCAGGCCCGCGCCGAGCACCAGCGCGAGGACCCCACCGGCCGCCGAGGCGTACGCCCCGAGTCGGCGGGTGCGTACCAGCCGGCGCTGCCGCAGGATCACCCCGTCCAGGTCGATCGAGGAGGGCGGCGCGTCGCCGATCGCCGCATCGAAGATCTCCCGGTACGTCACGCGAACCTCCCCGTGCTCAGGGCCGGCTGGTCAGCGGCCAGCAGGCGTAGCGATTCCAGTGCTCTGGCGGCCTGGCTCTTCACCGTGCCGGTGGTGATGCCGAGGATCTGCGCGGTCTCCTCCACGGAGAGGTCGCAGTAGTAGCGCAGCACCACCACGGCGCGCCGCCGCTCGGGCAGCTTCCCGAGCAGGTCGAGAAGCAGCTCCCGGTCGGCCAGGTCGGGCTCGGTGTCCGGCGCGGCGTCGTCGGGGACCTCGTCGGTGCTGCGTTCACGCCGCCACGGCCGCCGTCGCTCGTCCAGCCAGGCGCGCGTGAGCACCTGCCGGACGTACGCGTCGACGTTCTCCGCCGCGCGGACCCGGGTCCAGGCCCGGTAGAGCTTGCCCAGGGTGATGGAGACGAGGTCGTCGGCTGTGTGCCAGTCCCGGCAGAGCAGGTACGCCGTGCGGCGCAGATGCTCCAGCCGGGCCTCGACGAACTGCCGGTACTCGTCCTCGTCGGCCGACTTCACGCGTTCCGCCTTCGTCGCCTCATGCCCAGGGGACGGAGCGCGGGGCCGGGCGGGTTGCCCGGCCCCGCGTCTGCGGATCAGGTGCCCGGCTCAGCGCTCCAGGATCGCGGTCACGCCCTGGCCGCCGGCGGCGCAGATGGAGATCAGGCCCCGGCCGCTGCCCTTGTCGGCGAGCAGCTTCGCCAGGGTCGCCACGATCCGCCCGCCGGTGGCCGCGAACGGGTGCCCGGCCGCCAGCGACGAGCCGTTGACGTTCAGCTTCTCCCGGTCGATGGCGCCGAGCGGGGCGTCCAGTCCCAGCCGGTCCTTGCAGAACTCCGGGGACTCCCAGGCGGCGAGGGTCGCCAGCACCTGCGAGGCGAACGCCTCGTGGATCTCGTAGAAGTCGAAGTCCTGGAGCGTCAGCCCGGCCCGGGTCAGCATCCGGGGCACCGCGTACGCGGGGGCCATCAGCAGCCCCTCGTCGCCGTGCACGAAGTCGACGGCGGCGGTCTCCGACCAGGAGAACCACGCCAGCACGGGCAGGCTGTGCGCGCGGGCCCACTCCTCGCTGGCCAGCAGCACCGTCGAGGCGCCGTCGGTAAGCGGCGACGAGTTGCCGGCCGTCATGGTCGCCGCCTCGGCGTCGGGCCCCTTCGCGCCGAAGACGGGCTTCAGCGAGCCGAGCTTCTCCAGGCTGGTGTCGGGGCGCAGGTTCGCGTCGCGGGTCAACCCGAGGTAGGGGGTCAGCAGGTCGTCGAAGAACCCCCGGTCGTACGCGGCGGCGAGCCGCTGGTGCGAGCGCAGGGCCACCTCGTCCTGGGCCTGCCGGTCGATCTGCCAGCGCAGCGCCGTGCGGGCGGCGTGCTCCCCCATCGACAGCCCGGTACGCGGCTCCGCGTTGCGCGGGATCTCCGGCTTGAACGGCTGGGTGGGGCGCAGCTTCGCGGCGATCTTCAGCCGCTCGCCGAGGGTGCGGGCGCTGTTGAGCCGGAGCAGCGTGCGGCGCATCTCCTCGTTGACGGCGAGCGGCGCGTCGGAGGTGGTGTCCACGCCGCCGGCGATGCCGACGTCGATCTGCCCGAGGGCGATCTTGTTGGCGACCAGGATGGCCGCCTCCAGCCCGGTGCCGCAGGCCTGCTGGATGTCGTACGCGGGGGTGTGCGGGTCGAGCTTCGAGCCGAGCACGACCTCGCGGGTCAGGTTGAAGTCCTTCGCGTGCTTGAGCACCGCGCCGGCCACCACCTCGCCGACGCGCTGGCCGGCCAGGCCGAACCGGGCGACGAGCCCGTCCAGCGCGGCGCCCAGCATGTCGGCGTTCGACGCGCTGGCGTACCGCGAGTTGGACCGCGCGAAGGGGATGCGGTTGCCGCCGATGACCGCCACCCGCCGGATGCTCTGCACGATCCCGCCTCCTCGAAAGACTTGCCCTCAACCTACTCGCCAGTAGGCTACGCCTATGACCGACAGGTACGCGACCTTCGTCCGATCGGGAGCCGGCCGCACGCTGGTCAAGCGCCTCGGGCTGCCCGACCCGCCGCGACTGCGCCGGCACACCCCCGGCGATCCCATCGTGCCCGGCCCCGTCCTGCTGGGCGCCGCGACCGGCGGCCGGCTCGCCGAGCGGGCCGGCAAGGTCCTGACCGCCGCCGGGGTCGAGCTGCGCGACCCCGGCGCCGTGGAGTCCACCGAGCGCTTCGCCGCCCTGGTGTACGACGCCACCGGCATCACCGACTCCACCGAGCTGCGCCAGCTGTACGACTTCTTCCACCCGCGCGCCCGGTCGGTGCTGCCCAGCGGCCGGGTCGTCGTGCTCGGCACCCCGCCCGACGAGTGCGGCTCTCCCCGGGAGGCGACCGCCCAGCGGGCCCTGGAGGGGCTGACCCGCAGCATCGGCAAGGAGTTCGGCCGGGGCGTCACCGCCCAGCTCGTCCACGTCACGAAGGACCCGGACGCCGGCACCTGGACGAGCGTGGAGGCGACCCTGCGGTTCCTGCTCTCCGGCCGGTCCGCGTACGTCTCGGGGCAGGTGGTCCGGGTCGGCGCCGGCACGGCCGGGGCGCCGGCCGACTGGGACCGCCCGCTGGACGGGCAGGTCGTCCTGGTCACCGGGGCGGCCCGGGGCATCGGCGCGGCGCTGGCCCGGGTGCTGGCCCGCGACGGGGCCCGGGTCGTCGCGCTGGACATCCCGGCGGCCGGGGACGAGCTGGCGGCGGTCGCCAACGAGATCGGCGGCACCGCCGTCCAGCTCGACCTGACCGCCTCCGACGCCCCGCAGCGGCTCGCCGAGCACCTGGCCGAGCGGCACGGGCGGGTCGACGTGGTCGTGCACAACGCCGGGATCACCCGCGACAAGACCCTCGGCCGGATGGACGCCGACCGGTGGGACTCGGTGCTCGACGTCAACCTCTCCAGCCAGGAGCGGATCAACGACGTGCTGCTGGAGCGGGAGCTGATTCCGGCCGGCGGCCGGATCGTCTCGGTCTCCTCGATCGCCGGCATCGCCGGCAACCGGGGCCAGACCAACTACGCCACCAGCAAGGCGGGCGTGATCGGGCTGGTCGAGTCGCTCGCCCCGGCGCTGCGCGAACGGCAGATCAGCGTCAACGCGGTCGCCCCCGGTTTCATCGAGACCCGGCTGACCGCGCGCATCCCGCTGGTGATCCGCGAGGCGGGCCGGCGGATGAACAGCATGTCCCAGGGCGGGCTGCCGGTGGACGTCGCCGAGACCATCGGCTGGCTGGCGTGGCCGGCCTCCGGCGCGGTCAGCGGCAACGTCGTCCGGGTCTGCGGCCAGAGCCTGCTGGGGGCGTGATGGCGAGGAGAGGACAACCGGCGCCGGACCCGGACGACCTGTCGGTGCACGAGCTCATCGACGGCCCGACCGAGATCCTGTCGCAGGACACCCTGGACGCGATCCGCGGCCCGGCGGCGTCCGGCCACGACCTGAGCCTCGAAGAGACGCACGACCTCTCCGCCTCCGCCGCCGAGGCGACGCGGGACCTCTCGGGCGGGGGCCCGGCCGCGACGGGTGCCCGGGAGCGCGTCGAGCTGCCCCGGATGCCGGCCGCCGGGGCGCTCTACCGGCGGGCGCTGCTCGGCGCGATGCCCGGCCTCGGCGGCGGGCGGCGGTCGGCGGGCGTCCCGGCGGTCGAGCTGGCCGTCGGCAGGATCGCCGTCGACCGGACGCACCTCGCCGACTACGACCGGGTCTGCGGGTTCCGGCTCACCGACCGGCTGCCCGCGACGTTCCCGCACGTCATGGGCTTCCCGCTGGCGCTGCGGCTGATGACCACGCCGGAGTTCCCCATCCCGCTTACCGGCGTGGTGCACGTCGGCAACCGGATCACCGTGCACCGCCCGGTCACCGCCGACGAGACCCTCGACTTCCGCGCATACGCCGAGAACCTGCGCCCGCACGACCGGGGGCGGCAGGTCGACGTGGTGCTGGTCGGCTCGGTCGACGGGGCGGAGGTCTGGCGCGGCGTCTCGACGTACCTCGGCAGGGAGGGCAAGCGGGGTGGCGGCGGGCGGCGCGAGCAGGCCGGGCGGCCCGCGACGCCGGCCGGTTCTGCCCGCTGGCGGGTCGATCCCCGCGTCGGTACGGACTACGCGCGGGTCTCCGGCGACCACAACCCGATCCACACCTCCCGCCTCGGCGCGCGGCTGTTCGGCTTCCCCCGACCGATCGCGCACGGGATGTGGAGCAAGGCCCGCTGCCTGGCCGCGCTGGAGAACCGGCTGCCGGACGCCTACACGGTCGAGGTGGCCTTCAAGCTGCCCGTGCCGCTGCCGAGCACGGTGAGCTTCGGCCTGCTGCCGGACGGCGGGTTCGCCCTGCACGACTCGCGCGGCCGACCGCACCTGGCGGGCCTCGTGCGCTGAGGCGCCCCCGCCGAAGCTGGGTACGCCCCTGCCGGATCCCGTCCCGGACTTGGCAGGGGCGTTCTCGTGCGCTAAGTTCTTCTCAGATCGAGATGTTCTCAGAATGAGAGAGACATGGTTGACGAGCAGGACTTCCTGGCCGCGTACGACCCCGGGGCCTACCCGTCGGTCGCCGTGACCGTCGACGTGGTGGCGCTGACCATCCGGGACGGCGCGTTGCACCTGCTGCTGATCCGGCGCGGCCAGCCGCCCTTCGAGGGGCGGTGGGCGCTGCCCGGCGGCTTCGTCCGCCCCGACGAGGACCTCGCCGCCGGCGCCCGACGGGAGCTGGCCGAGGAGACCGGGCTCGGCGGCGAGGGACTGCGCCGCGTACACCTGGAGCAGTTGGGCAGCTACGGCACCCCCGACCGCGACCCGCGCATGCGCGTCGTCTCGGTCGCCCACCTCGCGTTCGCCCCCGACCTGCCCGACCCGGCCGCCGGCACCGACGCCGACGAGGCCGGCTGGCTGCCGGTGACCGCGCTGGCCAACCGGCAGCTCGCCTTCGACCACGGCCGGATCATCGACGACGCGCTGGAGCGGGCCCGGTCCAAGCTGGAATACACCCCGCTCGCCACGCGCTTCCTCGCCGGCGAGTTCACGATCAGCGAGCTGCGCGCCGTCTACGAGACGGTCTGGGGCCACCCGCTGCACGCCGGCAACTTCCACCGCAAGGTGCTCTCGGTGCCGGGCTTCGTGGAGAGCACCGGCACCAGCACCGAGCGCGGCGGCGCCCGGGGCGGCCCCCGCGCCAAGCTCTACCGGGCCGGCGACGCCCGGCTGCTGCACCCGGCGCTGCTGCGCCCCGCCCGGGAGGAGACGGTCCGATGAGGACCGCCGACGCCATCCGCCTGGTCGCGGCGGCCCGCACCGACACCGACCTGTTCGGCACGGACCAGCCGGCCCGGCGCTACCGCGAGCTGGTCGCGGCCCTGCACCCCGACCGCCTGCCGGCCGACCCGGCGGTACGCGCCGAGGCCACCGACGCGTTCGTCCAGGTCACCACCCGCTGGCGGGCCCGACAGGTCACCGTCCTCGGCGACTACCGACTCGGCACGCCGGCCCACTCGGGCGACCTGGCCGACCTCTACGACGTCGGAGCCGACCGGCTGCTCAAGCTGCCCCGGCGACCCACCGACAACGACCTGATGGCCCGCGAGGCGCACGCCCTGCGCACCATCGCCGAGCGCGGCGACCCGCGCTACCTGCCGTACGTGCCCCGGCTGGTCGAGGAATTCCGGCACCTCGACGCCGCCACCGGCGCCGAACGGCGGATCAACGTGCTCGCCACCGCGCCCGGCCTGCACGACCTCGACGAGGTGCGGCGCGCGTACCCGGACGGGCTGGACGCCCGCGACGTGGCCTGGATGTGGCGCCGGCTGCTGGTGGCGCTCGGCCTGGCCCACCGGGCGGGCATCGTGCACGGCGCGGTCCTGCCGCCGCACGTGCTGATCGAGCCGGACGGGCACGGCGTGGTGCTTGTCGACTGGTGCTTCTCCGCCCCCGTCGGCAGCACGATCCCCGCGCTGGTGCCCGGCTACGACGCGAACTGGTACCCCGACGAGGTCCCCCGGAAGCGGCCCTGCGGGCCGGGCACCGACATCGCCATGGCCAGCGGATGCATGAGCTGGCTGATGGGGCCGCGCGCGCCCCGCGAGCTGGACGCCTTCGCGCGGGGCTGCCGCCAGCGGGCCCTGGACGCCCGGCCCGACGACGCGTGGCGGCTGCTGCGCGAACTGGACGAGGTGCTGGACCGGCTCTACGGGCCACGCACCTTCCGACCCTTCACTCTCAACCCCTAAGGAGCTGTCATGGGCAGTGGAATGTGGTCCACCGACGTGTACGACGCCGCCGACCGCTACCGGCGGAAGACCGGTAAGAGCGCGTTCTCGTACAGCGACAGCGGGGCGCGCAAGGTGCACCCCGCCCTCGACCCGCGCGACGCGACGCGCGAGAGCCGCGACTCCGACGAGCACCCTCGGTCGACGCCCATCGCGGTGCTCTTCGACGTCACCGGCTCGATGCGCAACGTGCCGCGCGTCCTGCAGACCAAGCTGCCGCAGCTGCTCGGGCTGCTGCAACGGCAGGGCTACGCCAGCGACCCGCAGATCATGTTCGGCGCGATCGGCGACGCCACCTGCGACCGGGTGCCGTTGCAGGTCGGCCAGTTCGAGTCGGACAACCGGATGGACGACGACCTCGGCCGGATCGTGCTGGAGGGCGGCGGCGGCGGACAGATGACCGAGTCGTACGAGCTGGCCATGTACTTCATGGCCCGGCACACCGTGACCGACTCCTGGGAGAAGCGCGGCCGGCGCGGCTACCTGTTCATCATCGGCGACGAGCTGGCGTACCCGCAGGTGAAGGCCCGGGAGGTGGCCCGCGTCGTCGGCGACGACCTGCGCGAGGACGTGCCGCTGCGGCAGGCTGTCGACGAGCTGACCCGCCGCTGGGACACCTACTACCTGCTCCCCGCCGGCAGCCACTACTCCGGCAACGCCAAGGTGCTCGACTTCTGGCGGGACCTGCTCGGGCAGAACGCCGTCGTGCTGGACGACCTCGACGCGGTCTGCGAGACGATCGCGCTCACCGTCGGGCTCGGCGAGCAGGCCATCGACCTGGACGAGGGCCTGCGCGACCTCGACCGGGCCGGCTCGGGCGCCAGCGGCACCGTCTCCAAGGCGCTGGCCCGCCTGCGCGGGGGGCGGCGCGCCGAGGTGTCGACGCTGCCCGCGTTCCGCGACACCGGCGGCGCGGTGACCCGGCTGTGAACCACGTCGCGGTGGTGGACCTCGGCTACGGCGACGCCGGCAAGGGCACGGTCGTGGACTGGCTCTGCGCCACCCGGCCCGTGCACACGGTGGTCCGCTTCAACGGGGGCGCGCAGGCGGCGCACAACGTCGTGCTGCGCGACGGCCGGCACCACACGTTCGCGCAGTTCGGCGCCGGCACGTTCCACCCCGGTGTCCGTACGCACCTGTCGCGGCACGTGGTGGTGGACCCGCTGGCGCTGGCCGCCGAGGCCGACCACCTCGCCTCGGTCGGGGTGCCCGACGCACTCGACCGGTTGACCGTCGACGGGGAGGCGCTCCTCGCCACCCCGTACCACCGGGCCGCGAACCGGGCCCGGGAGATCGCCCGGGGAGCCGACCGGCACGGCTCCTGCGGGCTCGGGGTGGGCGAGACCGTCGCGTACGGTCTCGCCCACCCCGACGAGGCGCCCCGGGTGGCCGACTGCGGCGACCCGGGGCTGCTCCGGCGGCGGCTGACCGCCCTGCGGGACCGGCTGACCGCCGAGCTGGGCCCGCTGGACGCGCCGCCCGTCGACGACTGCCTGCCCGCGTTCACCGGCTTCGCCGGGCGGGTCGCGATCGTCGACCGGAGCTGGCTGGCCGGGGCGCTGCGGGCCGGCACCTGCGTCTTCGAGGGCGCGCAGGGGGTGCTGCTCGACGAGTGGCACGGCTTCCACCCGTACACGACGTGGAGCACCACCACCTTCGCCAACGTCGACGGCCTGCTCGCCGAGGCGGGCCAGCCCGGCGACGTCACCCGGATCGGGGTGCTGCGCGTGGTCACCACCCGGCACGGGCCCGGCCCGCTGGTGACCGAGGACCCGGCCCTGCCGCTGGCCGACCCGCACAACCCGACCAACCCGTGGCAGGGTCGGTTCCGGTTCGGCCACTTCGACGCGGTCGCCCACCGGTACGCCCTCGCCGCGGCCGGCGGGGTCGACGGCCTGGCGCTCACCCACCTCGACCTCGCCGGCCCCGGGCTGCGGATCTGCCGCCGCTACGACACCACCGACCGGCTCACCCCGGGCCCGCCCGGCGACCTGGACCGGCAGGCCGCGCTCACCGCCCGCCTGCTGCGCGCCCGCCCCGTGTACGACGACGCACCGCCGCCCGACTGGACGGCGGCGGTGCGGGAGGAGCTGGGCGCGCCCGTGGTGCTGACCTCCCGGGGCCCCACCGCCGACGACAAGACCCCGCACGGCCCGCTGCTCGCCCCGCGCCCCCTCGCACCGGCCGGAACGCCCGCCGGGGCGTCGGTGTGACGCCGGGCCGCCCCGGAGTCCCGAGCGGGTCGATCCGGCGACTCGACCACCGGGCGGGTCGCACCCGGCGAGCATGGGAGGCATGGAGTCCGTGCTCGACCTGCTCCGGCAGCTGGTCGCCTCACCGTGGGTGTACCTGCTGATCTTCGGGCTCACCGCGGTCGACGCGTTCTTCCCCGCCGTACCCGGCGAGACGGCCGTGATCACCGCCGCGGTGCTCGCCACGGGCGGCAACCCCGACCTGGGGTGGGTGATCGTCGCTGCCGCGCTCGGGGCGTGCCTCGGCGACCACGTCTCGTACGCCATCGGGCGCGGCGGCGGCGCGAGCCGGCTCGCCCGCTTCCCGGCGGACAGCCGGCGCCGGGCCAGCTCCGAGTGGGCCCGGCGGGCGGTGCACCAGCGCGGCGGGCTGATCCTGACCACGTCCCGGTACGTCCCCGGTGGCCGGACGGCGGTCACCCTCACCATGGGCGCGGTCCGCTACCCGCTCCGGTCGTTCCTGCTCTTCGACGCCATCGCGGCGGTGAGCTGGGCGCTCTACTGCACCCTGCTCGGCTACTTCGGCGGGCTGGCCTTCGAACGCGACCCGGTCAAGGGCATCCTCGCCGGCGTGGGCCTCTCGCTGGCGATCACCCTGCTGCTGGAGTCCGCCCGCTGGCTGCACCACCGCAGGCGCCGCGCCACATCTCGCCGCTGAACGCGCGACCGTGAAGCCGCCGCCGCTCAGCCGGGGGTGACCCGTGGGTGCCAGGTGACGCCGTGCAGGAGTTGACCGGCACCGAGCCAGGCGACGTTCATCATCCGGGTGGCGGTCTTCTCCGGGTCGGCCTCCGGGTGGTCGGCGAGCCAGTCCGCCAGCGACTCGGTCGCCCCCACGAGGGCGTACGCGACGACCTCCAGATCGGTCTCGCCCACCTCGCGGCCCTCGGCGCGCAGCGCGTGGTCGAGCATCCCGGCGACCACCTCGACCAGCCGGGCCCGCATGCCGGCCAGCTCGCCGGCGAAGGGCTGCTCGCCCCGGGCCTGCCGGTAGAGCACCGCCCACCCGTCGCGGTGCGCCCCGACGAAGCCGAAGAAGGCGCGCAGCCCGCGCCAGAGCCGCTCGTCGGCCGGCAACTCGGGGGCGGCCGCCCCCGCGATGGCCTGCATCATCCGGGTGCCCTCCCGGTGCAGGCAGGCGACGAAGAGTTCTTCCTTCGTGCCGAGGTACGCGTAGACCATGGGCTTGGAGATGCCGGCGTCCTCGGCGATCTCGTCCATGCTGGCCGCGTGGAAGCCCCTGCGTGAGAACACTTTCACGGCCGCGTCGAGCATCTGCTGCTCGCGTACGGCGCGGGGGAGGCGCTTGAAGGTGGGTGGGGTGGACACCTTGCGAGCATACCTACTCGCCCGTAAGGTTACGCACGAGTAGCCAATACCCGGAAGGTGCAGCCCCATGACTGACTTCGACCCGGCCAACTTCGCGAACGTCGGCCCCAAGGAGTTCGCCCAGCTGGTCAAGTCCACCCCGGACGACAAGATCGCCGAGGTGATGTCCGGCGACCTGCGCGGCAAGATCCTCGGCGAGGTCTTCGGCCGGATGCCGCAACTCTTCCGCGCCGACCGGGCCGGCTCGACCAACGCGGTCATCCACTGGAACATCACCGGCCGTCCCGACGGGGGCACCGACACCTACGAGGTGGTCGTCGCCGACGGCACCTGCACCGTCAACGAGACCCCGCAGCACGACCCGAAGCTCAGCCTCACGATGGGCCCGGTCGAGTTCCTGAAGATCGTCTCCGGTGGCGCGAACCCCGTCATGATGTTCATGACCGGCAAGCTCAAGGCCAAGGGCGACCTGGGCCTGGCCGCCAACATCGCCAACCTGTTCGACATCCCCAAGGCCTGACATGGCCGAGTTCTCGCTCGACCTGAACGAGGAACAGCGGGATCTGCGCGACTGGGTGCACGGCTTCGCCGCCGAGGTCGTGCGCCCGGCCGCGGCCGAGTGGGACGCCCGGGAGGAGACCCCCTGGCCGATCATCCAGGAGGCGGCGAAGGTCGGCCTCTACGGCTTCGAGTTCCTCGCCACCTGCTGGGCCGACCCCACCGGCCTCTCCCTCCCGATCGCCAGCGAGGAACTCTTCTGGGGTGACGCCGGCATCGGGCTGGGCATCTTCGGCACCTCCCTCGCGGTGGCCGCGATCTACGGCGCCGGCACCCCCGACCAGATGGTCGAATGGGTGCCGCAGTGCTTCGGCACCGTCGACGAGCCGGCCGTCGCCGCGTTCTGCACCACCGAGCCCGAGGCCGGCTCCGACGTCGGCGCGATGCGCACCCGGGCCGTCTACGACGAGGCGAGCGACGAGTGGGTGCTCAGCGGGCAGAAGGCGTACGCCACGAACGGCGGGATCGCCGGGGTGCACGTGGTCACCGCCTCGGTCGACCCGACGCTCGGCTCCCGCGGGCAGGCGGCGTTCGTCGTACCGCCGGGCACCGCCGGCCTGGCCGCGACCCGCAAGCTGCGCAAGCTGGGCCTGCGCGCGTCGCACACCGCAGACGTCTTCCTCGACGACGTACGCGTGCCGGGGCGCTGCCTGCTCGGCGGCCGGGACGCCCTGCTCGAACGGCTCGACCGGGCCCGCTCCGGCAAGCGCGTCTCGGGTCAGGCCGCGATGCGCACCTTCGAGCTCTCCCGACCCACCGTCGGCGCGCAGGCGCTGGGCGTGGCCCGGGCCGCCTACGAGTACGCCCTGGACTACGCGAAGGAGCGGGTCCAGTTCGGCCGCCCGATCATCGAGAACCAGGCGGTCGCGTTCGCGCTGGCCGACATGAAGATGGAGATCGACGCCGCCCGGCTGCTGGTCTGGCGGGCCTCCTGGATGGGCCGCAACAACCGGCCCTTCACGGCCGGCGAGGGCTCGATGTCCAAGCTGAAGGCCGGTGAGGTGGCCGTCTCCGTCACCGACAGGGCCGTGCAACTGCTCGGCGGGGCCGGCTTCCTGCGGGACCACCCGGTCGAGCGCTGGTACCGGGACGCCAAGATCTACACCATCTTCGAGGGCACCTCCGAGATCCAGCGGCTGGTCATCTCCCGGGCCATCTCCGGCGTCCAGATCCGCTGACCGACCGCCGGCGCGGTCGCCGTCCAGGGGCCGCACCGGGCCCGGGCGTCCGCCGCGCCCGTACCGCTGCGCGCTCGATCTCCAGATCGCCCGCGTGGGGCCCCGGCCCGGGGGCCCCACGCGCACCGCACGAGGAGGCCGCGTCATGGACCTGCCGTTCGTCGTCGCCACCCTGACCCGACGCGGGCTGCTCGCCCCCGGCCGACCGATCCGCGTCGCCTCGCAGCTCCAGGCGCTGCGCAAATGGGGCTGGAACATCGCCGGCGAGCTGCGCCAGGCCGCCGCCCGCGACCCCGACCGCACGGCCGTCGTCGACGAGCAGGGCACCGGCCTGACGTACGCCGAGCTGCTCGACCGGTCGGAGCGGCTGGCCCGGGGAATGCGGACGGCGCTGGGGGTGCGACCCGGGGACCGGGTCGGCGTGCTCTGCCGCAACCACCACGGCCTGGTCGAGACGATCGTGGCCGCCACCCTGCTCGGCGCGGACGCGGTGCTGGTCAACACCGGGCTCTCCGCCGGGCAGCTCGCCACCGTCGCGCAGGAGCAGCGGCTGCGGGTGCTGGCGCACGACGCCGAGTTCGCCGACCGGGTCGCCAACCTCCCCGCCGAGGTGCAGCGGCTCGACGAGCGCGCCCGGGAGGCGCTCGTCGCCGGCGCGGTCCCCGGCGAGCTGCGTCCCCCCGAGCGCGACGGCCGGATCATCGTGCTCACCTCCGGCACCACCGGCGCACCCAAGGGAGCCCGGCGCCCCACCCCGAACGGGTTCGGCCCGCTGGTCTCCATCATCGACCGGATCCCGCTGCACGCCCGGGATACCGTCATGATCGCCGCGCCGCTCTTCCACACCTGGGGGTACGCGGCCCTCCAGGTCTGCTTCGCCCTGCGGGCCACGGTCGTGCTGCACCGCCGGTTCGACCCGGCCGCCACGCTGGCCGCCCTCGTGGCGCAGCGCTGCGACGCGCTCTTCGCCGTGCCGGTGATGCTGCAACGGCTCCTGGAGGTGCCGCCGCCGGACCCCTGTCCCCCGCTGAAGGTGGTCGCGGTAAGCGGTTCCGCGCTGCCGGGCGGCCTCGCCCTGCGGTTCATGGACGTCTACGGCGACGTGCTGCACAACCTCTACGGCTCCACCGAGGTCTCGTGGGCGTCCATCGCCGGCCCCGCCGACCTGCGCACGGCTCCGACCACCGCCGGCCGCCCGCCGCACGGCACCCGGCTGGCGATCCTCGACGCGGCCGGCGAGCCGGTGCCGGCCGGGCAGGTCGGCCGGATCTTCGTCGGCAACGAGATGCTCTTCGAGGGCTACACCTCCGGGGCCGTCCGGGAGCACCGCGGCGGCCTGCTCGACACCGGCGACCTGGGGCGGCTCGACGCCGACGGGCTGCTCTTCGTCGACGGCCGGGCCGACGACATGATCGTCTCCGGCGGGGAGAACGTCTTCCCGGCCGAGGTGGAGGACCTGATCGCCCGGCTGCCGCAGGTACGCGAGGCCGCCGTGATCGGCGTACCGGACCAGGAGTACGGCCAGCGCCTCGCTGCGTTCCTCGCCCTGCACCCCGGCGAGACGCTCGACCCGGAGGCGGTCCGCGAATACGTCCGGCACTACCTGGCCCGGTTCTCCGTACCCCGGGACGTCGTCTTCGTGAAGTACCTGCCCCGCAACGCCACGGGCAAGGTGCTGGCCCGCGAGCTGCGCCGCTACTACGGCTGACCGTTCCCCGCCCGTTACTGCCCGGATGCCCGGCCGCCCCTAGGCTGACGGCACCATGATCGGCTCCGGACCACGCCGCCGTGCCCGTCACCGCCACCATCCCCGTCACCGCCAGCCGGGACCACGGATGGCACCGCTGCTACTGGTCGAAGCGGCGACCCTGCTCTCCAACACCGGCAACGGGGTGGCCAACGTCGCCCTGCCCTGGTTGGTGCTGGAACGTACCGGCAGCGCCACCGCGGCCGGCGTGGTCGCGGCAGCCGCCGCGCTGCCGATGCTGCTGTCCGGCCTGATCTCCGGCACCATCGTGGACCTGCTCGGCCGGCGGCGTACGGCGCTGGTCTCCGACACGCTCTCCGCCGCCTCGGTCGCCGCGATCCCCGTGGTCGACGCCCTGCTCGGGCTGAACCTCGGCTGGATCGTGGCGCTGGCCGTGCTCGGCGCGGTGTTCGATCCGGCCGGGCTGACCGCCCGGGAGACGCTGCTGCCGGCCGCCGCACAGGCCGCCCGCTGGCGGATCGAACGGGCCAACGGGGTGCACGAGGCGGTCTGGGGGCTCGCCTTCCTGATCGGGCCCGGCGTCGGCGGCATCCTCATCGCCGCGATCGGCCCCGGCCCGACGCTCTGGGTCACCGCCGCCGGGTTCGCGCTGGCCGTCGTGATGATCGCCGCCGTCCGGCTGCCCGGGGCCGGCCGCCCCGAACGCCCCCCGGAGGGCCTGTGGCAGGGCACCGCCGAGGGCCTGCGGTTCGTCTGGCGGGACAAGCTGCTGCGTACCATCGCGCTGCTCACGATGGTGCTGGCCGCGCTCTACCTGCCGGTCGAGGGCGTGCTGCTGCCGGCGTGGTTCGTGGCCCAGGGAGAGCCGGCCCGGCTCGGCGCGATCCTGATGGCGATGAGCGCCGCGGGCGTGATCGGAGCGCTCGCCTCCAGCGCGGCGGGACGGCGGGTCCGTCGCCGCACCCTGCTGGTGGCCTCCCTGCTGGTCATCGGGGTGTCGCTGGTCGGCCTGGCCACCCTGCCCCCGTTCCCGGCCATGATCGGCTTCGCCGCCGGGATCGGGCTCGCGTACGGGCCGGTCAACCCGCTGTCCAACTACGCCATGCAGACCCGCACCCCGGAGCGCCTGCGCGGCCGGGTGGTCGGGGTGATGACCTCGTTCGCGTACGCGGCCGGCCCGGCGGGCTACCTGCTCGCCGGGCCGCTGGTCGGATGGGTCGGGCTGCGTACCGCCTTCCTGGCGCTGGCCGGGGCGCTGCTGCTGGCGGTACTGGTCGCCGCGCCGCTGCCGGTGCTGCGGGCGCTGGACGATCCGCCCCGCTACCCACCCGCCCCGCCCGGCGGCCCGGGCGACCGGGCGGAGGAGCTCGTGCCGCTCAACAGCCAGTACGCCTCCGCGACGCGCCGGGACACGCCCCGCGTACAGGGGCGCGTCCGGGTCGAGGGACTGTGGACGCCCGCCACGCACCGGGACGCGCCCGTGCGGGGGTGACGGCCCCGGTCAGGGATTACGGCACCGGTCAGGGATGCAGCGTCAGCCCGGGCGCAGCGGTTCCAGCCGTGCCCCGACGTACTCGCGGTAGCCCTCGATGTCGGCAGGCAATCCCGCCACCTCCTCGCCGCACCGCTCAAACGGAGGCGAGGAGGGAGTGGGTTGCCCGGTCAGCCCGGAATCGTGATCCGACCCTCGACGGCTGCGGAGGCGATGTCGGTGCGGTGGTGCGAGCCGGCCAGCTCCACCCCGGCGACCAGCGCGTACGCGGCGTCCCGGGCGGCGGGCAGGTCGGCGCCCGTGGCGGTGGCGCAGAGCACCCGGCCGCCGGAGGAGAGCAGCGCCCCGTCGGCGCCCCGTCGGGTGCCGGCGTGGATGATCCCCGGCCCCTCGCCCCCGGTGATCACGTCGCCGGTGCGTGGGGCGGCCGGGTAGCCCTCGGCGGCCACCACGACCGTGACGGCGGCGCCGTCGCGCCAGCGCAGCGGCGGGTGCGCGGCCAGCGTGCCGGTCGCGGCGGCGTGCAGCAGCCCGGCCAGCGGCGTCTCCAGCAGCGCCAGCACCACCTGCGTCTCCGGGTCACCGAAGCGGGCGTTGAACTCGATCACCCGGGGGCCGTCGGCGGTGATCGCCAGCCCGACGTAGAGCAGGCCCGCGAACGGGGTGCCCCGGCGGGCCATCTCCGCCAGGGTCGGGTGGACGACGTCGCGCATGACCTCGTCGACCAGGCCGGACGGCGCCCAGGACAGCGGCGCGTACGCCCCCATGCCGCCGGTGTTCGGGCCGGTGTCGCCGTCGCCGACCCGCTTGAAGTCCTGCGCCGGCAGCAGCGGCACCGCCGCCTCGCCGTCGGTGACCACGAAGAGGGAGACCTCCGGGCCGGACAGGTATTCCTCGACGACGACCCGGCCGCACTCCTCGGCGTGCCGCAGCGCGGCGGCGCGGTCGTCGGTCACCACGACACCCTTGCCGGCAGCGAGCCCGTCGTTCTTCACCACGTACGGCGCGCCGAACTCGTCCAGCGCCCTGCCGGTGCTCTCCGCGTCGGCGCAGGTGTACGCGCGGGCGGTCGGCACGCCGGCGGCGGTCATCACGTCCTTGGCGAACGTCTTCGAGCCCTCCAGCCGGGCCGCCTCGGCGGACGGCCCGAACGCGGGGATCCCCTTGGCGCGTACGGCGTCGGCGACCCCGGCCACCAACGGCGCCTCCGGCCCGATCACCACCAGGTCGACCCCGGCCTCCACCGCCAGCGCGGCAACACCCGCCGGATCGCACGGATCCACCGCCCGCAGCTCGGCGAGCGAAGCGATGCCAGGGTTGCCCGGCGCCGCAATCAACTGCTCGACGGACGGATCACCAGCGAGGCCCAGCGCGAGCGCATGCTCCCGCCCCCCACCACCAAGAAGAAGAACCCGCACACCCGGCATCCTACTGACCCCCACCCCCCACACCGTTGATCATGAGGTTGACGGCGCTGATGGCGATCGACTTCGCCGCCAACCTCATGATCGACGGCGCCGTGCCGCGGCTGCGATGGCCTCGCGGACGGTCCAGGGGATGTAGTCGGGGTGGAGGGTGTCGGCCCAGGTGAAGCGGAGGACGGTCCAGCCCGCGTTGACCAGGCGGTTCTGCCTGCGCCGGTCGGCGAAGGCCGCCAAGGGAGTGCCGTGGGGTCCTCGGCCGTCGGCCTCGGCGATCACCTTCGGTCCTCGCCAGCCGAGGTCGCCGACCCCGAGCAGATGGCCGTCGCCGTCCCGCACCGCCACCTGGAGGACATCCGGCGGGACCTTCCCGTCGACGCAACGGAGCCGGGTGCGGGTCTCCAGCGGGGACTGCGCCCGGCCGTCCGCCTCGGCCAGGTGACGGCGCGCGGCCACGGCTCCCCGCAGGCCTCTGACCAGGCGCGGAATGGCCAGCAGGTCAGCCTCGGTGATCAGACGACGGTTCAGCGCCGAGTCCAGGACCGAGACCGCCGGATACCGGCCGACGCGACGGATCACCTCCGTCACGGTGCAGAGCGGGCTCGTGGCGGGCATACCGCCGATGCGGACGACCGAGGCCGCCGGGTGCTCGATCTGATGGACCACGAGACCGGGTTCCCGAACCCGCGCCAGCCTCGCGGAGGTGCCGGGCAGCGCCGCGTGGATCTCGTCACTGGGCGGAAGACCGGCGATGCCGTGAAGCTCGGCGGCCGTTCCCAGCACCGCGTGCGCCCGGGCCCCAGTGACAGCAGGGCCGCGCGGACCAGTTGCCGTCGGGACGCCTCCTCGACTGCCCCGCCGTCAGTCAGATAGACGGCCCGCGCCACGCGACGCCAACGGCCGAACGCGACCAGGTTGTCGATCTCGTGCCGGCCGAATCCGACACTCATGGCCTGGCCCCGGGTGACCAACCCGTCCTGCCCACCGGCGATCCGCCGCAACTTCCCCGAACGGTCCATGGCTGACCACCATGGACCAATCCATCCGCCCCACGCTCCCCCTGTGGACAACCACCCCCACCCTGTGGAAAACCTGCCCTTCCCCCACCCGCCCCCGCCGAGTCGATCATGAGGTTAGCGGCACTGATAGCGATCAACTTCGCCGCCAACCTCATGATCACCGCGCAGGGGCCCCGGGGAGCCGGGACGGGACGGGTGGGGTGGGTGGGGTGGGGTGGTTAGGGGAGGAGGGGGTGGCGGAGGACGTTTTCTTCGCGGCCCGGGCCCACGCCGACGACGCTCACCCTGGTGCCGCAGAGTTCCTCGATGCGGGCGACGTAGCGGCGGGCGTTCTCCGGGAGCTCGTCCTCGGTCCTCGCCTTGGTGATGTCCTCCCACCAGCCGTCGAGCTCCTCGTAGATCGGAGTCGCGTGGTGGAAGTCGGTCTGGGTCATCGGCATGTCGTCGAAGCGCTCGCCGTTGATCTCGTACCCGACGCAGATCGGCACCTTCGGCAGGCCGGTGAGCACGTCCAGCTTGGTGACCACCAGGTCGGTGACGCCGTTGAGGCGGCACGCGTACCGGGCCACGACGGCGTCGAACCAGCCGCAGCGCCGCTCCCGGCCGGTGGTGGTGCCGTACTCGTGGCCGATCTTGCGCAGGTGCTGCCCGTTGTCGTCGAACAGCTCCGTCGGGAACGGCCCGCTGCCGACGCGCGTCGTGTACGCCTTGCTGACCGCGATCACCTTGCTGATCGCCGTCGGCGGGATGCCGGCGCCCACGCAGGCCCCGCCGGCCGTCGGGTTCGACGAGGTCACGAAGGGGTACGTGCCGTGGTCCATGTCGAGCATGGTGGCCTGGGCGCCCTCCAGCAGGACCGTCTCGCCGCGGTCCAGCGCGTCCCAGAGCATGACCCGGGTCTCGGCGATGTACGGCTTGAGCCGCTCCGCGTACCGCAGGTATTCCTCGACGGTCTCCTCGACGTCGATCGCCTTGCGGTTGTAGATCTTGAACAGGAGCTGGTTCTTCTCGCGCAGCGCCAGTTCCAGCTTCTTGCGCAGGATGCCCGGGTCGAGCAGGTCCTGCAGCCGGATGCCCATCCGGGCGACCTTGTCCCCGTACGCGGGGCCGATGCCCCGGCCGGTGGTGCCGATGCGGGAGCTGCCGAGGTAGCGCTCGACGACCCGGTCGAGGGCCCGGTGGTGCGGCATGATCAGGTGCGCGTCGCCGGAGATCCGCAGGCGGCTGACGTCGACACCGCGCTCGGCGAGCCCGTCGATCTCGGCCAGCAGCACCTTCGGGTCGACCACGACACCGTTACCGATGACGATCATCGCGCTCGGGGAGAGCGCACCCGACGGCATCAGGTGCAGCGCGTACTTCTGGCCGTCCGGCGTGATCACCGTGTGGCCGGCGTTGTTGCCGCCGGAGTAGCGCACGACGTAGTCGACCCGCCCACCCAGCAGGTCGGTAACCTTGCCCTTGCCCTCGTCGCCCCACTGGGCACCGAGGAGCACGATCGCTGGCATCTCTTCGCCTCCAGAAGGCTCGGGTGCCAGGTGGCGACCGGTCAGCGAGCCCGGGGTGTCAGGCTAACAAGTAGTGGCGGCGCGGCCGGCAGGGGTCGCGTCGGGAGGCAGGAGGCCTTTCGGTGTACGACGTGGTGCTGCTCACCCTCGGCTCGGACCGCGACGCGTCCGGCGGGGCCTGCGGCAGCGGCGGCTGCTGCGGCGCGGCGCCTCAGGAGGGGGCCGGCCCGACCGCCGCCGGCGCGTCCGACGGCACGACGACCGACGCCGACGCCCCCGCCAGCGGCACGACGGCCGGCGCCCCGGCCAGCGGCACGACAGCCAGCGGCACGACGGCCGACGCCCCGGCCAGCGGCGCGACGCACGACGCTTGCGCCCCCGCCGGTGGCGCGACGGCCGACGCCTGCGCGGCCGGTGACGCGACAGCCGACGGGCGCTGCGACACCCCGCGGGTGCCGGTGCTGGCCTGCGCGGACGCGCTCACCGCCCGGGGCGCCCGCGTCGAGACGGTCACCGCCCGCTCCGACGCCGAGATCGACCAGGTGCTGGCCCGGTTCGACGGCCCGCCCCGCCCGGACGGCCTCACCTGGCCCGACCCGGACTCCAAGGCCCGGCTCGTGGTCGCTGCCGCCAGCGACGCCCAGTTGCGCGCCGTCGTGCGCCGGCTCGTCCGGCGGTACGCCCCACCGCCCAGCCGCCGTCCCGACGACCTGCCCGGCAACCGGACGGTGCCGGACCTGCCGCCGATCGGCGTACTCCCGCTCGATCCGGCAGGGAGCACGACGCACCGTGACCTGGCGGCGCAGCTCGGGCTGCCCCGCGACCCGGCGGCGGTGGCCGCCGCGGTGCTGGACGGCACGCCCCGCCGGCTCGACCTGCTGCGCAACGACGGCGGCTCGGTGACCCTGGACGGCGCGCTCCTCGGCGCCGCCGACGACAGCGGCCGGCCGCTGCACTGGCGCGGGCGGGTGGAGGTGGACGACGCCGTGCTCTCGAACGGCGACGATCCGCTGCTGGCCTGCGCGATCGGCAACGCGGGCGGGTACGCCCGGCTCGACGACGTGGCCCTGCTCGGCGACCCGGACCCGACGGACGGGCTGGTCGAGGTGGCGGTCGCCGTTCCCGTGGTGACCCGCTCGGCGCTGGGCAGGAAGCGGGTCCGGCTGGAGGTACGACGCGCCCGGGGGCGGGCCGTGGCCGTGCTGCCCCGCGAGGGGAAGGTCCCGTTCCTCGACGACGGTGCCGAGGGCGAGCTGAGCCGGAAGCGGTCCTGGTGGACCGAGCCGGGCGCCTGGGCGGTCTGGGCGGGCTGACCTCGGCGTCCCCGACGCGACCGACGCGGCCGGCCCGCGACGGCCGACCCGGCGCGGTCACTGGGCCTATCCTCGGCAGGAGGAATGGGGAGGAACCGTGGTGGACGAGAACGTCGACCGGGTCCACGGGCCCGGCCAGCAGCCGATGCCGGAGCGGGACATCGAACCACTCTGGCCGCCGGAGCAGATCGACGGCACCGACACACCGCCCTGGGCGTCGACCGCCGCGCCCCCGTCCCCCGTACCGCCCCAGGGCCGGCCGGGTCACCCGCCCTCGCCGGCCGACTACCCGTCCCTGCACGGGGTGCCGCTCCCCGACGCGGGGGCGACCGCCCCGCAGGGCGCGAACCCCGGCTGGGCGTCGCCACCACCCGCATTTCCGGGCCACCCCCCGGCCGCAGTCCCGGGGCCCTCACCCACCGCAGTTCCGGGGCCTCCACCGGCCGCGATCCCAGGGCCTCCGTCAACCGCAGTTCCGGGGCCTCCACCGGCCGGGGCTCTTGGGCCTCCGCATGCCGCCGCCTTGGGCCATCCAATGACCGGGGTGTCGGCCCATGTACCGGTCGAGGCCTCTGGTCCCCCACCGGCCACGGCGTCGGGATGGGGGCCGGACGCCTCGGCCTGGGCACCGCCGACGCCCGCCGCGCAACCCACAGCGGCCACCCCGAACGCTTCCACAGGCCCGACGGTCCCGCCGAGCCCGACCGCAGGCCCGAGCCCGACCGCAGGCCCGAGCCCGACCGCAGGCCCGAGCCCGACCGCAGGCCCGAGGCCGACCGCAGGCCCGGGTCTGGGCCCGAGCCCGGCCCCGGGCCTCGGCGCGGTCGGCGCGCCTGCCACCGGCCCTGCCGGCGACCGCATGGCGGTCGGGGCGGGCAGAGGTCAGTCGGTGGCCGCCGGAGGCGGCGTACCGGTTCCTCGGGCTCCGCAGACCGGGCCCGCCCCGGTCGACCTCGACATGCCATTCAGCCTCGACCAGCCGGCCGTACCCGTTCCGGTGGCGTCCCCGCAGCCCGTGGGCACCGCCCGGACCGACACGGCACCGGCCACCTCGACCCGTCCCAGCGGTCCGGGCGAGCCGGCCCAGGGGTTCGCCAAGCGGCAGGACGCTGCCTCGCCGGACGTCTTCCCTGGTGGCCGGCCGTCGCCCCGCGACACGGCGCCCGGCCCCGGCGGATCCGCCGGGGCTGACGGCCTCCAGCGGACCGGCGACGCCCCGACGGCCGGCTCGCCGACTACGGGCGGGAACGGGACCGGCGGCCCGGCGAACGGGAGCATCATCAGCAGCCCTGCGAATGGGAGTAGCGGCGTCCCGACGGAGGGCAGTGCCGGCGGGCCGCCGGATGACGGTGCCGGCGGCCCGACCAACGGCAGTGCCGGCGGCCCGGCGGATGACGGTGCCGGCGGCCCTACGAACGGCAGTGCCGGCGGTTCGACGAACGGGAGTGCCGGCGGCCCGACGCACGGGGGTGCCGGTAGCGCCGCGAATGACGGTGCCGGCGGTCCCGCTAACGGGCGTCCCGGCGGGGCGGCGCCGGGGGGCGGCCAGGCCAACGGCAGCGGGGTGCGGATGCCGGCCGAGTCGCCGTGGGCACAGCCGCCGCAGCGGCCCGCCACGGCGGCCGTCGAGCCCGGACCGGGACCCGGCGCGACCGAATCCGCGCCCACGCACCAGGGCGCCACGCTCCGACCGACTCTCCACCACCAGCAACCGGCCCAGCCAGGCCCGGCCGACCAGGTCCTCCCTCCACCGGGTCCGGCCGGCCAGGGCCCACTCCGGCAGGCCCCGCCCCAGGCGGGTGCGCCCCAGGTGCCGTTCCCGCGCGATGCGGCTGGGCAGGGCGTGCCGGTCGGCCCCACGCCGAACCTCGCGCCGGACCTCGGGCGCGACCCGGCGACCCCGCAACAGAGCTTCGGGGCCGGCCCGGCGGCACAGCAGGACTTCGGGGCCGACCCGGCGGCACAGCAGTCCGCGCCGCCCGGGCCCTACCCGCCGCAGCAGGGCGGTCCCTACCCGGCGCAGCAGGCCGGTCCGCCGGGGCCGTACCCACCGCAGCAGGGCGCGACGCCGCCCGGGCCGTACCCGCCCGGCTGGTATCCGCCGCCCTGGCAGCAGGCCGCCCCGGGGGGCCACGCCCCGGCTCCGCAGCAGGCGTACCAGCCGGCCGAGGGGGTCGTCGCGGTGCCGCCGGCACAGCCCGACCCGAACTGGCGTCCGGCGATCACCGACCCGCCGACGGCCGAGGACTTCGCGCGCCGGCGGCAGGTCCGGCCCGCCGACCCGGTGGCCACGATGGGCGTACGGGCGGTGGCCAACCGGATGGGGCTGCGGCTGCCGCCCGGGCGGCACGAGCAGGAGATGCGGCGGGACATCGAGACGGTACGCCGCAACTTCGGCGGGCTGCGCCAGGTGACCGTGGTGAACCCGAAGGGCGGGGCCGGTAAGACGGTGGCCATCCTGCTGCTGGCGATGACGTTCGGCCAGAAGCGCGGCGGCTACGTGCTGGCCTGGGACAACAACGAGACCCAGGGCACCCTCGGGATGCGCGCCCAGCAGGACTTCCACTCCCGTACGGTGCGGGACATGCTGCGGGACCTGGGCCAGTTCCAGGGCGCGCACGGGCGGGTGGGCGACCTGTCGCAGTACGTCCGCTCGCAGGGCGAGGGGATGTTCGACGTCCTGGCCTCGGACGAGTCGGCCACGGGTGGCGAGATGCTCACCGCCGCCGCCTTCGCCGAGATCCGCGAGGTGGTCAGCCGGTTCTACAAGTTGATCTTCGTGGACACGGGCAACAACGTCCGGGCCCAGAACTGGCAGGCCGCCATGGACGCCACCGACCAGTTGGTGGTGACCATGTCGGCCCGCAACGACTCGGCGGAGACGGCCGCCCGGATGCTGGACCACCTGGAGCAGAGCGGCCGGCAGCGGCTGGTACGGCAGGCGGTCACCGTGGTCTCCATGCCGCCGTCGCGCAAGGAGATCGACCTGCCGGCGATCCAGGAGCACTTCGCGGCACGCACCCGGGCGGTGCTGCTCGCGCCGTACGAGCGGCTCATCGACACCGGCGAGCCGATCCGCTACGGGGGGCTCTCCGCGGCCGCCCGGGACGCCTGGCTGAAGATCGCCGCCGCCGTCGCGGAGGGGCTGTAGGCCCTCGCCGGGCGCGGCGGGACGGTGGACTTGGACGAGCCGACGGCCGGCGGGACTGACGTCGCGCCGGCCGTCGACTCGGACGTCAGTTGCTCGCGAGCGCGTCCGCGGCGGCCGGGTCGCAGTCGCGGAGGAACTGGGCGCAGCGGGCCGCCTCGTCCGCCTCGCCGATCTCGTCGGCGGCCCGGGACAGCACGTAGAGGCAGCGCAGGAAGCCCTGGTTCGGCTCGTGCGACCACGGCACCGGACCGAATCCCTTCCAGCCGCTGCGGCGCAGCTGGTCCAGGCCCCGGTGGTAGCCGGTGCGCGCGTAGGCGTACGCCGGGATGACCTGGCCGGCGGCGAAAGCGCGCGCGGCCAGCGCACCCCAGCCGGCGCTGTAGGTCGGGAAGCGCGCCGCCACCTGGGCGTACGCCTCGTCGCTGCCGGCCTGCTCGGCGGCGGCCAGGGCGGCGTCGGCCTCGTCGTGCGCGGGGAGGAGAGTGGCCGGTGGTTCCGGCAACAGGTTCTGCATCGCCCCATTCAACCCGCTTCGCCCCGGGGCGCGCGAGGGGGTTGGGCGAGCCGCCTGGCTGAACGGCTGAGGAGTTGGTCACGCCTGCGGCCCATGCCCCGGGCAGATGCTTTCGACTACAACTATTGGTCGGGAGCCTCCCCAGGACCCGGTACCGCGGAAGCCCGGTGGTCACGGCCGCCGGGCTTCCGTCGGTCCAGCGCGGGTGCGGGCCGCGCGGATCGGGCGGCCTCCGGCGGCAGGGCCGCCGGAGCGCGGAGGGCTCCCAGGTTTGGCCTGTTGACCCGGCGGGGCAGGATGGCCAGGGTGCCGACCCCACCTCCCGCGGACGTCATCGAGCCGCACACCTGCACCGACGAGATCGAGACCCGCGCCGAGTTCGACCGGCGGCTGACCACCGGCAGCCTCGTCGGGCTGACCGTGCAGGGGCTACGGCTCGACCTCGATCCCGTCCCCGACCTCACCGCCGTCGAGGTGACCGGCACCCTCTTCGTGGGCTGCCGCTTCGCCTCCCGGGAGGTCGGCGCCGACCTGGTCCGGCGCGGCGCGAACGTGGTGCCGCCGTTCTCCGGGCTGCCCTACCCGACCCAGCCGTCCCACCTCTACACCCCGGAGGAGCTGGCCGCCGGGTTCGCCGAGGGCGGGTTCGCCGGGATGTACGACACCCGCGTCTACGAGCACTTCCGGGCGCACGGCGGGGCGCTGCCGGACGTCCGGGAGGCGCTCGGTCAGCGGCTGCACGACCACGGCGTGGACAACGCGCTGGCCGACGCCACCCGCGCCTGGCTGGCCACCCACGGGCCGCAGTCGGTGGTCGGCATCATGGGCGGGCACGCGGTGCCGCGCGGCAGCGCGCCGTACCGGATGGCGGCGGTGCTGGGCTGGGAGCTGGCGCGGGCCGACCGGCTGGTGGTGACCGGCGGCGGCCCCGGGGTGATGGAGGCCGCCAACCTCGGCGCCCACCTCGCGCTGCGGCCGGTCGAGGACCTGGACGCCGCGATCGACCTGCTGGCCGGGGCGCCGGACTTCACCGACCACGACCGCTACACGGCGGCGGCGCTGCTGGTCCGGGAGCGCTACGGCCAGCCGGTGGTGCCGCCCCGGCCCCGGGACGCCGACACCGGCAGCGTGTCCCGCGCCGACTCGGCAGCGCTGGCCGCCGGGGACGTGGACTGGGCGCGCGCCGGCGGGCTGGCCATCCCGACCTGGCTGTACGGGCACGAGCCGGCGAACCTGTTCGCGGGGCGGATCGCCAAGTACTTCTCCAACGCCATCCGCGAGGACACCATCCTGCGGCTGGCCCGGGGCGGGATCGTCTTCGCCCCCGGCCGGGCGGGCACCGTGCAGGAGGTGTTCCAGGCCGCCACGAAGACCTACTACGGCACCGACGGGGCCAGCGGCGCGTACGTCTTCCTGGACCGCGCGTACTGGACGGACGAGCTTCCGGTGGAGTCGCTGCTGCGGCCGCTGCTGGGCGCCTCACCGTTCGGCGACCTGTCGTCCTCCGTGCACCTCACCGACGACGTCCACGAGGCGGTCCGGGTGCTCACCGCCAGTTAGGAAGGGCACCTTCCTGTCGCATTCCGATGTGCAAGGTGCCCTTCCCAACGACAGCGACGGCCGGCCCCCTGGTGGGGAGCCGGCCGTCGGCGGTACGCGTCAGCGCGTCACTGTGCTGCGTGGAGGCCGCTCAGCGCGTCACTTGGCCAGCGTGGTGCCGGTCGAGCGCAGGTGCTCGCAGGCCTCCGCCACGCGGGCGGCCATGCCGGCCTCGGCGGCCTTGCCCCAGACCCGCGGGTCGTACTGCTTCTTGTTGCCGACCTCGCCGTCCACCTTGAGCACGCCGTCGTAGTTGCGGAGCATGTGGTCCGCGACGGGCCGGGTGAAGGTGTACTGGGTGTCGGTGTCGATGTTCATCTTCACCACGCCGTAGTCCAGCGCCTCGCGGATCTCGGACAGCAGCGAGCCGGAGCCGCCGTGGAAGACCAGGCTGAGCGGCTTCTCCTTGCCGTACTTGGCGCCGACCGCCTCCTGGATCTGGTTGAGGATCTCGGGGCGGAGCTTGACGTTGCCCGGCTTGTAGACGCCGTGCACGTTGCCGAAGGTCAGCGCCGCCATGTAGCGGCCCTTCTCGCCCAGGCCGAGCGCCTCGACCATGGCCAGGCCGTCCTCGACGGTGGTGTAGAGCTTGTCGTTGATGGCGTTCTCGACGCCGTCCTCCTCGCCGCCGACCACGCCGACCTCGATCTCGAGGACGATCTTGGCCTCGGCGGCCCGGTCGAGCAGCTCGGCCGCGATCTGCAGGTTCTCCGCCACCGGCACGGCCGAGCCGTCCCACATGTGCGACTGGAACAGCGGCTCCTGGCCGGCGGCCACCCGCTCCTTCGAGATCTGCATGAGCGGCCGGACGAACTTGTCCAGCTTCTCCTGCGGGCAGTGGTCGGTGTGCAGGGCGATGTTGACCGGGTACTTCTTGGCCACCTCGTGCGCGTACGCGGCGAACGCCACCGCGCCGGTGACCATGTCCTTGACGGAGGGGCCGGAGAGGTATTCCGCGCCACCGGTCGAGACCTGGATGATGCCGTCGCTCTCCGCGTCGGCGAAGCCCTTCAGCGCCGCGTTCAGGGTCTGCGAGGACGTCACGTTGATCGCGGGGTACGCGTACCGGCCGGCCTTGGCGCGGTCCAGCATCTCCGCGTAGGTCTCGGGGGAAGCGATGGGCATGTCGAACGCTCCTTACTTACCGCTGTCGGCCGTCACCGGCCGCTGTTGTCCCTGGGTGCGCCGGACCGCGCTGTCCACCGTCGGCAGTATCCCGTAGAAGACCGGTGCCGGCACAACCGACCCGGTACGCGCCCGGTCCCTGGCCACCGCCCCGCCGCCCCTCCCACCTGTCGGGCACGGAAGACGCCGATCAGCCAGGTCGCGACGGCCAGCACGACGGCACCCCGGGACGCGGCCGCGCGACGGCGGTGGCCGCCGACCGGATCAGGAAGCCCACCGTCCCATCCTGGCACCGGGGGCGGCGGCCGGTGGGTCGATTCGGTCGACTCGGCTTCCGAGCGGCGGGCGGGCGCAACCCGTACGGTGTGTGGGGAACTGTCCGCTGAGATCCCGGGAGGGACTGATATGGGTCAGCCCGAAGAGGACTTCGCACCCAGCGACCACCTCAGCCCCGAGGAACGCGACATGGAGGCGGAGCCGGCCGACGCGATCGAGCAGGCCGCGGCGATCGACCCCGGCGACGCCGACGCCGAGCCACACCGTGGCCTGGAGGTCGACGACTGGGACGCGATGGAGCAGGCGCGGGTGGTCGCCGCCGACGAGGACGACTACCGCTGAGCCGTACGCGGGCCGGACGCCGCCGGACGACCCCGGTGGCGTCCGGCCCGCGCGTCAGCGGGTGCGGTTGACCCGTTCCGGATGCCGCGCCGCCCACTGCGCCAGCCGGTCCTCCCGCAGCGCCGCGAGGAACCCCGGGGCTTCCTCCGGGTCCGGTGACAGCCGCCAGCCGGGGCCCTCCGGCGGCCCGACCGGGAGACTGAGCCCGACCGGGTCGACGGACCTCAGATCCGGAAGCACCCGCAGCAGGTCCACGAGAGGCGTGCCGTCGCCGCCCGCCACCAGGTCCGCGCCGACGATGTCGACCAGCGCGAGGAGTCTGACGGGGTTGGTCAGCACCTCCTGTTCGCCGGCCCGGCGGATCAGCCCGGCGGCGAAGAGCTGCGCGTGCCGGTCCCGGTCGAGCCCGCCCTCGGGCAGTTCCCGCCGCTGCCGCAGCAGGTCGACCGAGGCGGCGCCGTCGAGCCGTTGGCAGCCGGTCGGGAAGACCCGCTTCGTGTGGACGGAGCGCACCTCGCGCGGCAGGCAGACCTCCACCCCGCGGACCTCGTCGGTGAGCCGGCGCAACACCGGGTAGGTGAGCACCGCGCCGGCGTCGACGCGTACGCCGGTCAGGTCGGCGACCGTCCGGCGGGTCAGCTCGTAGCCGCGCCCGAGGTCGGGCCGGCCGTCGCCGGCGCCGTGCAGGAAGGCGCTGCTGAGCTTGTCGGTCCCGTGCCCGGGAATCGGCACCGCCAGGTCGCGGGGCAGCGAGACGAGGTACGGCCGGCTGCGGTCCGCCGGGATGTGCACCAGCAGGATCGAGTCCGCCATCCGGGCGGGGGCCTTCGCCGAGCCGTCCGCGCCGAGCAGCAGGATGTTCAGCGCGCCGGTCGGTGCCGGCCGGGCAGGCTCGGCGAGCAGGGTGGCGTTCTCGGCGCCCCGGTCCGGCGTGAGCTGTGGCACCCCGATCCCGAGTACGCCGAGCAGGGCCAGCGCGACACCGCCGGCCCGGAGCCGCAGCCGGCGACGGCGGCGGGCAGCCGCGAGCCGGTCGATGGCGGACCGCAGCGGGCCGGCGGGCGGCGTCAGGGTCTCGTGCCGGGCGAAGGCGGCACGCAGGTCGTCCTCGATCACGATCGGGCCTCCACGTATTCGGCGCGCAGCGTGGCCAGGGCTCGGGAGATGGACGAGCGGACCGTCCCGACGGCGCAGCCGAGGATGTCGGCGATCTCCGCGTCGGGCAGGTCCTCGTAGTAGCGCAGCACCAGCGTGGCCCGCTGCCGGCGCGGCAGCCGGGACAGCCAGGACCAGATCTGGTCCCGCTCCACGGCGTGCTGGGCGTGGTCGGCCGGCGCCGGCACCGCGTCGTCGGGCTCGGCGCGCAGCAGCACCCGGCGCATCCAGGAGCCCCGCCGCCAGTCGACGTACTGGTTGGTCAGCATCCGGCGGACGTAGCGCTCGGGCGAGTCGGCGCGGGCCACCCGGCGCCAGTTGAGCTGGACCCGGACCATGGTGTCCTGCACCAGGTCCTGCGCCTGGTGCGGGTCGCCGGTCAGCATGACCGCGTACCGCAGCAGCGCGGCCAGCCGTGAGTCGGCGAACTCCTCGTACGTCACTGCACCTCCCGGACTCCTGCTCCTGATGACGGATGCGGGCGGCCGGAACGTTGCGGCGATCCTGGTCAGCCGTTCGGTCGATGTTTGCCCGCCGGGGGCCGACCGGGCAGCGGCGGTTCTTAAGGAGTCCTTAAGATCCGCTGGCCACTCCTGGCATTCCCACGGGAGGAACCCCCCACATGCTCAAGCACTCCACTCGGCGCTGGCTGGCCGGGCTGGGCGTCGCAGGCGCGCTCGTCGCCGCCTCCGCCTCCCCCGCCGCCGCCGAGGACACCGACGTCGAGCTCGGCGTCTACTTCAGCGACCTGACCGTCGCGGCGGGATCCGAGGGCAAGTACGAATCGCCCCTCATGTTCGCCTCCGAGCCCGTCACCGTGTTCGGCCTGACGGCCCGGTTCGACTACCGCGACTTCGCGGACAAGGTGCAGATCAAGTCGGACTTCGATTCCGAGTGCACGTCGCCGGAGACGGGCGTCCTGGTGTGCACGGACCCCTTCGAGCACGACCTGTACGACTGGGCCTCCGGCTACTTCAACGTGGCCGTCGTACCCACGGCGGAGGCGAAGGACGGTGACACCGGCAAGGTCAAGGTCACGGTGAGCGCCGACGGCCTGGCGCCGACGAGCCACACGTCGCAGATCCGCGTCGGTGAGGGCGTCGACCTGGCCGGTGGTCCGGAGGTGAAGGTCTCGGCGGCGCCGGGCAGCCGGTTCACCGCCCCGATCGTGCTCGGCAACGCGGGTCAGACCACCGCCAAGGGTGCCGTCGCCGTCTTCGACAACGACCACGCCATCCGCCCCGACAAGCGGCACAGCAACTGCACCTACGAGGGCGACTACCTCCGCACCTGCCGCTTCTCGGACGACGTGGCCCCGGGGGCCGTCCACTCGGGTTCGCTGGCGTACCAGCTGGGCGCCGACACCTACGCCCCGGGCAGGGACTACGGCTACTACAACTGGATGACCGTCGCCGAGTTCGAGGACTTCAGCAAGTACCTCACCGACAACGGCTACTCGGTCGGCGATCCCGGCGACGGTGCGGCCCTGAGCCTCTCGGCCCCGAACGTCCGGGCCCGCTCGTCCCAGGTCGACATCAACCCGGAGAACAACTGGTCGAGCATGGTGGTCACCGCCACCGGCAAGAACGGCACCGACCTCGAAGCCGTCGGCGACTCGGTGACGGGGAAGGCGGGCGAGCGGGTCACCGCGACCGTCGGTTTCCGCAACAACGGTCCCGCCACCCTCGACTACCAGCGCGGCGGGTCCTCCGTGACCTACATGGAGGTCGCGATTCCCGAGGGCGCCACCGTGGTCGACGCCCCCGACGAGTGCATGCCCGTGAAGGGCGAGGACCGGGGCGAGCCGGGCGAGCCGGGCGCCCGCACCTACTTCTGCTACGCCCAGCCGCTCCTCAAGGCCGGCGACGCGGAGACCTTCGAGTTCGGGCTCCGGATCGACAAGGTCGTCGCCAACGCGACGGGCGCCGTCGACATCAACATCCCGTGCCAGTGCGACGGGGGCTTCTACGAGGACCTGAAGCCCGCCAACGACAAGGCGAAGCTCATCGTGAACGCGTCCGGCGGCGGCAGCGGAGGCGGTGACGGTGACGGCGGCACGCTGCCGATCACCGGTGAGTCCACCGGCCTGATCGCCGGCATCGGCGGGCTGCTGCTCGTCGCCGGCGTCGGCGGCTACGTGGTCACCAAGCGCCGCAAGACCCACTTCGTCGCCTGACCCACCCGCACCCCCGGTGCCCCGCCGACCACTGGTCGGCGGGGCACCACCATTTCCACCCCACCCCACCCCACCCGCAACCACCCACCCCGACGCCACGCCCCCAGACGCCCACCCCGACGGCACACGCCCCCCACAGACACCCCAACCGACGGCACGCGCCCCCGCCCGAGCGGTCGGACGAACCGCAACCACGACGGGTTTCCGGGGGAGCCCCGCCCGCGCAGGGATCAAGCCTGACCGCCCGGAGCGGGCGGGGCTCCCCCGGAAACCCCACCCACGGACCCCCCCGAATCCCACCGACCCACGAGCAACCAAAAACGGGACGACGCAAGATCGATGCGACTGACACCATTGGGCGCGTGCTGCTCACCCTGACCACCACGCACCGCCCGGCCACCGACCTCGGACACCTGCTGATCAAGCACCCCGACCGCGCGCACGCCTTCGACGTGCCGGTCGGCACCGCGCACGTGTTCTACCCGGAGGCGGACGAGCAGCGTTGCACCGCCGCCCTGCTGCTCGACGTCGACCCGCTTCGGCTGGCCGGCGCGCGGGGCCGCGGCCGGCAGCAGGCGCCGACCCCGGACAGCTTCACCCTCGGGCGGTACGTCAACGACCGGCCCTACGCGGCGTCCAGCCTGCTCTCCTCCGCGCTGTCCAAGGTGTACCGCTCGGCCCTGCGCGGCGAGTCCCGCGAGCGCCCCGAGCTGGCCCGTACGCCGATCCCGCTGGAGGTGCGGGTGCCGGTGCTGCGCTGCCGGGGTGGCGCGGACGTGGCGGTCCGGATGTTCGGCCCGCTCGGCTGGGCGGTGACCGCCGCCCCGATCCCGCTCGACGAGCGGCACCCGGAGTGGGGCGACAGCCGGTACGTCGACCTGACGCTGACCGGCACGCTGCGCGTCGCCGACGCGCTCAACCACCTCTACGTCCTGCTGCCGGTGCTGGACGACGCCAAGCACTACTGGGTCGCCCCGGACGAGGTCGACAAGCTGCTGCGGGCGGGCGAGGGCTGGCTGGCCGACCACCCGGAGCGCGACATGATCACCCGCCGCTACCTGGCGCACCGGCGGGCGCTGGCCGGGCTGGCCCTGGCCCGCCTGGCCGAGCGGCACCCGACCGACGAGCCCGCCGCCGACGGGACGACCGAAAACGAGGCGACGGGGGACGGCACGACCACGGACGGGGCGACCGGGGAGGGCGGGCAGGTCTCGGCCCGCCGGGCGTCACTGGCCGCGCGCCGGCGGGAGGCGGTGCTCGGCGCGCTGGCCGGCGCGGGTGCGAGCCGGGTGCTGGATCTCGGCTGCGGCGGCGGTGCCCTGCTCGCCGCGCTGGTCGGCGACCGCCGGTTCACCGAGATCGTGGGCACCGACGTGTCCACGCACGCGCTGACCCTGGCCGCCCGGCGGCTGCGGCTGGACCGGCTGCCCGAGCGGCAGCGGGACCGCATCCGGCTCTGGCAGTCCGCGCTGACCTACCGGGACGACCGGCTGCGCGGGTACGACGCGGCGGTGCTGATGGAGGTGATCGAGCACGTCGATCCGCCCCGGCTGCCGGCACTGGAGGACGCCGTGCTCGGTCACGCCAACTCGGCGACCGTCGTGGTGACCACGCCGAACGCCGAGTACAACGTCCGCTACGAGGGGCTGCCCGCCGGGCGGTTCCGGCACGCCGACCACCGCTTCGAGTGGACCCGCGCGGAGTTCGCCGCCTGGGTCGACCGGGTGTCCACCACGTACGGCTACACCGCCGCGATCAGCGGGGTCGGCGACGACGATCCCGAGGTCGGCGCCCCCACCCAGCTCGTCGTGCTGACCCGGAAGGAGAACCCGTGACCACCCTCGACATCCCCGAGCTGGCCCTGGTCGCACTCGTCGGCGTCTCCGGCTCCGGCAAGTCCACCTTCGCGCGCCGGCACTTCGCGCCCAGCCAGGTGCTCTCCTCGGACACGTTCCGGGCGATGGTCGCCGATGACGAGAACGACCAGTCCGCCTCCGCCGACGCCTTCGACGCGCTGCACCACGTCGCCGCCACGCGGCTGCGCCGGGGCCGGCTCACGGTGGTCGACGCGACCAACCTCCAGCCGCACGCCCGGGCGGGCCTGGTGCGGGTGGCCCGCGAGCACGACGTGCTGCCGGTGGCCGTCGTGCTGGACGTGCCCGAGGCGCTGGCGTGGGAACGCACCGAGAGCCGCGCCGACCGCACCTTCAACCGGCACGTGCTCGCCCGGATGCAGCGCGACCTGCGCCGCTCGTACAAGCTGTTGGCCCGGGAGGGCTTCCGCAAGGTGCACGTGCTGCGCGGCGTCGAGGAGATCGACGCCGCCGAGATCCGCTACGAGAAGCTGTTCAACGACCGGCGCGAGCTGACCGGGCCGTTCGACATCGTCGGGGACGTGCACGGCTGCCGCGCCGAGCTGGAGACGCTGCTCGTCCGGCTCGGCTGGGAGCTGCGCCGCGACGAGCGGGGCCGGCCGGTGGACGCGACGCACCCGTCGGGGCGTACCGCCGTCTTCGTCGGTGACCTGGTGGACCGCGGCCCGGACTCGCCCGGCGTGCTCCGCCTGGTGATGGGCATGGTCGCCGCCGGGCACGCGATCTGCGTGCCCGGCAACCACGAGCAGAAGCTGCTGCGCCGGCTGCGCGGCCGCGAGGTGCGGCTCACCCACGGGCTGGCCGAGACGATGGAGCAGCTGGCGGCCGAGCCGGACGCCTTCGTGGCCGAGGTGGCGGGCTTCATCGACGGACTGACCAGCCACTTCGTGCTCGACGGCGGCCGGCTGGTGGTCGCGCACGCCGGGCTGAAGGAGGCGTACCAGGGCCGCGCGTCGGGCCGGGTGCGCTCCTTCGCGCTGTACGGCGAGACCACCGGCGAGACCGACGAGTACGGGATGCCGGTGCGCTACCCGTGGGCGCGGGAGTACCGGGGTTCGGCGATGGTGGTCTACGGGCACACCCCGGCCGCCGTCCCGGAGTGGGTGAACAACACCATCTGCGTCGACACCGGCTGCGTCTTCGGCGGCCGGCTCACCGCGCTGCGCTACCCGGAGAAGGAGCTGGTCTCGGTGCCGGCGGAGCGGGAGTGGTACGCCCCGACCCGCCCGCTGGCCGCCGCGCCGGCCCGACCCGACCAGGTGCTGGAGCTGACCGACGTGACCGGCCGGCGGCACGTCGAGCACCCGTACGGGTCGCTGACCGTGCCGGCGGAGAACGCGGCCGCCGCGCTGGAGGTGATGAGCCGCTTCGCGGTCGACCCGCGCTGGCTGGCCTGGCTGCCGCCGACGATGGCGCCCTGCTCGACGGCGACGGCGGGCGGCTTCCTGGAGCACCCGGCGCAGGCGTTCGCCGACTACCGCGCGGCGGGCGTGGACCGGGTGGTCTGCGAGGAGAAGCACATGGGCTCGCGGGCCGTGGTGCTGGTCTGCCGGGAGCCCGACGGCGGGCCCTTCGGTCCGGGTGGCGGGGTGGTGCACACCCGCACCGGCCGCCCGTTCTTCGGCGCGCCGCTCGACACCGAGCTGCTCGACCGGGTGCGCGCGGCGGTCGGCGGGGCGGGACTCTGGGACGAGCTGGGCACCGACTGGCTGCTGCTCGACTGCGAGCTGCTGCCCTGGTCGGCGAAGGCGGGCGGCCTGATCCGCGAGCAGTACGCCGGGGTCGGCGCCGCCGGCCGGGCCGCCCTGCCGGCGACGCTGGCCGCGCTGGAGGCCGCTGCCGGGCGGGGGCTGCCCGTGGCGGAGCTGCGTGACCGGATGGCCCGTCGCCGCGACGAGATCCTGGCCTACTCGGACGCCTACCGGGCGTACGTGGGGCCGACCGACGGGCTGCGCGGGGTGACCCTGGCCCCGTTCGCGGTGCTGGCCGGTGCGAAGGCCAGCTACGCCGACCGGGACCACGGCTGGCACCTCGGGCTGGCCGACCGGCTCTGCGCCGCCGATCCGGAGTTCTTCACGCCGACCCGCCGCCAGGTCGTCGAACTGGCCGATCCGGCCGCCGAGGCGGCGGCCACCGAGTGGTGGCTGGCGCTGACGGCGGCCGGCGGCGAGGGCATGGTGGTGAAGCCGTACGCCGGCCCGGCCGCCCGCACCGAGCGGGGCTCGCTGCTCCAGCCGGGCATCAAGTGCCGGGGCCGGGAGTACCTGCGCATCATCTACGGCCCGGGCTACGACGAGCCGGAGCAGCTGGCCGCGCTGCGCCGCCGGTCGCTGGGGCGCAAGCGGGGGCTGGCGCTGCGCGAGCACGGGCTGGGGCTGGCGGCGCTGGACGCGCTGGTCGCCGGTGCTCCGCTGTGGCGCCGGCACGAGCTGGTCTTCGCGATCCTGGCCTGCGAGTCCGAGCCGGTCGACCCCCGGCTGTGACGACGCGCGACGGGTGACGGCGGTCGACGGCGGCCGTCACCCGTACCGCCGGGCGCCGGCTGTCGGTTCCTGCGGGTATGGTCGCCGGCCATGACGTACGAGGCGTTCTACGAGCCGGCCGACGGTGGTCGGTTCGGGTCGACGCCGGCGACCGCCGGCCCGTGGGATCCGGCCGCCCAGCACGCCGGCCCGCCGTCGGCCCTGCTCGCCCGGACGCTCGCCGGCCACGAACCGGTCGACGGCCAGCTCCTCACCCGCGTGTCGGTGGACATCCTGCGCCCGGTGCCGGTGGCGGAGCTGACGCTGCGGGTCCGTACGGTCCGGGCCGGCCGCCGGATCACGCTGGTGGAGGGGATCGCGGAGGCCGGCGGGCAGGAGGTGCTGCACGCCCGGGGCTGGCGCGTCCTGGCCCCGGCCGAGCCGACGCCCGCGACGGCCGACGACGGGCCGCCGGTGCCGGGGCCGGACGCGGGCACCGAGCCGGAGCACTGGGCCGCCGCGCACTCCGCCGGCTACCTGTCGGCCATGCAGTGGCGTTTCGTCTCCGGCGCGTTCGTCGAGCCGGGCCCGGCCCGGGTGTGGGTACGGCCCCGGATCCCCTTGCTGCCCGGCGAGCCCGTCGGCCCCGCGGAGCTGGCGCTGCTGGTGGCGGACTCGGGCAGCGGGGTGAGTGCCCGCCTGGACCTGGCCCGGTGGCTGTTCGTGAACGTCGACCTGACGGTGACCCTGCACCGGCCGCCGCGCGGCGAGTGGCTCCTGCTCGACTCGGCCACCACCATCGGGCCGCACGGTTCGGGCGTGGCGTCGAGCCGGCTGGCCGACGCCGACGGCACGGTGGGCGGCGCGGTGCAGACGCTCGTCGTCGCACCCCGCTGAGGCGGCGCGGCGGGCGGGGGCCCGGTGCCGGATGTGCCTGCCCGGCCGGGGTGGCACCGCCTCGCGCGCTGTGACGTCGAGCACCGGGCAGGCCGGCAGCCACCTAGACTACGGACGTTCCATCACCGACCGGCATACATCGGAGGTCGCCTCGTGCCGACGCCCACCACCACCCTGGCCCTGGGGCCGAGCTGGCTCGATCCAGAGGTGTTGATCTCGACGTTCGGGCTGATCGGCATCCTGGTGATCGTCTTCGCCGAGTCCGGCCTGCTGATCGGGTTCTTCCTGCCGGGCGACTCGCTGCTGTTCACCGCGGGGCTGCTCACCGCGGACGGGAAGTACATCACCTACCCGCTGTGGCTGGTCTGCCTGCTCATCACCATCGCGGCGATCGCCGGCGACCAGGTCGGGTACGCGTTCGGCCGCAAGGTCGGCCCGGCGCTGTTCCGCCGGCCGAACTCGAAGCTGTTCAAGCAGGAGAACGTGCTCAAGGCGCACGAGTTCTTCGAGAAGTACGGCGCGCGCTCCATCGTGCTGGCCCGCTTCGTGCCGATCGTGCGGACGTTCACGCCGATCGTTGCCGGGGTCAGCCGGATGAACTACCGCACGTTCGTGATCTACAACGTGATCGGCGGCGTGCTCTGGGGCACGGGCGTGACCGTGCTCGGCTACTTCCTCGGCCAGATCCCGTTCGTCAAGGCGAACATCGAGATGATCCTGATCGCCATCGTGGTGATCTCGGTTGTCCCGATCGCCGTCGAGCTGCTGCGGGCGCGGATGGCCGCCAAGCGTGGCACCACCGCCCAGGAACGGGCCGCCGCCGAGGAGGCGATCCGGGAGACCCGCGAGCACTACGGCAAGCACTGACCGACCGGCCGTCCGGTGCCGCCCCCGGTGGGGGATGGCACCGGACGAACGGTGAAGGTCAGCGCGCCTTCTTGGTGGCGCGCTTGCGCGGCGGGGTCAGCAGATCGGCGATCGTGGCGATCGCCGTCGGCACCAGCCGGTAGTACGCCCAGACACCGCGCTTCTCCCGCTCCAGCAAGCCGGCCTCGGTGAGGATACGCAGGTGGTGACTGACCGTCGGCTGCGAGAGGCCGAGGGGTGCGGTCAGGTCGCACACGCACGCCTCGCCCTCGGGCGCCGACTGGATCAGGCTGAGCAGCCGAAGTCGAGCGGGGTCGGCGAGGGCCTTGAGGACCCCCGCCAGACGCTCGGCATCGGCACGTTCGATCGGCTCGCCGGCAAGCGGCGAGATCTGAGGCATAGTCATTTCGGCCAACGCAGTTCCCACGTATTCCATCCTTCCACCAGCAGCATCGATCCGCCTGCATATCGGCGGATCCGAATCGGCAGACTTTTACGCCACAAGGCCGAGGTCAGCCAACGTATAGGCCGCTCGATACGGCAATCCGGCGGCTCGCACCGCGTCGCCGGCGCCTCGATCAACAATAACCGCCACACCCACGATCTCGGCCCCGACCTCGCGAAGGGCCTCGACCGCCGTCAACACACTTCCCCCGGTGGTGGAAGTGTCCTCCACCGCCAACACCCGCCGGCCGGCCACGTCCGGCCCTTCGATCCGACGCTGGAGACCGTGCGTCTTACCCGCCTTGCGGACCACGAACGCGTCCACCGGACGGTCGGTCCCGGACGCGGCGTGCACCATCGACAGCGCCACCGGGTCGGCGCCAAGGGTCAGCCCGCCCACCGCGTCGTACTCCCAGTCGGCCGTCAGGTCACGCATCACGCGCCCCACCAACGGAGCGGCCTGGTGATGGAGCGTGACGCGACGTAGATCGACGTACCAGTCGGCCTCGCGGCCTGAGGAGAGCACCACCCGGCCGTGGACCACCGCCAGGTCAGTGATGAATTTACGCAGGTCGTCGTGGTCCCCCATGCCGATAGAGGGTACTGCTCAAGTCTGGGAGTCGTGTGCGGGGTCCACCGGGATCAGCCCTGGGGGCGACCGACGGGTGGCGATGGCCGGCTACGCTGAGCGACCGTTCAGCCGGACATATCGGACGATCGACGGAGGTCGACGGGGCGAGCCGCCCCCGACCCGCCGCTCAGCCGCCGTCGCGGCCGATCCGGCCCCGGGTGTCCCGGGACACCGCCTCCAGCAGCCGCCGGGGCGCGTGCCGCAGCCCCACCACGGCGAGCTTGTACTTCCACGCGGGAACGCTGACCAGCTTGCCTTTCCGCAGGTCACGCAGGGCTTCGTCGACCACGTCGTCGGCCCGCAGCCACATCCACTCCGGCGTCTTCGACATGTTGATGCCGGCGCGCTCGTGGAACTCCGTACGCGTGTAGCCGGGGCAGAGCGCCATCACGCGCACGTCGAAGGGCCGGGCGGACTGGCCGACGGACTCGCTGAAGTTGGTGACCCACGCCTTGCTGGCGGAGTATGTCGACCCCGGCATGACCACGCCGAACCCCGCCACCGAAGAGACATTTATCACTGCCCCACGGCGCCGCTCGGTCATCGGACGCAGGGCCGCGAGGGTCAGCCGCAGCACGGCGTGCACGTTGAGCCGCAGCAGCCGCGCCTCGTCCTCGGCGGACGAGCGCAGGAAGGGGGTGTTCAGGCTGATCCCGGCGTTGTTGACAAGCAACTCGATCGGCGGGCCCTCGGCCAGGCGCCGCTCCACCGTCGCGCAACCGTCGTCGGTGGACAGGTCGGCCGGGAGCGTCTCGACCTCCCGGCCGTGCCGCCCGGTCAGCTCGGCGGCCGTCGCGGCCAGCCGGTCCGCGTCCCGGGCCACCAGCACCAGGTGCCAACCGTCGGCGGCCAGCCTGCGAGCGAAGGCGGCACCGATGCCAGCGGTCGCTCCGGTGATCAGGGCCCACCGCTCGCTGGCCGACTGGTCGAGCGTCACGGGCGGTCCTCACTCGGCGGGTACGGGGGCGCGGGCGGCTGGTGCGGGGGCTGGACGGGTGGCGGCGCGGGCGACGCCGGAGGGTGGTGCGGGGCGGACGGCGCGGGTCGCGGACGGAACCAGACGCCCGCCGCCGGCAGTGCCAGCAGCACGGCTACCACAAGGTAACCGAGCACCTGGCCGACGGAAAGCCCCGCGCCCAGCGGAATCCACCAGGACGGGTAGGCGTCGGCGAGGAGGCCGAGGAGTTCCGCCGTCGGCCGCTCGTCCTCGCCCGACCCGAGCGGAGTGGCGCGCTGCCCGACCAGCAGCGCGAGCCCGCAGCACCCGGCGATCAGCCCCAGCCCCGAGACCACCCAGGTGGCGGTGCGGGCGCCGTCCCGGCCGGCGCGCAGGCCGAGGGCGAGACCGGCGAGGAGCAGCCCCGCGAGCAGGCTCACCACCGCCGTCAGCACGGTGGACACGCTCAGCAGGGTGACCGTCCCGTCGATCTGGTCCGGGAGCGCCGAGGTGTCCGCCGCGGCGGCGCGGAACCGGTCGACGGTGCCGTTCCGGGTCGCCACACCGGCGGCGGCGTACGCGAGGGCGGCGACCGCCATCAGCGCCAGCAGCGCCACGGCCGCCGTGACCACGGCCGGGCGGCGGGCCGGTGCCCGATCGGGGTGCGACACGACGAGTCCCTCCGGTAGGCGTCGGGTTGCAACCTACTCGGAGGGACCGTCGGCGTCGCTGTTATCGACCGGTCAACTCACCGGCGGCGGGGTCGGTCCGGGACGATCCGACCCGGGCTGCTCGCCACCCGGGTTCGACCCCGGCTGGTCCCCGCCGTACGGCGTGGACGGCGGCTGGTCGCCCGGGGCCGGCGGGTAGCCAGGCTGGTCGGACGCCTGCGGCTGGCCCGGCGTGGGCGGGTACCCCGGCGTGGGCGGGTAGCCGGGCTGGCCGGACTGCGGGTAGCCGGGCTGGCCACCGGACTGCGGGTAGGCCGCACCCGGGACCGGCGGCTCCCAGCCCTGCTTCGGCTTGCGGAAGAACTCGTTGGCCTTCGGCAGCGCCAGCAGGATCAGCGCGGCGAGCAGCGCGAGCAGCCCGAGCACGCTGAGCAGCGTGGTGACCGGGGTGAACCAGCCGGGCAGCGCCTCGTCGAGGCGGCGCTGGATCTCCTCCGCGCTCGGCGCGTCGCCGGTCGTCTGACCGGTGCCGATGCCGCCGCCCACTCCGCTGACCAGTCCGCCGCCCGTGCAGCAGACCATGATGCCGCCGAGCACCCAGGTGGTGATCCGCGAGCCGTTGCTGCCCTTGTTGTTGAACACCCCGAGCACGGCCAGCACGACCGCGAGCAGGAGCACGAAGACGGCGCCACCGATGGCGATCATCGTGGTGATGTCGGCCAGGTTCTGCGTGCCGTTGGCGTCGGTGCCCCGGTACGCGTCGTCGAGCACCTCCGACATGGTGCCGACGGTGGAGAGAGTGATGATGAGGCCGATCAGCTGGGTGAGCGCGAACAGCCACAGCAGATACGTGGATATGGTCACCACACCCGGCCGGGTGCGGGCCGGCGTGTTGTGGGAATCGACCATGATTCTCCTTCCCTAGATCGCGGTCACACCGTATCCAGGTCGAGCCAGTCCGGCACGTCAGACGGGCGTTGACCCGCCGGGACGGCGGCGATCGCGGGCCACGGGCGGCACCTCAGTAGCCGCGCCACTCCGCGCGGGCGTACTCCAGCACGTGGGGCTGGAGCAGGGTGGAGGCCGGCACGTCCACCCGGCCCCGGTCGGCGGGGAAGGACCCGGCGGCGGAGAGCGTCGCCGCGTCGAGGAAGCGCAGCGCGGGCGCGTCCGGCGGCAGGGCCAGGGCGGGCGCGGTCGGGCCGGGGGCCGCCAGCAGGAAACCCCAGTCGCCGAAGGACGGCACGTCCACGTGGTACGGCGTGGTGGCGAAGCCCGCCTCGCGCAGCGACGCCTCGATCGACCAGTACGACCGGGGCGCGAAGTACGGCGAGCCGGACTGCACGACCAGCCGCCCGCCCTCGGCGAGCACCGCCCGCACCAGCGCGTAGAACTCGACCGTGTAGAGCTTTGCGGTGGCCGTCTCGTCCGGGTCGGGCAGGTCCGCCACCACCGCGTCGAACCGGTCGGGGGCGGTACGCAGCCAGGCGAACGCGTCGGCGTGCACCACCCGCACCCGGGGGTCGTCGAGCGCCCCGCCGTTGAGCCGGCGCAGCTGCGGCTCGCTGCGGGCCAGCGCCACCACCGCCGGGTCCAGGTCCACCACCGTGATCCGCCGGACGTCCGGATAGCGCAGCAGCTCGCGTACGGCGAGACCGTCCCCGGCGCCCAGCACCAGCACCTCGCCGCGCGGGCCGTTCAGCACCGGATGCACCAGCGCCTCGTGGTAGCGGTACTCGTCGACGGAGCTGAACTGGAGGTCGCCGTTGAGGAAGAGCCGCAGGTCGGTGCCGGAGCGGCCGGTCTCGGCGACCGAGCGGGTGAGCACGATCTCCTGGTAGCGGCTGCGCTCGGAGTGCACCACCGGGTCCCGGTAGAGCTGCTGGCGGGCGGTCAGCTCGAAGTCGTGCGCGGTCACCCACGCGTACCCGAGGCTGAGGAAGACCACGACGCTGCCGGCGCCGAGCGCGATGCGCGCCCGGCGGCTCAGCTCCCGCCGGAAGACCGTGCAGACCAGTGCGAGCCCGGCGACGGCGTTCACCGCGCCGACCACCAGCGCGCCCTTGAGCAGGCCGAAGACCGGCAGCAGCAGGAACGGGAAGGCCAGCCCGCCGAGCAGCGCGCCGACGTAGTCGGCGGCGAACAGGTCCGCCACCGCGCTACCCGCCGCCTGCTCCCGGATGCGTTGCAGCAGCACCATCAGCAGCGGAATCTCCGCGCCGATCAGCAGGCCGAGCACGAAGGCGGTGGCGACCAGCGCCGGGCCGTAGAGGTCCAGCCACGCGAAGGCCGCGTAGAGGCCGAGCACGGAGAGGCCACCGAGCAGGGCCAGGGCCAGCTCGATCGCGGCGAACGCGGGAGCGGACCGGGGCTGCAGGGGCTTGGCGGCGAGCGCCCCCACGCCCATCGCGAACACCATCACGCCGAGCACGATCGACGCCTGCCCGACCGTGTCCCCGATCAGGTAGCTGCCCAGGGCGACGAGGGCCAGCTCGTAGACCAGGCCGCAGGCGGCACAGACGAAGACCGCGACGAGCACCGCCGCGCGGGACAGCCGCCACCGCGCGGGCGGTGCCTGCGCGTCGACGGTCACCGGCCCTCCGGCGTACGCCTGGGGTCCCGCGCGGCGGCCTGCCGGGCGACGCGGGGATTCTGCATCCGGGCGGCCGCCTGTGCCTGCCGCTCGGCCTCCTCGCGGCGTTGCCGGCCGCGCTGCCAGAAGCCGACGGCGAACAGCAGCGCGGTGAACAGCAGCAGGCCGACCGCGGCGAGCAGGTAGCCCCAGCGGTCACGCCAGAGGTCGCTACCGGCGTCCGGCAGCGGTGGCGCGTCGGCCGTCGCGGCCGCCGGGGTCGCAGCCGGCTCCACCACCCCCGCCTCGGCGGCGAGCAGCGGCAGCGAGACGGCGGCCCGGGTGACGGCCCAACCCGGCTCGTCGACGAAGGCGTCCTCGGTCAGCCCGAGCCGCTCCAGCCCGCTCTGCATCCGCAGGCGGGCGGTGGCGGAGACGTCGTCGGAGGTTTCCACCGTGATGCGGGCGAAGTCGTTGCTCTCGCTGCTCTCCGACGTGTACGCGACCCGGGCGACCACCTGCGCCCAGCGCGGGCAGGCCGGGTTCTCCTCGACCGCCACCCCGTCGCCGAGGTTCGACCCGACGCTCAGCTCGGTGTAGCCGTAGTAGTCCTGGAGCACCCAGCCGTAGCAGATGCCCTGGCTGGCGCTGGCGCGTTGCAGGATCGGCACGGTGTCGCCGCGTTCCTGCGAGGTCGGCGGCAGCACGTCGTCGCCTCCGTCGCGGCTGTTGACCACGCCGATGCCCACGCAGCACAGGAAGGCCACGCCGACGATCACCCAGATGACCCAGCTGCCGCTCTTCATCGGGCCTTCGCGCGCCGGTCGCGGCGCGACGGGCTGCTTCGCCGTGGTCATCAGCTGATGGCGGCGGCGATGATCGCACCGGTGGCGAGGTGCACGACGGCGGAGACCCAGACCGCCGGGTGCGGCTGCTGGTCGACCAGGATCTCGCCGAGCTTGCCCGGCGTGGCGACGTCGAGCAGCACGAAGGCCGCCGCCATGATCACCAGGCCGAGGATCCCGTACGCGGACGCGCCCACGATGCCGAGCGCGAAGTCGTCCTCGCTGGCGGCGATGGCGGCGACCACGATGATGCCGACGCCGGCGAGGTTCGAGGCGAGCAGCAGCGCGGCGTTGCGGTTGCGCTCGGTCCAGATCAGCTGGTTGAGCTTGCCGGGGGTGGCGAGGTCCACCAGGACGTAGCCGATGCCCATCAGCAGGACACCGACCGCCCCGTAGGCGAGGGTGACCAGCAGATCGGTGACGAGGGTCTGCACAGGAGGCTCCAGGGTGAGGGGGGTCGGTGCGTCACTTGCCGCTGCCGGGGCCGCCGCCCCGGACGGTGCTGCCACGGCCCCAGCCCCAGTGGGAGCCGACCGTGGAGTGGTAGCGGGGGTAGGCGGTGCTCATGCGCTCCAGCAGGATCACCGAGCCGGCGGCGATCGGCAGGATCACCACCGAGTCGTCGTCGTAGCGCAGGTAGACGCCGCTGCCGTCGACGTACTGGTCGGCCGGCTGCCACGCGTCGGTGACCTCCTTCGCCACCTGGCTCGGCGAACGGGGCGAGGTGTAGGCGACGGCGTTGCGGCCGATGTCCCGGCTCGCCGCCCGCTTGTACTTGTCCTCGACGTAGCCGCGCGGCGAGAAGCTGCCGTAGAAGATCGCGAAGGCGGCGACCAGGGCGCCGATGACGGCGAACGCCGCCCCCACCACGAACCAGCGTCGGTACGTCATCGCAGTGCCACCACCGTCTCGGTCAGGACCAGCTCGTTGGTCTGTGGATACGCGTGCCAGGTGCGCCAGGCGAGGGTGCCGGCCGGCGGGTCGGGGCGGACCGCCAGCGCGGTCACCGCGTCGGCGTCGCCGGGGAACACGCCCACCAGCGCGTACGGGTCGTCGGCCAGGTCGGCACGGAGGGCGGCCACCTGCTCGCTCAGCCCCGCGCCGGCGGGGCGCAGCACGGTCGCCGTGAAGTGGTAGCCGCTCGCCTCGTCCCGTACCGCACCGGGCAGCTCCGGCGGGCGGCCGGGCAGGCAGGCGACCGTCTCGGTCAGCGCGGCGCCGGGCGCGTGCAGGACCACCTGGTGCGAGGCGCCGAGCAGCCGCAGCCGCAGCCGGACGCCGTCGGGCAGGTCGAGGTCGAGCACGTGCAGCGCGGGCCGCTCGACGTCGTCGAGCGCCAGGCTGAGGTCGGCGGCGCTGGTGTCGACGTACGGGGCGTCGAGGGTGACGAGCATCAGCCCACCTCGGACTGCGGATAGATCATCACGTCGCCGCGGTGCAGCAGCTCACCGAGCGCCACCTCCCAGCCCGCCTCGCCGTACGCCTCGAAGGAGAGCCGGGCGCCGCCGGGCGCCTGGTAGTCGTGGTACCGCATCGTGCCGGTCGGGTCGAGCCCGGTGTTGCCGACGGCGGTGAAGCGGGCCTGGCCGGACTCGTTCCAGTTGTAACGGCGGCCGGCGAAGTCGATGGTCGGGGCGCCGGGGGTCACGGTGGCGCCCTGCTCGGCTCCCCAGAGCACCAGCTCCAGCTCCGGGTCCTCCTCGACGGAGAGCCAGCGCCGCACGCCGCCGGCGTCGTCGAGCAGGTGCTCGGCCCAGCTCCAGCCGCCCTCGACCAGGCGGATCGAGCCGCGCACCGCGTACGACACGCCCCGGATCTCGACGATGTCGCCGGGCTTCAGCCGGCGCGGGTCACCGCGCAGCGCGTCGGCGTCCCGGTCCCGCAGCGGGTCACCCGGCCCCTTGGCCCGCTGTTGCGGGCGGGAACGCGTCCGGTTCCAGGCGACCGCGGCCACCACCAGGCCCGCCACTCCGACCAGACAGCCGACCGCCGCCAGCACGTACGCGAGCGTTCCGCTCAACCCGACCACCTCCCCAGGTACGTCGGCGCAGACGGTAACAACCCCGCGCACCTGGGGAAAATGCCTGGTCGGGGAGTGAGAGGCCGGTTACGCCACGTGCCCGGCGGCTGCCCTCCCCCGGGCCCGCTCTTCGAGCCTCTACGGCCCGTCGGGGCGGTCCGTGGCGTACTCGCGCAGCGTGGTGCGGCCCATGACGCAGCCCGTGAAGGTGCCGAACTCGGCAGGGTCGTCGCGCAACGCCGTCCAGGCGACGCGCCCGGCGGTCGGGTCGACGCGCTCCAGCAGCGTGGCGGCGTAGACGCGCCCGGCCGGGGTGCCCTCGGCGAGCAGCCGGTCGAGCTGTCCACGCAGGTCCTCGGGGTCGTCGCCCAGTGCGGCCTCGACCCGCCGGTACGCCTCGGTCACCGGCAGCAGCGTCCCGGCGATCCCCACCCCACCGAACGCCACCGTCTCGGCCTGCCGCAGCTCGTCGAAGGCCGCCTCGACCTCCCGATCCTTCTTCCGCCCCATCCCAAACACCCTCCACCCTCCTCTCTTCAACCTCTTCCAACCTCTTCCCCACCCCCTTCCCCACCCACCCCCACCTCCACCCTGTTGATCATGAAGTTGTTGCCCGCCAAATCGGCGTGTCGCGACAACAACTTCATGATCAACGGGACCTGGGGTGGGGGTGGGTTAGGCCCGGGTGATCGTTAGGGCGTCGGGGGTGGGTGCCAGGTCGACCTTGACCGTGTCGCCGTCGCGGATCTGGCCCGACAGGAGTGCCCTGGCGAGTTGGTCGCCGATGGCCGTCTGGACCAGGCGGCGCAGCGGGCGGGCGCCGTAGATCGGGTCGTACCCGTGCTCGGCGAGCCAGACCCGGGCCGGCTCGGTGATCTCCAGGCCCAGGCGGCGGTCGGCGAGACGCTTGCGCATCCGGTCGAGCTGGATGTCGACGATCGCCCGCAGGTCGTTCCCGAGCAGCGCGGCGAAGACCACGATGTCGTCGAGGCGGTTGAGGAACTCCGGCTTGAAGTGCGAGCGGACCACCGCGAGGACGCCCTCCCGTCGCTGCTCCTCGGCCAGCGTCAGGTCGCCGATCACCGACGAGCCCAGGTTGGAGGTGAGGATCAGAATTGCGTTGCGGAAGTCCACCGTACGGCCCTGCCCGTCGGTGAGCCGGCCGTCGTCGAGCACCTGGAGCAGGATGTCGAAGACGTCCGGGTGCGCCTTCTCGACCTCGTCGAGCAGGATCACCGAGTACGGCCGGCGGCGTACCGCCTCGGTGAGCTGGCCGCCCTCCTCGTAGCCGACGTAGCCGGGCGGGGCGCCGACGAGCCGGGCGACGGAGTGCTTCTCGCCGTACTCGCTCATGTCGATGCGGACCATGGCCCGCTCGTCGTCGAAGAGGAACTCGGCTAGCGCCTTGGCCAGCTCGGTCTTGCCGACGCCGGTCGGGCCGAGAAAGAGGAAGCTGCCGGTCGGGCGGTCGGGGTCGGCGACGCCGGCCCGGGCGCGGCGGACCGCGTCGGAGACCGAGCCGACGGCCTCGGCCTGACCGACCACGCGGGTGCCGAGCGACTCCTCCATCCGCAGCAGCTTGGCGGTCTCGCCCTCCAGCAGCCGGCCGGCGGGGATGCCGGTCCAGGAGGCGACCACGGCGGCGATGTCGTCGGCGCCGACCTCCTCCTTGAGCATCGCGCCCTCAGCCTGGAGCCGGGCCAGTTCCTCCTCGGCCTGCTTCAGCTCGGCCTTGAGGGCGGGAATTCGGCCGTAGCGCAGCTCGGCGGCCCGCTCCAGCTCGCCGTCGCGTTCGGCCCGCTCGGCCTCGCCGCCGAGCCGCTCCAGCTCCTCCTTGGCCGTGGAGAGCTTGGTGATGTGGCTCTTCTCCAGCTGCCAGCGCTCCGACAGGACGGTGAGCTGCTCGCGCTTGTCGGCCAGCTCCTTGCGCAGCCGCTCCAGCCGCTCGGCGGAGGCGGCGTCCGGCTCCTTGGCCAGCGCCATCTCCTCGATCTCCAGCCGGCGCACCGCCCGCTCGATCTCGTCCACCTCGACGGGCCGGGAGTCGATCTCCATCCGGAGCCGGGACGCGGACTCGTCGACCAGGTCGATCGCCTTGTCCGGCAGGAACCGGTCGGTGATGTAGCGGTCCGACAGGGCGGCGGCGGCGACCAGGGCGGCGTCGGTGATGCGTACGCCGTGGTGCACCTCGTAGCGCTCCTTGAGCCCGCGCAGGATGCCGATGGTGTCCTCGATCGTCGGCTCGCCGACCAGCACCGGCTGGAAGCGCCGCTCCAGGGCCGGGTCCTTCTCGATGTGCTCGCGGTACTCGTCAAGCGTGGTCGCGCCGACCATCCGCAGCTCACCGCGGGCCAGCATCGGCTTGAGCATGTTGCCGGCGTCCATCGAGCCCTCGCCCTTGCCGGCGCCGACGACGGTGTGCAACTCGTCGAGGAAGGTGATGACCTGCCCGTCGGAGTTCTTGATCTCCTCCAGGACGGACTTCAGCCGCTCCTCGAACTGGCCGCGGTACTGGGCGCCGGCGACCATCGCGCCGAGGTCGAGCGAGACGAGCTTCTTGTTCCGCAGCGACTCCGGCACGTCGCCGGCGACGATCCGCTGGGCCAGGCCCTCCACGATGGCGGTCTTACCGACGCCCGGCTCGCCGATGAGCACCGGGTTGTTCTTGGTACGCCGCGACAGCACCTGGATCACCCGACGGATCTCCGAGTCCCGGCCGATGACCGGGTCGATCTTGCCGTCGCGGGCGCTGGCGGTCAGGTCCACGCCGTACTTGGCCAGGGCCTGGTAGGTCTGCTCGGGGTCGGCGCTGGTGACCCGCCGGTCCCCGCCGCGTACGGACGGGAAGGCGGCGACGAGCGTCTCCTCGGTGGCACCGGCCGACTTCAGCGCGTTCGACACCGCGCCGCCCACCCGGGCCAGACCGGCGAGCAGGTGCTCGGTGGAGGTGTACTCGTCGCCGAGCGGCCGGGCGATCTGCTCGGCGGCCCCGATGGCGTTGACGAACTCCCGGGCCAGGGTCGGCTCGGCGATGCTGGAGCCCCGCGCGGCGGGCAGGCCGTCGACCGAGCGCCGGGCCGCCCGGCGCAGCTCGCCGGGGTCGGCCCCGACGGCGCGCAGCAGGCCGGCGGCGGTCGAGCCGTCGGTGTCCAGCAGTGACAGCAGCAGGTGCCAGGGCTCCACGGTGGCGTGGCCGCGCTGGTTCGCCAGCGCGACGGCACCGGTGATGGCCTCGCGGCTCTTGGTGGTGAGACGTTCCGTGTTCATGGGCTCCCCCGGATCGGCGTGTCCACTGGGAAGGACACAACCAGAGTTGAGCCTATTCCGCTCAACCCTGACCACGTGAGCTGACTCACACGTGTCCCGTGCTGGGGCCGAACTCCCCGGCCCCGGGTCCGGCCTCCGGTGAGCCGAGCCGTCCGCGCCCGTGGCGGAGAAGCACTGACAGATCACTCAGCGACAGGCGACGTCCTGACTGGATCCGCAGGTGACGGCGGGGAGTAGCCTGACCGCGTGCGCGTACGTGTCGAACAGACCGCCCTGCCTGGCATCGGGGTCCGTCACGATCTGCTGACGGAATCCGGCCGCCGCCTCGGCGTCGTCTCCCACCGCAATGGCCGCCGTGACCTCGTCCTCTACGACCCGGACGATCCCGACTCATGCCAGCACGACATACCGCTGACCGACGACGAGGCGGAGGCGCTCGCCGACATCCTCGGGGCGTCCCTGATGCTGGGCCAGCTCTCCGGGCTGCGCGACCAGGCCGCCGGGCTGCTCACCGAGCAGATCGCCATTCCGGCCGGGTCGAAGTACGTCAACCGCAAGCTCGGCGACACGCAGGCACGCTCCCGTACGAGCGCCTCGATCGTCGCGGTGCTGCGCCACGGCGAGGTGATCGCCTCGCCGGACCCGTCCTTCCGCTTCGCGGCCGGTGACGTGGTGGTCGTCGTCGGGACCCGCAAGGGCCTCGACGGCGTGACAGCCATCCTCGCCGACAACGACCCGGACGGCTGAGGCGCGGATGCACCACACGACAACACTGCTCATCGAAGTCGGCGCGCTGCTGTTCCTGCTCGGCCTGCTGGGCCGGCTGAGCCGCCGGATCGGCCTCTCGCCCATCCCCCTCTACCTGCTCGCCGGGCTCGCCTTCGGGCATGGCGGCCTGCTCCCCCTCGCCGCCAGCGAGGAGTTCTTCGCGGTCGGCGCCGAGATCGGCGTGATCCTGCTGCTGGTGATGCTCGGCCTCGAATACTCGGCCAACGAGCTCGTCGGCAACCTGCGCGCCGCGGCCCCCGCCGGGCTGATCGACGGGCTGCTCAACGCGCTGCCCGGGGCGGCGTTCGCACTGCTGCTCGGCTGGGACTGGGTCGCCGCGCTGGTGCTCGCCGGCATCACCTGGGTCTCCTCGTCGGGTGTCATCGCCAAGGTGCTCGCCGACCTCGGTCGCCTCGGTAACCGGGAGACGCCGGTGATCCTCTCGGTCCTGGTGATCGAGGACCTGGCCATGGCGCTCTACCTGCCCCTGCTGACGGCCGTGCTGGCGGGCACCGGCCTGCTCGGCGGCGGGATCGCGCTCGGCGTCGCGGTCGGCACCGTGCTCCTGGTGCTGGTGGTCGCCATCCGGTACGGCAACCTCATCTCCACCGCCATGTCGGCGAAGGACCCGGAGGCGCTGCTGCTCGGCGTACTCGGGATGACCCTGCTGGTGGCCGGCATCGCGGCGAAGCTCCAGGTGTCGGCGGCGGTCGGGGCGTTCCTGGTCGGCATCGCGCTCTCCGGGCCGGTGGCGCACAACGCCACGGAGTTGCTCACGCCGCTGCGCGACCTCTTCGCGGCGGTCTTCTTCGTCTTCTTCGGCCTGGTCACCGATCCCCGGGACATCCCGCCGGTGCTGCTGCCCGCGCTCGCGCTGGCCATCGTCACCATGGCGACGAAGACCCTCACCGGCTACCTGGCCGCCCGCCGCGTCGGCATCGCCGAACCCGGTCGATGGCGCGCCGGTCTGGCCCTCGTGCCACGGGGTGAGTTCTCCATCGTCATCGCGGGCCTCGCGGTGGCAGCCGGCAGCGTCGAGCCGAAACTGGCGGCGCTCGCGACGGCGTACGTGCTGATCACCGTGGTGACCGGGCCGATGCTGGCCCGGCTGCCCGACTTCGCGTGGTTCAAGCGCTGGCTGCGGCAGCGCGGCGCCGCGCAACGGGCCCAGCCGGCACCCGTGGCGGACTGATCGACGTTGGCCGAGGGCCGCATCGACCGTACGGTCGGGTCGGCCCTCGGCCAACGGATGCCGAATTGCTCCGCACGGGGTCTACCGCCGATCAGCGCTCCGGGTTACCGTTTCGCCCCAGCAGCCAGAGCTCGCGGATGGCCGACGTCGGCGCGGGCTCAGAGCGGAAGGTTGGCCGGTGAGCGTGCAGGAGTCGACGTTCCACGGCTTCGCCAACCCCGTCGACCCGACCCCCGCCGAGTTGCGGGCGTGGGCCTACCAGCCGGATTCCGTACCGCTGGCCTCGATGCCGCCGGACTGGGACCTGCTGGTCTCCGGCGACCGGCTGGTGGCGGTGCTCTTCGGCCTGGCGATGGACCCGGCCTGCCCGGCACGCCGCTTCGCGCTGCACTGCCTCTACATCTACGCCGCCGACGGCATCCGGACCAACTTCCGCGCCCACCCGAAGCGGCGCTTCCGCAAGCTCGTGGAGCAGGCCGAGCGCGACGGCGACGACCTGATGCGCACCTGGGCGTACAACAGCCGGGTGCTGCTGGCCCGCCCGGAACTCTTCGTCTACCGGGACTGGTGCGAGGGCGGCCTGGTACGGGAGAACCGCCGCATCGCCTGAGCTGAGCAACGCAGGCACTCTCCGCCGACGAACGGGCCGGAGCTCCGCACGGGCGTCCCGGCCCACACCCCGACGACGAACGGGCCGCAGCCCCCGCACGGAGCCCACGAGCGTCCCGGCCCGCGCCCCCGACGACGAACGGTCGGGTCCCTGCACGGGCATCCCGGTCCGCGCCTTGACGACGAACGGCCGGGACCCCGCACGAACGTCCCGGCCCGCAGCCCCGACGACGAACGGGCCGGGGCCCCCCGTGGGTCCCGGCCCGCACGTCGGCGGAACGTCAGTGCTCCGATCCACCCTTTTCGCGGCGTCTCGCCTCGTCGCGTCCCTGCTCGGTACCGTGGTCGGCCCGGTCGGCGAACGCGCCGTTCTTGACCTTGTCGGTGAAGCGGCCCTCGGTGACCCGGTCGAATCTCTCCCGGACGTTCTTCGCCACCTCTTCGAGCCGTTCCTCCGCCTGCTGGGCAGGCTTCCTCGCGGCTTCCGTCATGGCTCCCCCTGCCATTGGAGTCCGGATTAAGCGGGTTGGACCTGATTCGCAGATTAGCGGATCCGGTGCCTCCCCCGCCGGCAAACCGGCAACCGCGACGAGTGGAACACCACGGGTGTCATCCGGGGGTGGAGACACCCGTGGTGTTCCACTCGTGGCTCAGGCGGAGCGGTGTTCGGCGACACGGCGGACGTGACGCACCGGAAAGGCCTGCTCCGCCGGCGACGCGGACGGCTAGGCCGACAGCGACAGCGGCAGCGGCAGCGGCCGACGGCGACGCGGACGGCTAGGCCGACAGCGACCGACGGCGGCACACCCGGGGCCAGGGCCGGAAGGATGGCCACGTTCGGGCGCGGCGGACCGGCAGTGGCGACCACGCCCGCCGCCGCGCAGTCGAGCGCGAACGGAAGGACGACCGCACCTGGCCCGCCGAGGGCCCCGGGCCGGGGAGCGGAAAGACGACCGCGCCCGGCCGCGGGAGAGCGGCCGGGCGCGCGAGGTGTCGTCAGCGCTCGGGGCCCCGGCGGGGACGCCAGACCACCAGCGCGGTGGAGGTGCGGTTGGTCGGCACGAGGTCGCTGCCCGGGAAGCGGGCCAGCGCCTCCAGTTCGGCGATCCGCCGGTACGCGGCGTCCAGCTCCGCCTCCAGCCGGGCCACCCGCTGCTGCGCCTGCTCCAGCAGCCGCTCCAGCCCGATGATCCGCTTGACTCCGGCCAGGTTGATCCCGTCGTCCTGGCTGAGCCGCTGCACCTCGCGCAGCAGCACCACGTCGCGGACGCTGTAGCGGCGCCCGCCGCCGGCGGCACGTCCCGGCTGGACCAGGCCCAACCGGTCGTACTGGCGCAGGGTCTGCGGGTGCATCCCCGCCATCCGCGCCGCCACCGAGATCATCAGCACCTTGGCCTCGTAGGCAGGGTCACCCGAGCCGACGAACTCGTCCGACATCCCGCTCACCTCCGCGTGCACTCCACCGAGCCGACTGAACACCGGGTCAACTGAATCGACGTACCCGCGCCTCGAGATGTTCCCGGGCGGCCGGCGGGGTCTGCGCGGCGAAGTCCTCCAACGCCGCTCGCGCCTCGTCGGACACCTTCGCGGGTACCACCACGTCCAGGGTCACCAGCAGGTCGCCCGCCTGACCGTCACGGCGGACCACCCCCTTGCCCCGCGCCCGCAGGATCCGGCCGCTCGGCGTGCCCGGTGGCACCCGCAGGGTCACCGTGCCGTCGAGGGTGGGCACCCGCAGGTCCGTGCCGAGCACGGCCTCCGCGAACGTGACCGGCACCGTCAGCGTGAGGTCGTCGCCGGTACGCCCGAACAGTTCGTCCGGCCGCACCTTCACGTGCACGAAGAGGTCGCCCGCCGGGCCACCTCGCGCGCCGGGCTCGCCCCGCCCGGCCAGCCGGATCTTCTGACCGTCCGCCACGCCGGCCGGGAAGCGGACGTTCAGCGTGCGGGTCTTGGTGACCCCGCCCGTGCCCTGGCACTCGGGGCACTTCTCGTCCACGACGGTGCCCACGCCCTGGCAGTTGCGGCACGGCTCGGAGAAGCTGAACGACCCCTGGTTGCGGTTGGTCACCCCGGCCCCGTGGCACACCGGGCAGGTGCGCGGCTGGGTGCCGGGCTTGGCCCCGTTGCCGTGGCAGGTGTCGCACACCCCGGGGGCGCGCAGCGTGAGCGGGAGCGTCACCCCGCGTACGGCGTCGTCGAAGTCGAGGGCCACCTCGGCCTCGACGTCCCGCCCCCGGGCCGGGCCACGGGCCGCCGCCCCGCCGGCGGGACCGCCGGCACCGCCCGAGAAAATCGAGCTGAACAGGTCCTGGAAGCCGGCCCCGCCGAAGCGGCGGTCACCGCCCCCGCCCGCGGCGCCCCCGAACAGGTCGGAGACGTCGAACGGCACGCCACCGGGCTGACCGGCGCCACGGGCCCCGCGCCGGAACGCCCCCGAGCCGAACAGCGACCGCAGCTCGTCGTACTCCCGCCGCTTGGCGTCGTCGCCGAGGACGGCGTACGCCTCGGAGGCGGCCTTGAAACGCTCCTCGGCCTTCGGGTCGCCGGGGTTGTGGTCCGGGTGCGAATCCCGGGCCAGTTTCCGGTACGCCTTCTTGACGTCGTCGGCGGTGGCGGCCTTGTCCACGCCCAGCACGGCGTAGAAGTCCTTCTCGATCCAGTCCTTGGAACTCACCGGTCCACCCCCTTCCCTAGCTGGGGACCGACCGTCCCGCCGGCCCTCTGCGGGCGGGCGGGACGGTCCGGTCGTCGTTCCGCACTACTCCGGGTCGGCGACTGCGACCATCGCGGGCCGCAACAGCCGCTCACCGACCTGGTAGCCCCGACGCATCACCTGTACGCAGGTGGGCTCGGTGACGTCGGCCGAGGTCTGGTGGGCGACCGCCTCGTGCCGGGTCGGGTCGAACGGGTCGCCCTGCTCGCCGAACGGGGTCAGCCCGAACTTGCCGAGCGCCGCGACGAGCTGGTCGGCCACGCTGCCGAACGGCCCGACGAGGTCGCCGTGCTCGCGGGCCCGGTCCAGGTCGTCGAGGATCGGCAGCAGCGCGGCGAGCACCGCGCCGGTCGCCTGCTCGGTGACCAGACCCTTGTCCCGGTCCACCCGCTTGCGGTAGTTGGCGTACTCCGCCGTCACCCGCTGGAGGTCCCGGGTCCGCTCGTCGAGGTCCTTGCGCAGCGCCTCGAGTTCGGCGCCGAGCCCGCTCGGGCCGCCGTCGACCGGCTGGGCCGGGGCGTCCACCACCGGCGGGCCGCTCACCTCGGTCGCCTCGACCTCGATCTCGTCGACGACGACCTCGGACTCCTCGACCAGACCCTCGGCCGGGGCGTCCGAGCCGGCGTCGGCGGCAGCCGGCTCGGACGTCTCGCTGATCTTGCGGTTGTCACGGATGACGACCCGCGGCCCGTCGCCGGCCTGCTCGGCGGGCGCGGAGCCACCCGGCGTCGACCCGGTCGCACCCGGGTCGGCGGCTCGTGGCTTCTCCGTCATGGGGCTACCTCATCCCTCTGCCGTGGTTCCGTGTCCGGGACGAACCGTCACTTCTTGTCCTTGTCCTCGTCCACGATCTCCGCGTCGACCACGTCGTCCGCGCCGCCGGCGGGCCCGCCGGCCTGCGTACCGCCGGTCGCCCCGGCGCCCGCGGCACCCGCCGCGCCCGGACCGGCCTCGCCCGGCTGCTCGCCCTGCTGGGCGTAGAGCAGCGAGCCGGCCTCCTGGGAGACCTGCGCCAGCCGCTCGTGGGCCGACTTGATCTTCTCGATGTCCTGGCCGCCGAGCGCGCCGCGCAGCTCGCCGAGTGCCTCGTTGATCTTGTCACGGGACTCCGCCGGCAGCTTGTCGCCGCTCTCGGCCAGGAACTTCTCGGTCTGCCACTGGAGCGCCTCGGCCAGGTTGCGGGTCTCGGCCTCCTCGCGGCGACGCTTGTCGTCCTCGGCGTGCTCCTCGGCGTCGCGACGCATGCGCTCGATGTCGTCCTTCGGCAGCGAGGAGCCGCCGGTGATCGTCATCTTCTGTTCCTTGCCGGTGCCGAGGTCCTTGGCGTGGACGTTGACGATGCCGTTGGCGTCGATGTCGAAGGTGACCTCGATCTGCGGCACGCCGCGCGGCGCCGGCGGGAGGCCGGTCAGCTCGAAGGTGCCGAGCTTCTTGTTGTAGGCCGCGATCTCCCGCTCGCCCTGGAACACCTGGATCAGCACCGACGGCTGGTTGTCGTCCGCCGTGGTGAAGACCTCGGAGCGCTTGGTCGGGATGGTGGTGTTGCGCTCGATCAGCTTGGTGAAGATGCCGCCCTTGGTCTCGATGCCCAGGCTCAGCGGGGTCACGTCGAGCAGCAGGACGTCCTTGACCTCGCCCTTGAGCACGCCGGCCTGAAGGGCGGCGCCGACGGCGACGACCTCGTCCGGGTTGACGCCCTTGTTGGGCTCCTTGCCGGTGAGCTGCTTGACCAGGTCGGTCACGGCCGGCATCCGGGTCGAGCCGCCGACCATGATGACGTGCTCGACGTCGGAGACCTTGATGCCGGCGTCCTTCACGGCCTGCTCGAACGGGCCCTTGCAGCGGTCCAGCAGGTCCTGCGTCATCCGCTGGAACTCGGCCCGGCTGAGGGTCACGTCCAGGTGCAGCGGGCCCGCCGCGCCGGCCGTGATGTACGGCAGGTTGATGTTGGTGGTGGTGGCGGCGGACAGCTCGATCTTGGCCTTCTCGGCCGCCTCGCGGAGCCGCTGGAGGGCCATCTTGTCCTGGCCCAGGTCGATGCCGTGCTCGCCGCGGAAGGTCTTCACCAGGTGGTCGATGATCCGCTGGTCCCAGTCGTCGCCACCGAGGTTGTTGTCACCGCTCGTCGACTTGACCTCGACGACGCCCTCGGCCAGCTCCAGCAGCGACACGTCGAAGGTGCCGCCGCCGAGGTCGAACACCAGGACGGTCTGCTCCTTGGAACCCTTGTCCAGCCCGTACGCCAGGGCCGCCGCGGTCGGCTCGTTCACGATCCGCAGCACGTTGAAGCCGGCGATCTCGCCGGCCTCCTTGGTGGACTGGCGCTGGCCGTCGTTGAAGTAGGCCGGGACGGTGATCACCGCGTCGGTGATCTGCTCGCCCAGGTACGCCTCGGCGTCCCGCTTGAGCTTCATCAGCGTGCGGGCCGAGATCTCCTGCGGGGTGTACTTCTTGCCGTCGATGTCGACGGACCAGTTGGTGCCGATCTCCCGCTTGACCGAGCGGATGGTCCGGTCCGGGTTCGTCACCGCCTGGCGCTTGGCGACCTCACCGACGAGCACCTCGCCGTTGCGGGCGAACGCGACGATCGACGGGGTCGTCCGCGAGCCTTCAGCGTTGGCGATGACGGTGGGCTCACCGCCCTCCAGAACGCTGACGCAGGAGTTCGTCGTGCCCAGGTCGATACCGACCGCACGTGCCATCTTCGCTTCCTCGCTTCATCACGTCGTGGGCAGGTGACGGGCGACGCCCGTCGAGCTGCCCGGCGGGCGTCGCCCGCAGCGACCCCACCACAAGTTGAGTGAACTTGACTCAATAGTGCCACGCCCCGCGAAATCGTCAAGTCGGGGTTGAGCCGACCCGACGCAACCCCAGGTTCGTACCGATCGGTTGTCTTCCCTTGCGTCGGTCGGGCACGCTTTAGCGGTGACGACGCACGGCGATCCCGCCACCCCGGCCGGCACGCCCACCGTCGCAGCCCGCACCGGCCCCACGGACGCCGGGGAGGACCGGCCCGCCACCACCGGGGACGACAGCCTGCCCGCCACACTGGCCGGCCTGCGCGCCGCGATCGGGGCGGCCCGGTTCCCGCTCGCGCTGCCCTCCGCCGAGCCTGCCCGGCGCGCCGGCGGGAGCCTCACCGACCAGCTCGACGACTACCTGCTGCCCCGGCTGCGCCGGCTCGACGCGCCGCTGCTCGTGGTGGTCGGCGGGTCCACCGGCGCGGGCAAGTCCACGCTTGTCAACAGCCTGGTGCAGGCGCGGGTGAGCGCCGCCGGGGTGCTCCGGCCGACCACCCGCTCCCCGGTGCTGGTCTGCAACCCGGCCGACTCGGGCTGGTTCCGCCAGGGCGAGCTGCTGCCCGGCCTCACCCGCACCACCGAGCCCAGCGAGGACCCGCGCACCCTGCAACTGGTGACCGCCCCGGCCCTGCCGGCCGGGCTGGCCTTCCTCGACGCCCCCGACATCGACTCGGTCGTCGACGCCAACCGGGCCCTGGCCGGTCAACTCCTGGCCGCCGCCGACCTCTGGCTCTTCGTCACCACCGCCGCCCGCTACGCCGACGCCGTCCCCTGGGAGCTGCTGCGCAGCGCCCGGGCCCGGGGCGCGGTCATCGCCATGGTGCTGGACCGGGTGCCTGCGGAGGCGGCCGACGAGATCGCCGCCCACCTGTCGGAGATGCTCGCCGCGCAGGAGCTGGGGGCGGCCCCGCTCTTCGTGCTGCCGGAGACCTGGGTCGACGGGCAGGGCCTGCTGCCCGAGCGGGTCACCGCGCCGCTCGCCGCCTGGTTCGCCCGGCTGGCCGCCGACGCCGACGCCCGCGCCGCCGTGGTCCGGCAGACCCTGGACGGCGCGCTCGCCGCGCTGCACCCGGCGGTCGAGGGGCTCGCCGACGCCGCCGAGGATCAGGTCACCGCCGCCGACGCGCTCGACGAGCGGGTGCTGGCCGCGTACCGGGGGGCGTACCGGACCGTCGGGCAGGGGCTGAAGGACGGCCGGCTGCTCCGCGGCGAGGTGCTGGCCCGCTGGCAGGAGTTCGTCGGCACCGGCGAGTTCTTCCGCACCATGGAGGCCCGCATCGGGCGGCTCCGCGACCGGGTGGTGGCGGCGGTCACCGGCCGGCCCGCGCCCGCGTCCGAGCTGCGGGACGCGATCGAGTCCCAGCTGGTGACCCTGCTGCGGGGCGTCGCCGCCGAGGCGGCCGAGAACGCGTACACCGGGTGGAAGGCGCATCCCGCCGGGGCGGCGCTACTCGAACCTGAGCTGGCCCACCCCTCCGCCGACCTGCCCGAACGGGCCGAGCGGCTGGTGCGGGAGTGGCAGCGGGGCGTGCTGGAGCTGGTCCGCGCCGAGGGCGGCGACCGCCGCTTCGTGGCCCGGACGGCCGCGTACGCGGTGAACGCCACCGGGCTCGCCGTCATGATCGCGGTGTTCGCCTCGACGGCGTTCATCCCCACCGGGCTGGAGGTGGCCACCGGGGCCGGCACGACCGTCGCCGCGCAGACCGTGCTCCAGGCGATCTTCGGCGACCAGGCCGTGCGTACGCTGGCCGCCAAGGCCCGGGCCGACCTGCTGGACCGGGTGCGGGCCCTGCTCGACGACGAGGCCGCCCGCTACCTGGACCGGACGGCGCAGGCGCGGCCCGCCGCGGACACCGCGGAGGCCCTGCGCGGCGCCGCCAACCGGGTGGAGATCGCCCGCAACCGCAGCGACCTCTCCGGCGCGGCCGTCGCGGGCCCGCCCGGTACCGGGGACGGAGGGTCATGACCAACATCGTCGGACGGATGCGCGAGGCGTTCCGCGGTGACCAGCGGGTGGACGCCGACGCGCTCGTCGCCCGCCTCGACGCCGTACGCCGGTTCCTCACGGTCGTCGACGGCCACCTGCCGGACGCGCGGCTCGTGTCGGCGCACACCCTCGTCGAGCGGGCCGGCACCCGGCTGGCGCTCTCCCGCGACCACACCGTGGTGGCCCTGGCCGGCGCGACCGGCAGCGGCAAGTCCAGCCTGTTCAACGCGCTCGCCCGGATGGAACTCTCCACGGTCGGCGTGCGCCGCCCCACCACCGGCGTCGCGCACGCCTGCGTCTGGGGGCCGCTCGACGGCGGCAACCGCCTGCTCGACTGGGTGGGCGTGCTGCCCCGGCACCGGTTCGTCCGGGAGAGCGTGCTGGACGGCGACGACGAGTCCGCCCTGCACGGGCTGATCCTGCTCGACCTGCCCGACTTCGACTCGGTGCAGCGGTCGCACCGGCTGGAGGTGGACCGGCTGCTCGGCCTGGTCGACCTCGTGGTGTGGGTGGTCGACCCGCAGAAGTACGCCGACCGCGTCATCCACACCAACTACCTGCGCGAGTTCCACCGGCACCGGGACGTCACCCTGGTCGTGCTCAACCAGGCCGACCGGCTGCCACCGGCCGAGCTGCCCCGGGTGCTGGCCGACCTGCGCCGGCTGCTCGACTCCGACGGCCTGGAGGGCGTACCGCTACTGGCGACCACCGCCGTCGACCCGGCGGGCATGGTCGGGCTGCGGGAGGCGCTGGAACGCACGGTGGCCGAGCGGCAGGCCGCGCTGCGGCGGCTCCAGGGCGACGTGGACGCGGTGGTGGCCGGGCTCGAAGAACTGGTCGGCGGTGCCTCGCCGGCCGGTGGACCCGACGACGCCGCTGTCAGCGGGCTGCACCGGGCGCTCGCCGGCGCGGCCGGGGTGCCGGCGGTCGCCGAGGCGGTCGAGCAGGCGTACCGGCACCGGGGCGCCGCCACCACCGGCTGGCCGTTGGTCCGGGGCTGGCGGCGGCTGCGGCCCGACCCGCTACGCCGGCTGCACCTGCCCGGCCCGGCCGCCGGCCGCGACGAACCGGCGGAGAGCCTCGTCGCCGCGACCTCGGTGCCCGACCCCACCGCAGCGCAGCGCGCGGCGCTCGGGCTGGCGATCCGGTCGGTGGCCGACCGGACCGGGGCGGACCTGCCCGCCGCCTGGCCGGCCGCGGTGACCGCCGCCGCCCGCTCCCGCCTCGCCGACCTGCCGGACGCGCTGGACCGCGCGGTGGCCGGCACGGACCTGGGCATGGACCGGCGACCGCTCTGGTGGCGGTTCGTCGGCGGCCTCCAGTGGCTGGTGACGCTGGCCGCGCTGGCCGGGCTGGGCTGGCTGGCGCTCGGCTACGCGCTGCGCGCGCTGGGCCTGCCGGCGCTGGAGCACCCGATGGTCGGCGAGGTGCCGCTGCCCACCCTGCTGCTCCTCGGCGGCCTGCTCGCCGGGCTGCTGGTGGCCGCCCTGACCAGGCCGATCGTCCGCTGGGCGGCCCGCCGCGCCCGCCGCCGGGCCGAGCGGCGCCTCACGGACGCGGTGGCGACGGTCGGCGAGGAGCACGTGCTGGCCCCGGTGCGGACGGTGCTCGCCTCCTACGCCGAGGCCCGTACGGCCCTGGGGGAGGCCGCCGGCCGCTGAGCCGAAAATCCCGTCCCACGACAACCGCAGGTCGGCGGCGTGGCGGCGCGACGCGGGCCGGACGCTCGGGTCGCTCGTACCGTCCCGGGGCGGGCGGCGGCGTAGGGTCGGTGGATGGGAACGCCTCAGACCCCGTACGACGCGGTGCTGCACGCCGCCCGCGACGTGGCCAAGCTGGACAACGCCCTCGACGCGGAGATGCTCGGCGCGGCCCTGCTCGGCAGCGTCTACTCGGTCGCGGAGACCGAACGTGACGCCGCCGTCCGGGACTTCGTGGCCGGCTTCCTGGCCGCCACCTCCCGCCGCCGCTCGGCCGCGGCGACCACCATCCGTTCCGTGTTCGCCGCGCTGGTGCCCGACGCCGAGGGCACCGACCGGGTCCGTCCGGGCGCCGCCACCCCCGCCTGGGCCGGCCACCTCGGCCGCGTGCACCTGACCGGCTGCTGGTCCTACGGCGACGTGTACGGCGACCAGACCTCCTACCTGGCGACCTTCGCCTACGACGACCCGGCGGGCGGTCCGGCGCACGCCGTGGTGACGCTGCTCGACCACAACATCGGCATCACCAAGGACGTCTTCGTCGGCGGGCCACCCGACCGCATCCTCGACCAGGTCCGGCAGATGTGCGCCGGGGACGAGCTGACCTGGTTCCGCGACGAGGAGCCGGCCCGGATGCGCGCCGAGGTGACCCGCCACCTCGCGATCACCGACGGCCTGACCGAGTTGCCCGGGGAGGGCTCGCTCGCCACCGACCGCGCCCTGCTCGGCGCCCGGCTGGCACGGCTGCCGCAGGCGGCCGGGGCGGCCCCCGCGCCCACCGAGCCGCTCTCCGCCGCCGAGCGTACGGACCTGGTCCGCCGGTTCCTCGCCTCGCCCGAGGCGGCCCGCTTCGGCCTGGACACCATCGACGGGGCAGAGCTGGCCTCGCTGCACTTCTGCCTCAGCCTGCTGCTGGACCACGCGGCCAGCTTCCCGGACGCCGACCCGTTGCGGTGGAGCCCCACCGTGGCCGGGCTGTTCCTGCTGGACTGGGTGCACCGGCGCGCGGTGCTGGACATGGACGACGCCGCGCTGCTGCCCCGGGTGCTGCGCGCCTGGGCCGGCTACGCCGCCCGTAAGCGCGGGCTGCCCGAGCAGGCGGCGACGCAGATCGACACGGCCGTCGAGGAGATGGTGCCGGAGTTCGCCCGCCTCTACAGCACGGGCGAACGCCGCAGCCCCGCCACGGCCGCCGTCGCGCAGCTGATGGCCGACGGCGTCGACCCCGACGACCCGGCCGCCCTCGACGCCTGGATCGAGGCCAACCGCCACCGCCTCACGGACGACCCCGCCTGACCCACCCTCTCCCCTCCCCGCGCCCGCGCGGCGCCGGAGGGGGGAGGAAGGGGTGGGGGTGGGTTAGCGGAGGGGGGCGAAGAAGAGGGCGGCTACCAGGGCGCCCAGGGCGAGGCCCGCGACCACCTGGGGCACGGTGTGGTCGCGCAGGCGGACCCGGGACCAACCGACCAGCACGAGCAGTGGCGCCGTCGCCAGCAACCCGGCCCCGAACGTGAGCACCAGCACGACCACCGTGCCGGCGGCCACCGCCGAGTGGATCGACATCTTCCACCAGTGGCTCACCGTCACGGCGACCACCAGGCCGACGAGCCCGGCGGCGGCCAGGGCCAGCACCGGTCGCGGCGCGCCGAGCACGGCGAGCAGGGCCAGCCCGGCGGCGACCGAGCAGAGCCCGAACAGCAACGGGACGCGGCGCTGCTCGCGGATCCCCACGTGATGGTCGGTCAGCCGGCCGCGACGCACCCCGCCGAGGATGTACGCGAACGGGATCCCGCTGACGAAGAGCGTGGCCAGCAGTCCCCAGGCCAGCCCGTGCGCGCCCTGGGCGCTGTGCCAGCCGACCGCCAGCGTCAGCGCCGAGACCAGTACGGCGGGCGCGGTCAGCTCGGTCACGAACCGGGCGAGCCGGAGGGTCCGGCCGGGTGGTGGCGGGGCGGCCGGACGGCTGTGGGATTCCGCGTCCGAACCGCCCGTCCCGCTCAGCGCCCCGCCTCTGCGTCCGCCCCGGGCCGCCGCCCGGAACCGTTCCCGTCCGTACCCCGGCGCTCCGACCGGGCCGGGGCCCCGCCGTGGATCACCTGCCGTCGACCGTCACCGTACCCGCGGCCGGCCGTCCCGGTGCCCGGTCCCGCCGGGATCGCCGGTGGTCGGGCCGGGGTCGACGGTCGCGCTGGCGGTCGGTTCGTCGGGTGCCGGGGACGCGCTGGGCGCCGGGGACGCCGTGGGCTCGGGCGGTGGTAGCGAGAGGGTGCTCGTCGGCTCCGCCGACGTCGGCTCGCCGGTCGGCGTGGGTGCCGGGCTCGGGCTGGGGCTCGGCGAGGGCTTCGGCGACGGGCTCGGGGACGCCGGAGGCCTCGGGGACGGGGGTGCCGAGGGCTTCGGGGACGAGGGCGGCGGTACCGGCCGGCCGCCGGGCCGGGACGGGGGCTTCGGACGCGCCGCCGGGCGGAGTGGCGGCGGCGGGGCGGGCGCCGCGACAATCGGCGTACGCGGGAAGGGCACGACGGTCCGCCAGTCGCCCGGGTCGGCCACGGCGGGGGACGGGGTCGACGGGGCTACCGGGGGGCGGCCCGTCGCCGGCACCGGGATCACCACGGGGCCGACCGAGGGCGTCGGGAGGAACGGGGTGCTGCCGTCCGGCAGGGCCGTGCTGCCGACGGTGGCGGAGCCGGTGCTGATCGCGGCGAGGATCGGCATCGACGCGGTGCCGGCGAGCAGTGCCACCGTGAACAGGTAGCCCCGGGACGGCCCGCCCGAGCCGGGGGCCCGGTGCGCGCCGACCAGCCGGCGGTAGCCGCCGGCCCGGTGGCGGCCGAGGAGGGGAACGGTGGGATCTGGGCCTGGCTCGGACACCACACACCCCTTTTCGTCGACTCCGACGGTGGACGGGCCGGTACGGCGACCGGCCCGAGCGCCCGGGGCACCGCCCGGACACGAGGAAGCGGCAAACCGCCCCGACGCGGACGATCCCGCGCCAATCAGCCTGGACCAGTGACGGTCGGTCGGCCAACCCTGCACAGCGTGTCGACACGCGTATCTGGCCGAACGGTGACGAACCATCGCCGGATCGGCCGCGCGTCGATGCAACGGACACCGGGCGCGCCGTGCGACGAAGCGGGCCACCGCGATCGGCCGGGACAGGCGCACTGTGGGCGCGCTCACGTGTGATGCGAATATGGACCACGACGGCAACGCAGCCACGACCTCCGCGCACCCTCGCGGCAGGCGCGGCTGGGCGCCGGCGCTCCCGATCCGGGTTCGGCCAGAATCCGGCTCACGCCGCGCGGCAACCCCCACCGGGGCTAGGCGCGGCCGCCAGGAACCCGTCCGGCACCAGCCGGGCAGGCGCACGAGTTGCGCGGCCGGGTGACCCCCCGGTGCCGACGCAGACAGACAGGGAGAGACGGATGGCAAAGGGCGACCCCGGGGTCTCCAGTCGCGGCCGACGGGCCGCACCCCGGTCCAAGAAGGGTGCGACCGGCGACCCGCAGCTGGTGCAGCTGCTCACCCCGGAGGGTGAGCGGATCGAGAGCGCGACCGGCCCGGACGGGACCGAGTACCGCGTCGACTTCACCGACGAGGAGTACCGCGGGCTCTACCGCGACCTCGTGCTGGTCCGCAAGCTCGACGCCGAGGCCACCGCGTTGCAGCGCCAGGGCGAGCTGGGCCTGTGGGCCAGCCTGCTGGGCCAGGAGGCCGCGCAGGTGGGCTCGGGACGCGCGCTGCGTACGCAGGACATGGCCTTCCCGACCTACCGGGAGCACGGCGTCCTCTACTGCCGGGGCATCGACCCGATCATGCCGCTCGGCCTGTTCCGGGGCGTCGACCAGGGCGGCTGGGACCCGAACGAGTTCAAGTTCAACATGTACACGATCGTGATCGGGGCGCAGACCCTGCACGCGACCGGCTACGCCATGGGCGTCCACATGGACGGCAAGACCGGCACCGAGGACGGCGAGGCGGTGATCGCCTACTTCGGCGACGGCGCCACCAGCCAGGGCGACGTCAACGAGGCGTTCGTCTGGGCCAGCGTCTTCAACGCCCCGCTGGTGTTCTTCTGCCAGAACAACCAGTACGCCATCTCCGAGCCGCTGGAGCGCCAGACCCGCGTGCCGCTCTACCAGCGGGCCGGCGGCTTCGGCTTCCCCGGTGTCCGGGTGGACGGCAACGACGTGCTCGCGTCGTACGCGGTGACCCGGCACGCGCTGGACAACGCCCGGCTCGGCCAGGGCCCCAGCCTGATCGAGGCCTACACCTACCGGATGGGCGCGCACACCACCTCCGACGACCCGACCCGTTACCGGATCGCCAGCGAGGTCGAGGCCTGGCAGGCGAAGGACCCGATCGCCCGGATGAAGGCGTTCCTGGAGAAGCAGCAGATCGCCGACGCGGACTTCTTCACGGCCGTCGACGAGCAGGCCCGCACCGAGTCGGTGCACCTGCGCGAGCGGGTGCTCGCCATGCCCAACCCCGAGCCGGTGACGATGTTCGACCACGTCTACCCCAACGGGTCCCCCGAGCTCGACGAGCAGCGGGCGCAGTTCACGAAGTACATGGAGTCGTTCGAGGGGAGCGCCCACTGATGGCCACGGAGACGCTCACCCTCGGCAAGGCCCTCAACACCGGTCTGCGCAGGGCCCTGGAGAACGACCCGAAGGTCGTCATCATGGGCGAGGACGTCGGCAAGCTCGGCGGCGTCTTCCGGATCACCGACGGCCTCCAGAAGGACTTCGGCGACCAGCGGGTGATCGACACCCCGCTCGCCGAGTCCGGCATCATCGGCACCGCGGTGGGCCTGGCCATCCGCGGCTTCCGGCCGGTCTGCGAGATCCAGTTCGACGGCTTCGTCTACCCCGCGTACGACCAGATCGTGTCGCAGGTGGCGAAGATGCACTACCGCTCGCAGGGCAAGGTGCGGATCCCGATGGTCATCCGGATCCCGTTCGGCGGCGGCATCGGCGCGGTCGAGCACCACTCGGAGTCGCCGGAGGCGTACTTCGCCCACACCGCCGGCCTGAAGGTGGTGTCCTGCGCCAACCCGCAGGACGCGTACACGATGATCCAGCAGGCCGTCGCCTCGGACGACCCGATCGTCTTCCTGGAGCCGAAGCGGCGCTACTGGGAGAAGGGCCCGGTCGAGCTGGACGGCCCGCTGTCGGGGGCGTACCCGCTGCACTCGTCCCGGGTCGTCCGGCCCGGCACGGACGCCACGGTGCTGGCGTACGGGCCGATGGTGCGGACCTGCCTGGACGCGGCGACCGCCGCCGCCGAGGACGGTCGGGAGCTGGAGGTCATCGACCTGCGCTCGCTCTCCCCGCTGGACCTGACCGCCGCGTACGAGTCGGTGAAGCGCACCGGCCGCTGCGTGGTCGTGCACGAGGCCCCGGGCAACCTGGGCCTGGGCTCGGAGATCGCGGCCCGGATCACCGAGGAGTGCTTCTACTCCCTGGAGTCCCCGGTGCTGCGGGTGACCGGCTTCGACACCCCCTACCCGGCCGCCCGGGTGGAGGAGGAGTACCTGCCCGACCTCGACCGGGTGCTCGACGCCGTCGACCGCACCTTCGGCTGGTGAGCGGCATGTCGCGGATCAAGGAGTTCAACCTGCCCGACCTGGGCGAGGGCCTGACCGAGGGCGAGATCCTCGCGTGGCTCGTCAAGGTCGGTGACGTCATCGAGCTGAACCAGCCGATCGTCGAGGTGGAGACGGCCAAGGCGGCCGTCGAGATCCCGGCGAAGTGGGCGGGCCAGGTGCAGTCGATCTTCCACCCGGAGGGGAGCACGGTCGAGGTCGGCACGCCGATCATCGCGATCGACACCGACCCGGGTGCCGGGCCGATCGAGGCGTCGACGACCGGCGCCCCGGACGCGGCCCTGCCCACCCCGTCGGCGGCGTCGCTGGCCGCGGTCCAGGTGGCGCCGGCCGAGGGCGCGGTCGAGCCGGGCCTGATCGGCGGTCCCGCCCCGGGCGGCCGTACCGCCGTGCTGGTCGGCTACGGCCCGCGCACCACGGCGGCCAAGCGCCGACCGCGCAAGGGCGACACACCGGTGCCGGCCCAGGCCGCGCAGCCGGTCGCACCGACGCAGCCGGCCCCGGTGGCCACTGCGCCGTCGAACGGTCACGGCCCGGCCGGCGGGCCCGTGCTGGCCAAGCCGCCGGTGCGGAAGCTCGCCAAGGATCTCGGCGTCGACCTGTCCGCGCTGACCGGGTCGGGGCCGCTGGGCTCGATCACCCGGGAGGACGTACAGCGGGCGGCGAGCGGGGCCACGGCGGCGGCCGAGCCGCTCGCGGTGTCGGCCCCGGCCACGGCGGTCGCGAGCTTCGGTGCGGACCGCGAGCAGCGCATCCACGTCAAGGGGGTACGCAAGCTCACCGCCGAGAACATGTCCCGCTCGGCGTTCACCGCGCCGCACGTGACGGAGTTCCTCACCGTCGACGTGACCCGGGCGATGAAGGCCCTGGACCGGCTCCGCAACCGGCGGGAGTGGCGCGACGTGCGGGTCTCGCCGCTGCTGCTGGTGGCCAAGGCGGTGCTGCTGGCCGTCAAGCGCCACCCGATGGTCAACTCGACCTGGGCCGGCGACGAGATCGTCGTCAAGGACTACGTCAACCTGGGCATCGCGGCGGCCACCGAGCGCGGGCTGATCGTGCCGAACATCAAGGACGCCGGCCGGCTCTCGCTGCGCGAACTGGCGGACGCGATGACCGGCCTGGTGCAGACGGCCAAGGCCGGGAAGACCTCGCCGGCCGACATGTCCGGCGGCACGCTGACGATCACCAACGTCGGCGTGTTCGGGGTGGACACCGGCACGCCGATCCTGCCCCCGGGCGAGTCGGCGATCCTGGCCTTCGGCGCGGTCCGCGAGATGCCCTGGGTCCACAAGGGCAAGGTCCGGCCGCGTCAGGTCACCACGCTGGGCCTCTCCTTCGACCACCGGATCATCGACGGTGAGCTGGGCTCGAAGTTCCTGCGCGACATCGGGGAGTTCCTGGCCGACCCGGAGGCGGCGCTGCTCGCCTGGACCTGACGGTCCTGACGCCAGCCGAACGGCCGGTGTGCGACGGGTTGACGCCCGGCACACCGGCCGTGTCCTTTTGTGGCGCGCGCACCGCCCGGCATCGGCAGCCTCCAGAGACAGAGGATTACGTGGGTCACAGGCCCCCCTCACCTTCGATTGTTCGGCCCGTGTTCCAGCTCACCTAACAATCGATGGAAGTTGCGCCCGTCTTGGTGTTCAATGGAAGACATCAAGGGGCTGACAACCGAATAGCCAGGAGGAGAGACCCATGAGCATGATCGAGCGAATCCGCAACCGCCGCGACGCCAACCGCCGCGCCCGTGCCATCGAGCACGCGCTGCGCTCCGCCAACTCGCCCGCGGTCCGCGAAGAGATCCTCGCCATCGCCCAGCGTCACATGAGCTGACGCCCGGAACCTTTCTCACCTCCTCCAGATCGATGACCCGCCCGGTCCGCCCGGGCGGGTCATCGGCGTTTCGCAGCGGCTGACACCGGGATTCCACCTCGCCTCAGCGCCCGGTACGGTGGGCTTCGGTCGTCGCCCGCCGACCCGGAGCAGTCGAGTCGATAGAAGCCGCTCGACACCATCCGGCCACGGGGAGTGACGATCGTGCTCCCCGGTCGCCCTCGGGCGGTCACCGGATACGGTGCGGGGAGCCGGCACGGCCGGTACACCGGCGACGCCGGCCACCCTGCCGAGAAGACCGATCGGCAGTGGCGGCCGACAGGTGATGGAGGAGGCGCACGCATGACGTCCGAGGGCACGCACCACCCCGGCCAGCAGCCGGACGAGGTGTCGCCGGGCGCCGGCGGACCGGCGCCGTACGGCGACCGCCCGGCACAGCAGGACAACGGATACGGCGCCGGCGCCCCCGATCTGGGCTGGGCACCCCCGCCCCCGTCGGAGCGACCGAACCCGCCCGCCTGGGGCGCGCAGGGTGAGCAGCAGCCGGCCCCCGCGTGGGCCGCCCAGGCGCCGCAGCAGACCGACCCGGCCCAGTCCGGCCAGTGGGGACCGTCCGGCGCGTCGCCGCAGCCGCCGCAGCCGCCATGGCCGGGCGCGCAGGAGCAGGCCGGTCCGGCCTGGGCTGCCGCCGCTCCGCAGCCGCCACACGCCGCCCCGGAGCAGCCCGCCTGGGAATCCGGCGAGCAGGCGTCCCCCGCCTGGGCGCAGCCCGAGCCCGCCGCCCGCGGCGCCGCCCGGGTCCCGCAGCCCGCACCGGCGGCCGCACCCACCCCCCAGCCCTGGCCCGCCCAGGACGACCCCAACCGCTCCGGCGGCTGGGCCGGCGACCAGCAGCAGGACGAGCAGCCCCGGCCCGGCGGCTGGGCCGGCGGCGCCACCCCGGACGACCGGCCCGCGCAGGGCGACTGGGCCGCGCAGCAGAACGACGCCGACCGCCCCGGCGACGGCCAGCAGCAGGACGACCCGAACCGCTCCGGCGGCTGGCAGCAGGACGACCCGAACCGCTCCGGCGCCTGGCCCGGCGGCCAGCAGCAGGCCGAGCAGCCCGCCTGGGGATCCGGCGAGCAGGCGTCCCCCGCCTGGGCGCAGCCCGAGCCCGCCGCCCGCGGCGCCGCCCGGGTCCCGCAGCCCGCACCCGCACCCACCCCCCAGCCCTGGCCCGCCCAGGACGACCCCAACCGCTCCGGCGGCTGGAACGCCGAGTCCCCTCAGGACCCCGCCAACGGCTGGAACCCCGGACAGCAGCAGGACGACCCCAACCGCTCCGGCGGCTGGGCCGGCACCGAGCAGCAGCAGGGCGAGCAGCCTCCGGGTGGCGCCTGGGCCGCCTCCCGCGACGACGCGCCCCGGGACGACCAGCCCCAGGGCGAGTGGCCGGCCCGGGACGAGCGCTCCGCACGGGGTGCCGCGTCCATGCCCTCGCAGTCCGACGACCGGGACGCGAACGGCTGGGGCGCCCCGCAGCCCACCTCCACCCCGCCCGGCCGCGCCTCCGTCCCGGCACCCGGCGACGGCGGGCCGAAGCCGTGGGCTCCCGCTGCGGAGAACCCGCCGCAGTGGGCCGGCAACGCCGCCGAGCGCCCGGCCGTACCGGACGTCGAGCCGTGGTCGGCGGACGAGGTGTGGGGCCGCGCGGAGGCGGGCGAGCCCGCCCCGGGCCGGGCCGGCAACGGCTGGGAGCCGGAGCGGGCCGAGGAACCCCCGATCTACCAGCCCGCACCGGGGCCCGGCATCTCGCCGGCCAACGCCGTGCCGCTGCCGCCGCAGGAGCAGCGGGTGCCCGGCGCCAGCCTGGCCTCCGCCCCGCCCGTCGACTACGCGCCGCCGGCCCAGTTCGCCCCCGAGCAGCCCGGCCGGGACGGCGGCCTGCCGGCGTACGAGCAGGAGCAGCCGGGTTGGGCCCAGGCCGGCTCCCGGCACGACGAGCCGCAGTCGCCCGCCGGTCCGGTGGTCCCCGCGCCGCGCACCTCGCCGGAGGTGGGCGGGCGGGCGGCCGTACCGTCGTCGGAGGGCGCCGAACCGGCCGCCGGCAGCGTGTCGGCGAGCGCCTCGGTGCCGCTGGCCAGCCGGGTGCTGCCGCCGACCGACCAGGCCCTGCGACCGGGCGGTGCGCCCGCGCCGCAGCCCCGGGTGTACGGCCGACCGGCCCGCCCTGAGCCGGCGGACGAGCCGGAGCAGGAGGACCCGCGCGGACACCGGCCGGACCACGCGCCGGCGCCCAGCTTCGACCAGGGGCCGGATCCGCGCTTCGGCCAGGGACCGGACCCGCGCTTCGAGCAGGGACCGGACCCGCGCTTCGGCCAAGGGCCGGACCCGCGCTTCGACCAGGGTCAGGACAACCGGTTCGACCAGGGCACCGAGAACCGGTTCGACCAGGGTCAGGACAACCGGTTCGACCAGGGCCACGAGGGCCGCTTCGACGACCGGGACCGGGCACCGAGCGGGACCGCCGTCTTCGGCGCGGTCGCCCCGATGGCGCCCGCCTCGCCGGCCGCGCCTCCGGCCTTCCCGCCGGGCGTACCGTCCTTCGTCGATCCGCCGGCCAGCGACCGGCCGGTCAACGGGGTCCGGCCGCACGACAGCGCCGACCGGCCCGCCGACCCCTTCGGTACGCCGAACGCCGCCGGCGCGGCACCCGGCTACGGGCCCGCCCCGACCGCCGCGCCCACGTCGGGCGGCGCGTTCCCGTCGGCGTTCCCGCCGCCCCCGCAGCAGCCCGGCCCGTGGGACCAGGGCGGCCCGGAGCAGGAGCCGAACCGCTTCGACTCGTTCAAGCCGATCGCGGAGCCGAAGGCCGAGCCGGCCCCCACGCCCAAGGTCCGCAACGGCCGGGTGCTCGCTGCGGTGCTCGTCGCGGCGGTGCTCATCCTGGCGGTGCCGCTGGGGCTGCTCATGCTGCTCGGCAAGGTCGGCGGCGACGACCCGGCCCCGGCGTTCGACCCGGCGGTCGGGAGCTGCGTCAAGAAGTCGGGCGAGGCCGGGGCAGCGGCGGCGGAGTGCGGCGAGGCGGGCGCCTTCACCGTGGTCTCCAAGGTGGACGCCAAGGACAAGTGCGCCGACCCGACCCAGCCGCACGTGGAGCTCAAGGGCGGCGGGACGAACCGCGTGCTCTGCCTCAAGCCGGCGGGCCAGTAGCAGACGAAACGACGGCGGGGCCACGGGAGACCGTGGCCCCCCCGTCGTTTCTCCGGCCGGCAGCGCCGTGGAGCGGATGCGGAAAACGGCAGTGACCGTGGTACGGGAACGGAAAGCGCCCGCCCCGGGGATCAGGGACGGGCGCTTTCGGGAGTCTGGTTGGTCAGGACTGGTCGGCGACCTGGGCGACGAAGGCCTGCCAGGCGGCCGGGGCGAAGAGAAGGGCCGGGCCGGTCGGGTCCTTCGAGTCCCGGACTCCTACGACGCCGGGAAGGTTGTCGGCGACCTCGACACAGTTTCCGCCGTTGCCGCCGCTCTTCGTGCTCTTGCGCCACCGTGCGCCGGTCATGTCCATGATCTCGCCGCTTCTCTCAGGAGATTCAGAGTCCGCCCCCGGGGAAGCGCCTCCCCACGAATGCGTTCCCAACGTCGTTCAAGCGTAACAAGGTCGGATGCCTGGTCCAGGATCTGAGCCTGAGCGGGGCTATCGACGTGCGCGACCCGCGTGCCGTCCGGCATGTCGGCGATGGTGAAAGCCCCGTCCAGTCCTGGATAGCTGGGCGCATCGGCCGGGACGACGTGCAGCTGCACGCTCGGCAGTTCGACGCACGCGATGAGATGCGCAATCTGAGCTGCCATGAGGGCTGGGTCGTCGCCGACCCGTCTACGTAGGATCCCCTCGTCCAGTACGGCAACCAGTAGAGGGCCGCGCTCGCGTCTGAGAATCGCTTGCCGGCTGATCCGCGCGTCGGCGAGGTCGTCTACGGCGTCGGCCGTCAGTACCCCGCCCGCGAGCGTCGCCCGTGCGTACGCCTCAGTCTGGAGAAGACCGGGTACCCACGCGAGTTCGAACGCGCGCAGGGTGGCCGCCTCTCGCTCGATGTCCACCCACGGCCGGAACCACACCGGCTCTCGTCGTCGGCCGACGTCCGGCCACAGGGTGTCCACATCTCGCCCGAGCAGGTTTGCTACTTCAACGCGATGCCGGCTCTGTGGAATGTGCCCAGGGTTTGCCCAGCGCGCCGCCGTCTTCGGGTGCACTCCTATGTGACCTGCAAGGCTCTCGGCCGTGTGGCCCGCTTCGGCGAGCGCCGCGACAAAGGCGTGATTCATGCCAGCCCTTCCCAGGAACAAACTAGTTGCCCGAAGGAGATTAGACAACGCTGTGTGATTGTCCGGCAACCCTCGGCAGGGTGCTTTCTAGACGGCGTGAGCCGGTGGGGCGATGGACGCCCGCCGGTCGCGCTGCGGGGTCGCCCTGGGCGAGCAACCGGGCGGCCCCTCCCACCACCCGCCGCACGAGGGGGAGCGATGCCCGCGGAGAGGCCGACACCGACACCCACGCCGAGGAGCAAACCGCCACCTCCCGTACGGATGCTGCGGGCCGGCGAGGTCCTCCACCTGACCCGGGCGGCGTCGCCGCAGTTCGTGACCCCGATGCGCGTCCGCGTGATCCGCGAACTCGTCGACCGCTTCCCGCCGTACGGCTGGCTCTGGTTCGAGGGCTACCAGCTTGACGCCAAGGGCCGCGCGGTGGCGAAGCGCGAGCTGTTCGTACTGCGGGAGGGCCTTGAGTGGGTCGTCACCGCGCCGCCCCCGGCGCGGCCCGCCCCCGCCCGACGGCCGCCGGCCCGCCCCCGCACGGCGGTGGGCTGATGGTGCACGTCCGCGCCCACGTCCCCAGCCGGCCCACCTGGCGCTGTGGCGCCTGCGGGGTGGCGTGGCCCTGCTCGACGGCGAAGCTCCTCCTGCTCGCGAAGTACCGCGAGGACCGCGACGCGCTGATGGTCCACCTCGCCGCGCTGTGCGACGAGGCCGCCGAGGAACTCGCCGGGCTGGACCACGGCAGCCCGCCGGCGGACCTGACGGTGCGCTTCACCGGCTGGGCCCGCGCCCGCTAGCCCGGCTCGCCGCTGTCGTCCGGGTCACGGGTCCGACTTGACGCGAGCCCGACGTGGCAGGCTGGCGGGCATGGGAACGACACCGCGCGTACGTGCCCCCGAACTGCGGGGCCGGCAGTGGCTCAACACGGGTGGGCGAGAGCTGAAGCTGTCCGATCTGCGGGGCAAGATCGTGATCGCCGACTTCTGGACCTTCTGCTGTATCAACTGCCTGCACGTGCTCGACGAGCTGCGCCCGCTGGAGGAGAAGTACGGCGACGTGCTCGTCGTGATCGGCGTGCACTCGCCGAAGTTCGAGCACGAGAAGGACCCGGACGCGTTGGCCGCCGCCGTGGAGCGGTACGGCGTCCACCACCCCGTGCTCGACGACCCCGAGCTCGACATGTGGCAGCAGTACGCGGCCCGCGCCTGGCCCACCCTGTCGGTGATCGACCCCGAGGGCTACGTGGTGGCGACGATGGCCGGCGAGGGTCACGCCGAAGGGCTCGCCCGCCTCGTCGACGACCTGATCGCCACCCACGAGGCGAAGGGCACCCTGCACCGGGGCGACGGCCCGTACGTCCCGCCCGCCGAGCCGCAGACCACGCTGCGCTTCCCGGGCAAGGCGGTGCTGCTGGAGAACGGCAACCTGCTGGTGTCCGACTCGGCCCGGCACTCGCTGGCGGAACTGGCCCCCGACGGCGATACGCTGGTACGGCGAATCGGCACGGGCAGCCGGGGCCGGGTCGACGGTCCCGCCGGGGCGGCCACCTTCTCCGAGCCGCAGGGGCTGTGCCTGCTGCCGGCGCACACCGCCGAGGTGGCCGGCTACGACCTCGTGGTCGCCGACACCGTCAACCATCTGCTGCGCGGCGTACGGCTGGCCGACGGCGAGGTGGTGACGGTCGCCGGCACCGGCCGGCAGTGGCGTTCCACGGTCGACGACCACTCGCACGACGCGCTCTCGGTCGACCTCTCCTCCCCCTGGGACCTGGCCTGGTACGACGACAAGGTCGTCGTCGCGATGGCCGGCATCCACCAGCTCTGGTGGTTCGACCCGGTGAAGCGCACCGCCGGCATGTACGCGGGCACCACCGTCGAGGCCCTGCGCGACGGCCCGCTGGCCGAGGCGTGGATGGCGCAGCCGTCCGGCCTCTCCGTCTCCGCCGACGGCGCCCGGCTCTGGGTGGCCGACAGCGAGACCAGCGCGATCCGGTACGTCGAGAACGACGTCATGGGCACCGCCGTCGGGCAGGGGCTCTTCGACTTCGGGCACGTCGACGGGCCGGCGGCGGAGGCGCTGCTCCAGCACCCGCTGGGGGTGTGCGCGCTGCCGGACGGCTCGGTGCTGGTCGCCGACACGTACAACGGGGCGGTCCGCCGCTTCGACCCGGAGAGCAACCGGGTCTCGACGGTCGCCGAGGGGCTCGCCGAGCCGAGCGACCTGGTGCTCACCCCGGCCGGCGAGGTGCTGGTGGTGGAGTCCGCCGCGCACCGGCTGACCCGGCTGGCGCCCGGCGCGCTCTCGGCGGCCGGCGCGAGCACCGTCGACGGTCCCCGGCACCGCACCGAACGCAAGCCCACCGACGTGGCGGCCGGCGAGGTGACCCTGGACGTGATCTTCACGCCCGCGCCGGGGCAGAAGCTCGACGAGACGTACGGCCCGTCGACGCGACTGGTGGTGTCGGCGTCGCCGCCGGAGCTGCTGCTGGAGGGGGCGGGGACCGGCACGGAGCTGTTCCGCCGGCTGGTGGTCGACGGCACGGTGGCCGGGGGTGTGCTCCAGGTGACCGCGCAGGCGGCGACCTGCGACGCGGACGTCGAGCACGCGGCCTGCCACCTGACCCGGCAGGACTGGGGCGTACCGGTGCGGGTGGTCGAGGGTGCCGCCGCCCGGCTCCCGCTGGTGCTCAGGGGCCTGGACGACGCCTGACGTCACGCGAACGGAGTGAGCGCGACCCCCGCGTCGATCAGGGCGGCGCGCACCAGTTCGGCGCAGCGGACCGCGCCGGGGGTGTCGCCGTGCAGGCAGATCGACTCGACCGGGCACGGGACGACGCTGCCGTCGACCGCGACCACGGTCCGCTCGGTGGCCATCCGCACGGCCCGGGCGGCCACCTCCTCCGGGTCGGTGACCAGCGCCCCGGCTGTGGTTCGCGGCACCAGCGAGCCGTTGGGCAGGTAACCCCGGTCGGCGAAGCCCTCGGCGACCACCCGCAGCCCGGCGCCGGCGGCGAGTTGGGCGAGGACCGAGCCGGGCAGGCAGAGCACCGGCAGCTGGTCGTCGTAGTCGCCGACCGCCGCGACCAGCGCCGCCGCCTGGGTCTCGTCGCAGGCGGCGGCGTGGTAGAGCGCCCCGTGCGGCTTCAGGTAGCGGACCCGGGTGCGGAACAGCCGGCAGAACGCGTCCAGGGCCCCGAGCTGGTAGGTGACCTCGTCGCGCAGCTCCGCGAAGGCGTACGCGATGTGCCGCCGGCCGAAGCCGGCGAGGTCCCGGTAGCCGACCTGCGCGCCGACGGCCACCCCGCGCTCGGCGGCGCCCTCGCAGACCCGGCGCATGGTGGACGCGTCGCCGGCGTGGAAGCCGCAGGCGACGTTGGCGGAGGTGACGAGGTCCAGCAACGCGGCGTCGTCACCGAGTCGCCAGATGCCGAATCCCTCGCCGAGGTCAGCGTTGAGGTCCATGGAACCTGACCGTAGTCCCTGGCCGGGCCTGCGCGAGCGGGGTCACGTCGTCCACCACCCCGACGACGGGGTACCCGCCGGTGGTCGGATGGTCGGCGAGGAAGATCAACGGTTGGCCGTCCGCCGGCACCTGCACCGCCCCGAGCACGATGCCCTCGCTGGGCAGTTCCCCGGCCACCGCGCGGGGCAGCGCCGCGCCGGTGAGTCGCGCGCCGACCCGGTTGCTGACCGGGCTCACCGTGTACGCGCTGCCGAACAGCCGGTCCAGCGCGGTGGCGGTGAACCAGTCGTCGCGCGGGCCGAGGCGCAGGGTCAGCCGCAGCTCGGTCAGGGTGGGCGCCGGGACGGTGACGTCCACCGGGGCGGGCGGTCCGGCCGGTGCGCCCAGGGGCAGCCGGTCGCCGTCGCGCAGCGGCGGCGGGCCGAGCCCGGAGAGGGTGTCGGTGGCGCGGCTGCCGAGCACGGGTTCGACGGCGATCCCGCCGCCGACCGCGAGCCAGTTGCGCAGGCCGTCGCGGGGCGGGCCGATGCGCAGCACGGCGCCCGCCGGCACCGACAGCGGCCGACCCACGTCACCGGGGCGGTCGCCGACCCGCACGGCGGCACCGGCACCGGTCACCGCGACCGCAGTCGCGCGGAGGAACCGCAGCTCGCAGCCGGTCATCGTGATCTCCAGGCCGGCGGCGGACTCCGGGTTGCCGACGAGCCGGTTGGCCAGCCGCAGCGCCGCCGGGTCGAGCGCGCCCGACCGGGGTACGCCGAGGTGCGCCCAGCCGGCCCGGCCCAGGTCCTGGACGGTGGTCAGCGCCCCGGCGTGGAGCACCTCGACCATCGGGTTCACGCGGCCACCAGGCGTACCCGGGTGCCCGGGGTGAGCCGGGCGGGCGGGTCGGCGTGCACGTCGAAGAGGCCCATCGCGGTACGCCCGACCAGCAGCCAGCCGCCGGGCGAGGCCGCCGGATAGATTCCCGCGTACGGGCCGGCCAGGGCGACCGAGCCGGCCGGCACCCGGGAGCGCGGGGTGGACAGCCGGGGCACCGCCAGTTCGGCGGGAAGCCCGGTGAGGTAGGCGAACCCGGGGGCGAAGCCGCAGAAGGCCACCCGGAACGGGGTACGCAGCAACTGGTCCACCACCGCCGGCACGTCCACGCCCCAGTGCTCGGCGACGAGTGGCAGGTCCTCCCCGTCGTACGTCACCGGAACCTCGACCAGTCCGGCGGCGGCCTCGGTCCTCGGTGCGCCTGGTCGGGGCGGCCAGGCGGCGATCCGCGCGGCCGCCGTGGCCGGGTCCGGCACGCCGTCGAGCAGGACGGTGGTGGCCGCCGGCACGATCTCGACGGCGGTCAGCTCGCCGCGTTCCCGCCGCCGCCACAGCTCGGCCCGCCACGCCTCCACCTGGTCGGCGTCGGCACAGTCGATCAGCAGGGCGTGGGCACCGACGGGTCGGATCCGCATGCCGCCATACTCCCCGACCGGCGCACGGCACCAGGGTCGGTCGACCGTCGTCCCACGTGACCGGACGCACTACTTGAAAGTAACCTACGGTGTCGTAACCTAATGGCGTGACCACCCCCGCCCCGCTTCGACTGAAGCCGGTCGACATCGGTAAGCCCCGGATGCGCGGCTGGCTCCACACGTACGCCTTCTTCGTCGCCGGACTCTGCGGCATCGTGCTCAGCGCGGTCGCCGCCACCCGACCCGGCTGGGCCCCGCTTGTCAGTTGCCTCATCTACAGCCTCACGGTCTGCGGGCTCTTCGGCACGAGCGCGCTCTACCACCGGCGGGTGTGGTCCGAGCGCGGCTACCAGATCATGCGCCGGATGGACCATTCGATGATCTTCGTGTTCATCGCCGGCACCTACACGCCGTTCTGCGTACTGCTGCTGGAACCCCGGCCGGCCACGATCATGCTGGTGCTGGTCTGGGGCGGCGCGCTCGCCGGCGTGGCGCTCAAGCTGGTCTGGCCGCACGCCCCGCGCTGGGTCTCCGCGCCGCTCTACCTGGCGCTCGGCTGGGTCTCGGTCGCGATGCTGCCCGACATCCTGCACCAGGGGGGCGTCACCGCCCTGGTGCTGCTCATCGTGGGCGGCGCGATCTACAGCGTCGGCGCGGTCTTCTACGCGCTCCGCCGGCCCGACCCCTGGCCCACCGTCTTCGGCCACCACGAGTTCTTCCACGCCTGCACGCTCGTGGCCGCGCTCTGCCACCACATCGCCATCTACTTCGCCCTCTTCGCCTGACGGACACGCATCCGGGGGCCCCGCCGCGTGGCGGAGCCCCCGGAAAAGAAGATGTCCCGTCCTGACGTCAGACGGTGCGGCGCGGCTGACGCACCTCGCGGTACTCCTCCACGACCCGGTCGTCCCGCACCGGCACGACCTGCTCGGCGACCACGCGCTCACCGCGCACCGGGGCGACCACGGCCCGACGGCGCGAGTTCCAGAAGTGGAGGGTGAGCAGCAGACCGGCCACGCCGGCGAGCATCAGCACCCAACCCACCACGGCCAGGTTGAGCCAGCCCAGATCCGCCTCCACGGCGAACGCGAAGATCGCACCCAACGCGATCAGGAAGATACTGCCACCAAAACCCATCTCGTCGCCTCCTCGGCTGTCCCCTGGCGTTTCCTTCCGCCGCGGCCATCGGAGAGGTTGCGGCACCCATCGACTTACCCAAGCGCTCTGATCGCCAATCGGGCAAGCTGAGGACATGACCGACGCTTCCGCCCGGGAACGCACGCTGGTGCTGCTCCGGCACGCCAAGGCCGAGCCGCCCGGCGAGGTGGTGCCGGACGTGCAGCGCCCCCTGGCCGTACGGGGTCAGGCCGACGCGGCTGCGGCCGGCGCCTGGCTGGCCAAGCACGACCTGCTGCCGGACGTGGTCATCTGCTCCGCCGCCCGGCGCACCCGGGAGACGTGGCACGGCGTGGCGATGGGCATGACCGGCTCCCCACCGGAGGGCGGCTCGGCCGGCCCCGCTCCCGTCGTGCGCTACGAGACCGACGCGTACGAGGCGCACCCGGAGGACCTGCTGACACTGGTCCGGGACGTGGACCCGACCGCCCGTACGGTGCTGCTGATCGCGCACAACCCGGGCATCTCGCTCCTCTCGGCGCTGCTCGACCCGGAGCGGGCGGACCAGGACGGGATGCGCACCAGCGACGTGGTGGTGCACCGGCCCGACGTCGACTGGCCGGAACTGGGCCCGAGCAGGGCACCGATCACCGACCGGCACACCGCACGCGGCTGAGCCACCCGCCGGTACGTGGCGGGTGACTCAAGACGGTGGTGGTGACTCAGGCCGGTGACGCCGCCGGTGGCTCGGTGGCGATGGCGCCGCCGGTGGCTCGGTGCGATGGCGCCGCCGGTGTTCAGGCCTGTGATGCCGCCGGACGCGGCGGCTCAGGACGGTGGTGCCGTCGGACGCGGTGGCTCAGGACGGTGGCGCCGTCGGCGGCGGCGGATCGGGCGGCGGTGGCATCATCGCGGTCGGGTGCGAGAGCCGGTTCTCCTCGACGATCAGGGTCCGCGCCCGCTTGCGCCGGTCCTGCCAGAACCAGAGCGTGGTGAGCAGGACGCCCAGCCCGGCCAGGATGAACACCCAGCCGACCGCGCGCAGGTCGACCCACCAGACGTTGGCTCTGATGGCGAAGGTCAGGATCGCGCCGATGGCGATCAGGAAGATTCCGCTACCAATGCCCATGTGCGCTGCACTCCCCCGTGCGGTGGCTCTGGGCGTTCTCTGACGTGGCCTCGCGACGGTTACCCGCCACACCGCCCGGCTACCCGGATGGCGTCCGCGAATAGCCGGCGGAACCCGCATCGGCGGGCCAGCCACCGCGCTTCCCAACCGACCCGGTTGCGCGCCACGACTACACAAGGTGATCGCAACCCCAAAATCCGTGCCGCTACTCGCCGTAACTACGGCCACCAGGCAGCACTGCCCACAAAACGGGCATCATGCCTAATTACTAACCATTGGACGCGACCTGCCGCCCCCACCGGCACCCCTCCCCAGACGCTTTGCTCTGCATCCATGGACGCAACAGGCACCCAGAGTTGCTGGTGCCTCCGTGGATGCAGAGCAAAGGGCGGCGAGGGGCAAGTCGGAGAGGCGGCCAATTGATGACGCTGCGTGATCGGCTTTGACCCCAGACCCACTCCACCCAGCCCCGCCCAGACCCGGCCTGGGCCCAGCCCCGCCTCAGCCCCGCCCACGCCCCTGCCCGCGCTTCCGCACCCTTTTCGGTGTTGATCATGAGGTTATTGCCTTGGAATGCGCTTTCCGTAGGCAATAACTTCATGATCAACATGTGCGGCGCGGGGCGGAGCGGCGCGGGGTGGGTGGACAGCGCGGGGCGGCGGCCTGACGTGGACGACGACGGCCGGCGAGCTGTTGCCCGCCGGCCGTCGTGCCGATCATCTCCGGGTCGTTCCCGGCCCCGCCGCCGCGCCGTGGGGCGCTACGGCGTACCTCAGAAGGCTTCCTCCGGGAGGTCCATGACGTCCAGGTCGGTGCTTTCGACGATCCGCCGGTCGGCGCCGATGCGGGGCAGCACCTCGCGGGCGAAGAACCGGGCGGCGGCCACCTTGCCGGTGTAGAACGCCTTGTTGGCGGCGGAGACCTCGCCGGCCAGGGCCTTCAGGGCCACGTCGGCCTGCTTCTGAAGCAGCCAACCGACGACCAGGTCGCCGATCGCCAGCAGGAAGCGGCGGCTGCTCAGGCCGACCTTGTAGAGCGCCCGGGTGTCGCCGCCCTGCGCCTCGCCCAGCCAGCCGGTCATGACGCCCAGCATGTTCTGGATCTCGGCGAGCGCCTTGCCCAGCGCCAGCCGCTCCTCCTTGAGCTGACCGTTGCCGGCCTCGGTGGCGATGAACTCCTGGATCTCGCCGGCGACCGCCATCAGGGCCTTGCCGTTGTCCCGAACGATCTTCCGGAAGATCAGGTCGAGGCTCTGGATCGCCGTCGTGCCCTCGTAGAGGGTGTCGATCTTCGCGTCCCGGACGTACTGCTCCAGGGGGTAGTCCTGGAGGAAGCCGGAGCCACCGAAGGTCTGCAGCGACTCGTGCCCGAGCAGCTCGTACGCCCGCTCCGAGCCGACGCCCTTGACCAGCGGGAGGAGCAGGTCGTTGACCCGCTTGGCGAGCTTGGTCGCCTTCTCGTCGCCCGCCGCCTCGGCGATGGCGACCTTGTCCTGCCAGGTGGCGGTGTAGCAGACCAGGGCGCGCAGGCCCTCGGCGTACGCCTTCTGCAGCAGCAGCGAGCGGCGCACGTCCGGGTGGTGGGTGATCGTGACGCGCGGCGCGGTCTTGTCCGCCATCTGGGTCAGGTCGGCGCCCTGCACCCGGCTCTTGGCGTACTCCAGGGCGTTAAGGTAACCGGTCGAGAGGGTGGCGATGGCCTTGGTGCCGACCATCATCCGGGCGTTCTCGATGATCATGAACATCTGCCGGATGCCCTCGTGCTTCTCGCCCAGCAGCCAGCCCTTGGCCGGTACGCCGTGCTCGCCGAAGGTCACCTCGCAGGTGTTGGAGACCTTGAGGCCCATCTTGTGCTCGACGTTGGTGGCGAAGACGCCGTTGCGCTCGCCCAGCTCACCGGTGTTCTCGTCGAAGTGGTACTTCGGCACCACGAAGAGGGAGAGGCCCTTGGTGCCGGGGCCACCGACGCCCTCGACGCCGACCGGGCGGGCCAGCACGTAGTGGATGATGTTGTCGCTCAGGTCGTGCTCGGCGGACGTGATGAAGCGCTTCACGCCCTCGATGTGCCAGGAGCCGTCGGGCTGCTGGATGGCGCGGGCCCGGCCGGCGCCCACGTCCGAGCCGGCGTCCGGCTCGGTGAGCACCATCGTGGAGCCCCACTGCTTGTCGGCGAAGAGCTTCGCCCACCGCTTCTGCTGCTCGGTGCCCTCGACGTGCAGCACGTGCGCGAAGGACGGGCCGGAGGAGTACATCCAGACTGCGGCGTTGGCGCCGAGGATCAGCTCGGCGAGGGACCACACGAGCGCCCGGGGCGCGTTGCTGCCGTCCAGCTCCGTCGGGAGCTCCAGCCGCCAGAACTCGGAGTTCATGAACGCCCGGTACGACTTCTTGAACGACTCCGGCAGCGGCGCGGTGTGCGTGGCCGGGTCGAAGACCGGCGGGTTGCGGTCGCTGTCCGTGTAGCTGGCGGCCAGATCCTCACGGGCGAGGCGGTCGACCTCGGCGAGGATGTCGCGTGCGGTGTCGACGTCCAGGTCCGTGTACGGCTCCTGGCTGAACGCCTGGTCCGCCCCGAAGACCTCGAAGAGGTTGAACTCGAGGTCCCGAAGGTTGCTCTTGTAGTGGGTCATGCTCGCTGGCCCCGCTTCCGGACAGGTGTTACCGATCAGTAACTCCAGACTGTATTACCGATGGGTAGGCAGCGACAAGCCGATCACCGAAGTGACGGCGATTACACACTTGTCGTTCGGGTTGCGGAAGCGGGCGCCGAGCGGCCCCGGCTCAGCTCTCGGCCGCGCCGACTTCCCAGCTGGGGACGGCCACCGTGGCGGCGCCGCGCGAGCCCGTGTACTCCATCAGGACCAGGGCGATGTCGTCGTCGAGCCGGCCGTGCACCCACTCGACCAGGGCGGTCTCCAGCGAGGCGAGCCCGTCGCCGACGGTGCCGTGGCCGAGCAGCCGCCAGGCCCGGTCGGCGGTCGGGAAGAACTCCCCGTCCCGGCGGGCCTCGCCGAGCCCGTCGGTGAAGAGCAGCAGCCGGTCGCCGGGCTCCAGCCGCTCGACCCGGGGGCGTACCACCGGCATGAAGCCCAGCGGCGGGGCGGGGGCCGGCGGTTCGAGCGGAATGACGGCGCCCCGGCGCAGCAGCAGCGGCGGCGGGTGACCGCAGTTGACGATGGTGAGCGTCCCGCCCCGCTCCTCGACCAGCGCGGCAGTGACGAAGTCCTCGTCGCCCACGCTCCGGGCCACCGCCCGGTCCAGGTCGGTCACGACGGCCCGCAGGTCCGCCCGCTCGTACGCCACGTGCCGGTACGAACCCAGCACGATGCTGGCGAGCCGCACCGCGTCGAGGCCCTTGCCCCGCACGTCGCCGATGATCATCCGCACCCCGTACGGCGTGTCGACCGCCTCGTACAGGTCGCCGCCGATCTCGGCGGTGGCGGTGGACGAGATGTACCTGGCGGCCACCGAGAGCGTGCCGACCTGCGGCCCGAGCGGGCGCAGCACTGCCTGCTGGGCGACCGAGGCCAACCGGGACAGCTCGGCGATCCGCTCGGCCTGCCGCTGCCGTACGGCCGCCGTGGCCACCGCGATGGCGGTACCCAGCGCGATGCCCGCGACGGCGACCGTGGTGGGCAGCGCCACGGTCTCCTCCCAGAGCGCGAAGCCGGCCCCGAGGGCCGTGGCGGCCAGGCCCACGCCGAGCACGATCCGCCACGACGCCAGCGCGGCGGTCAGGAACGGCGCGGCCACCATGAGCGCGATGTAGTTCGCCGGACGGCCGTCGGCCAGTTCCACGGCCGAGACGATCGCGAGCAGGACGAAGGCCGCGCCGAGGCCGGCGCGGGATCCGGGGCTCAGTGGGCCGGGGCCCGACTGGAAGGGTCGCGTGCGTACGAGGGACAGCATGCCTGATGGACGTGAGCGGGTGAATGAACCTGGCCCGTCGTCCGAGCATGTTCTGCCCACCCGGACCGTGTCGCCGGACCGATCGCCACCCGGCCGGCGCTCAGCCCAGCACCTCGTAGCGGACCTCCACGTGGCCGGCGTCGAGCGAGGCGATCTGGGCGAACGCGGCCCGGGACAGGTCCAGGCAACGCCCCTCGATGAACGGGCCACGATCGTTGACGCGCACCGTCACGGACTTGCCGTTCGCCGGGTTGGTGACCCGGACCTTCGTGTTGAACGGCAGGGTCTTGTGAGCGGCGGTCAGCGCGGACGGATCGAAGTTCTCGCCGTTGGCGGTGAGCTGCCCCTCGGCGTAGAACGACGCGCCGCACGAGCCGCTGTCGACGACCGGGCGGGCGGTGCTGCTCTTCTTCGTCGCGGTGGGCTTCGGCGCGGCGGTGCGTGGCTTGCTCCGGGAGGGGGCCTGGGCGGACCGGCTGGCCTTGGGGGCGACCGTCGCGCTCGGCGACGCGCTGGCGCTCGGCGAGGCGGCCGGCGGGGTGGCCGGGGTGCTGGGGGCCGCGCTGGTCGGCAGGCCGGTGGGCGCGAGGTCGACCGCGGTCGGCCGGGCGGGCTCCGCGTCCGAGGCCAGCTGGACGGCGCCGACGGTGCCGCCGACGGCGAGGGCGACCCCGACCGCTGCGGTGGCCGCGATGCCGGCCGGCGAGGAGAACATGCGGGTACGGGAGTGCCTGCCAGCCACCGGCCCGGTCCTTTCGTCATCTGAACAAACCGGGTCGGACGGTAACGAGAGAAGCACATCCGAAGTCAACGTGATCATGGTGGTATGACCGCAATTGCAGTGATACGTGTACCCGATCATCCGATCCGACGTGGGCCGGGCGGCCCGGGTGCGGGGCGGACCGCCCGGCCCGGTCCCCGTCGGGCTCACCCACCCGGCGATCAGCCAGACTGCGTGGCGCAGGATGGGTCCATGCCCTCCGAGCTGAGCGGACGCCTCGCCGCGCTGGTCAGGTGGATCGATCCCGGCCCCGGCGCCACCCACCTGGTCAGCGACGTCTCCGGCTGGTGGCGGGACCCGGAGGTCCTCGCCCGGCTGGGACCGGCCCTCGTGGAGCCGTTCCGGGCCGCCCGGCCGACGGTGGTCGTCTCGCCGGCGGTCACCGGATACCTGCTCGGTCCGCTCGCCGCGACGGCGCTCGGCGTCGGCTTCGTGCCGGCCCACAAGCCGGGCGACGGCCGGCTGCCCGCCGGGGCGCTCACCTGGGCGCAGAGCCCCCCGGACTTCCGGGGCCGACGGGTCGACCTGGCCGTGCGGGACCACGGCCTGCAAGGAGGTGACCGGGTGCTGGTGGTGGACGACTGGGTGGCCACCGGGGCGCAGGTCCGCGCGCTCTACGAGATCTGCGCCGCGCGGGGCGCGGAACCGGTCGGCACCGCCACGGTCGTGCTGGACTGCCCTCCGGCGATCGCCACCGAGCTGCGCGTACGGGGGCTCGTGGACGGGGCGGACCTCACGGCTTGACCTGAACCTCGGTTGAGGTCGGAGGATCGCCGCATGGGTGAGGAGATCCTGGACGAGGCGTACCGACGGCTGCACCGCACCGGCCCCGAGTACGAGGGCTGGCTCTCGAACCACGGGCCGATGGCCGTGGAGGCGCTGGTCCGGCACGGCCACGACGGGGTGGTGCACCGCTGGCTGGACGCGTACCTGGGGCGGTTGGACGAGCTGCCGCGCGGCCTGCGGCCGATCGAGGACTGGCGCGAGGCGCTCGGTGACCCGAAACGGGCCGGGGACTGGCTGGCCCACTTCGACCGGGAGCTGCGGGAACGGCCCTGGCGGGAGGTGCTCGGCACCTGGTGGCCCCGGCTGCTGCCGGGCATCGCCGCCGGTGCCACCCACGGCGTCATCCGGGTCGGTCACGCCGTCCGCGCCCTGCGGACGCCCGCCCGGCCGCCCGGCAGCGCCCCGTGCGAGGCGCCGGAGCGCCCGGAGCGGCTCGCCGAGCTGGGCCAGGCCCTCGCCTACTGGGCCGCCCGGTGGCAGCCGGTCCCCGGCGCCGCCCGCCCCAGCGGTGCGGGATCGGTCGACCCGGGTCACGCCGCGTTGGCCGGGGAAGGCGCTGTCCCCGGCGACGGCCACGCCCGGCCGGACGCATGGCACCCGTCGACCGCGGGCGGCCCGGCCGGACGAGACCTGCCGACCCCGAGCACCCCGGTCGCCGGCGACGTCGCGCCGCACGTCGCCGCCGCGCTGGCCGGGCTGCCCCGCATCGCCGACCGGACCGGGGGCATCCGGGAACGACTGGGCCGGCTGCCGGCCGTACCGCGGTGGCCGGCCGCGGTGGCGGCGCTGCGGCCGGCGGGGACACCGGCCGGGGCCGAGCGGGACCTGGTCGCGCTGGTGCACGGCGCCAGCCTCGACTACCTGCGCTTCGGGCACGCCGAGCCCGTGATGCTGGTGCACGCGGTGACCGCCCCGACGGCGGTGCTGCGTACGCTGCCGGCTCTCGATCCGGCGCTGTGGGCGGCGAGCGTCGCCGCGGCCTGGTCCGCGACGGCGGCCGTGACCTCGGCGTACGCCCCGGAGCGCCCGGCCACGCCGTCGGCGGTGGCTGCCGGTGCCCCGGCGGAGGTCTTCGCCCGGGCCGCCCGGCACGGCGACGCACACGTGGTGAAGCTGGCCGACGCGGTGCTGGACGCGCACGCGGCGAGCGGCGACGAGCAGGTGCTCGCCGCCGCCGGCTATGCCGGTCACCTGATCTGAACGAAGTCCTCGACGGCCGTGCAGACCCGGCCGAGCGCCTCCGCCGAGCGGGCCAGCGGGCCCGGCACCATCAGCGCGTGGTCGGCCTGCTCGATCTCCACCACATGCGGGGTGAGCCGGCGGGCGAGCGAACCGTCCCAGGACGAGTCCGCCGTGCCGCCCACCAGCAGGAACGGCGCGGTGGCGCGGCGCAGGCCGTCGACCACGGCGGGCACGTGCAGCAGCGGGGTGAGCCAGACGGCCGGCAGCCCGCGATCGGCCGCGAGCGGCGTGGCCATCGAGCCGAGCGACTTGCCGACCAGCAGGTGCGTCGGCTCGGCGAGGGTCGGGGCGACCTGCCCGATCACCCATTCGATGGCCGGCCCCGGCCCGTCCCGGTCGGGGGCGAACTGCTCCGGCACCTCCCACGAGAGGGCGTGCAGGGCGTAGCCGACGCGGCGCAGCGCCTCGCCGGCGTAGACGAAGAGCGGGAACCGGGTGTCGTAGCCCCGGCCGGGGATGAGCACCGCGCGCCTGTCCGCCATGCCGCCTCCCGATCGTCGCCCCACCCACCGTAGCGCCCGCCGCACCGACGGTGGGGGCGGAAATGCCACGACGGGTGATCGACGGCGACGGTACGGTCGGCAGGATGTGGCCTCGGATCGGTGGACTGCGCACCCTCGCCCTCGGCACCCCCGGTGAGCTGCGTACGCGGCTCAACACCCTGGTGCTCGCCGGGGTGAAGACGGCGACCGCCGGCCTGACCATCGAGTACGCCGAGGAGGGCGAGGAGCTGGAGCACGCCGGCGAGCGGCTGGCCCTCGTCGACGACGGGGACGCGCTGGTCGGCGTCGTGGAGGTCACCGGCGTCGAGGTGGTCCGCTTCGCGGACGTGCCGTGGGGCTTCGCCCGCTCCGAAGGGGAGGGGGACCGTTCCATCGAGGAGTGGCGCGCCGGTCACGCCGCCTACTGGGCGCGCGTGGGCACCCCCGTCACCGACGACAGCGAGGTCGTCTGCATCCGGTTCCGGTTGGTCTCCGGCGGCGACGGCGGCATCACCACCGGAGACCTCGGCACCTGAGGGCGCCGGCTCGACGCGTCCACCGGGCGGCTGGGCTGACGCCCTCGGCGGAGGCGCCCGGTCAGGCGCGACGCAGCTCGGGCAGCAGGCGGGTGGCGACGTCCGCCAGGACGGCCTCGTCGCCGGCGTACCAGCTGCTGGCCCGGGGCCAGTGGGTGACCACGTCGGTGAAGCCGAGGGCGGCGGCCCGGCCGACCTGGTCGGCGAAGAACTCGGCGCTGCGCAGCGAGAAGACCGGCGCGGAGTCGAGCGAGAGGTAGCGGTCCAGGGTGCCCGGGTCGCGGCCGGCGGCGGCGAGCGTCGCGTCCATCCGGGCGGCGGCCTCGGCCACCCCGCCCCACCAGCCCTCCAGGTCGTCCACGTCGGGGCCGGTGGTGACCCAGCCCTGACCGAACCGCGCCACCAGCCGCATCGACCGGGGCCCGTTGGCGGCCATCACGAACGGCACCCGGGGCGTCTGTACGCAGCCCGGGTTGTTCCGCGCGTCCACGGCGGTGAACCACTCCCCGCGCCAGGTCGTGCCGTCCTCGCGCAGGATGAGGTCGAGCAGCTCGGTGAACTCGGCGAACCGGTCCACCCGCTGGCGCGGCGGCAGCGTCTCCCCGCCCAGCACGGCCGAGTCGAAGCCGATGCCGCCCGCGCCGAGGCCGAGCAGCAGCCGCCCGCCGGAGACGTCGTCGAGCGTGGTGACCTGCCGGGCGAACGCCGCCGGGTGACGGAAGTTCGGCGAGGCGACCAGCGTGCCGAGCCGGATCCGGGAGGTCACCGTCGCGGCGGCGGTCAGCGTGGTCACGGAGTCGAACCAGGGCCCGTCGACCAGGTCCCGCCAGCCCAGGTGGTCGTACGTCCAGGCGTGGTCGAAGCCCCACTCGTCCGCCTGGGACCAGCGGCGACGCGAGTCGGACCAACGCTGGTCGGGAAGGATCACGATGCCAATCCGCATGATCGCCAGCCTAGGCCTCATGACGGAGAGCGGGGCGGGCCAGGCCGTCGCGGTCGGGGCGGGCCTTGACGATATATCGATGATCTGAATATGGTGTCGCCCGTGACCGCGATGCGAGAGCCGACCTTCCTGATCCTCACCGCGCTCGCCGGTGGCCCCCGGCACGGCTACGGCATCATCCGCGAGGTCACCGCCCTGTCCGCGCAGCGCGTCACCCTGCTGCCGGGCACCCTCTACGCCGCGCTCGACCGGCTGCACGCCCAGGGGCTCGTCGCGCCCGACCGCGAGGAGACCGTCGACGGCCGGCTCCGCCGCTACTACCGCCTCACCCCCGACGGGATCCGCGCCCTGGACGTCGAGACCGCCCGGCTGCGGCAGCTCGCCACCGCCGCCGAGAGCCGGCTGCGCGCGCTCCGCCCCGGCACCGCCTGACCGCCCCGCACCCGCACCCCGTCTGCCGCACCCGCACCGGCCCGCCGGTGCGTACCGATCGGAAGGACAGTCATGCCGACGACCGGCGACCCGCTCGCCCGCCGCTACCGGCGGCTGCTCTTCTGCCACCCCCGCGCCTACCGGCAGGCCCGGGCCGACGAGATGGTCGGGGTCCTGCTGGACGCGGCGCCGCCGGACCGCACCCGCCCGACGCCGCGCGAGGCCGCCAACCTGATCCGGCACGGCCTGCGCTGCCGGCTCGGACGACCGGCCAGCCGCACGGTCGGCGTCTGGGCCACCCTCACCGCCGTCATCTGCGGCCTGTTCACCGCCGCCCTCGCCACCCGGGCCGCCTGGGAGACCTCCGCGCCGCAACCCGACCGGGCCGAGACCGCCGCCGTCTTCGCCGCCGTGCTGCCCGGTCACGACCTCGGCGACGTCGACCTGGCGCCGGCGTTCTTCACCTTCTACAGCCAGCCGCTCACCGTCCGCGCGCTGGACAACCTGCTGCTCGGGGACGGCGGCGAATACCAGCAGAGCGCCGTCGTGGCCGGCGCGGCCGGCACACCCCCGATGCCCGCCGACGAGACGCTCGCCCTGGCGCAGCGGCGCCTGCGCGAGACCGGCTGGCAGGTGTACGAGCCGGAGGTCAGCAGCAACCCCGGCTGTGTCGACAAGACGTGCGCCCAGGTCCTCACGATCACCGACACCACCGTGCTCGCCCGGCGCGGCGACACGGTCCTCCAGCTCCAGGTGGCCGCCCCGCCCCCGCCCGACGGCAGCAACCTGTCGCTGGCGCTGAGCCGGACGGCTCCACCTGCCGTGCTGCCGGCCGGCGTCGCCGGTGGCCTGCTGGGAGCGGCCCTCGGCTGGCTGGTCTTCGGCTGGGCCAGCCGGCGCACCGAGGCGGGACATCCGGCCCGGGGAGCGGTAAGCGTCCTGCTCGCGATCACCCTGTTCCTCTGGTGGACGCCCGTACTGCTGACCGTCCCCAGCCTGCTGCGGCATCACCGCGCCGAGCCGCACCCGACGTGGCACCCGCTGTGGGAGTGGCTGGGTCAGCCGGCGGGCTCGCTGCTGTTCGTGGTGGGCGCGGCGAGCGCGCTGCTGGGGCTGGCGCTGGCCGCCGTACCCCGGCGCAGCCCGCAGCCGACGGCCGCCGTCGGCTGACCGCCGGGGCATCGGGCGGCGGGACGACGTCGTCAGTCCCACCAGAACGACCAGGCGTGCATGCCGAGGATCTGCTCGGCGTAGGCGGTCAGGGATCCGGCGCCCTGCCAGACGTTGTCCGGGCAGAAGGCGAAGTGCTCGGCCGCGACCGCCAGGGCGTGCCCGGTCGACGTCGGTGGCGCGGCGACGCTGAGGTTCAGGGTGGCGAACCCGACGCCGACCACCCGTACACCGAACCGGTCCTCCCAGCTGCGCAGCACCGCCGAGATCTCCCCGGCGTCGCCGGTGTGGTTCGTCGGGCCGGACCAACCCACCACGGCGAGCGTGTCCGCGCTGCGGGCTGCCGGCACGAGCCCGAGACGCGTCCGCCCGTCCACGAGGAACTCCACGCACTCGTCGGCGAGGACATCGGGCGCCTCCGCCAGGTCGCCGGGCCTGGCGAGACCGGGCCAGTTGCGGCCGAACGGGGCCCTGGCGGCCGACGTCTCGTCTTCGTCGACCGTCGTGCAGCTGGCCCACCATCGGGCCAGCAGCTCCGTCACGTCGTGTTGTTCTGGCGACGACATGTCGGCCGGACGGACCTCGCCGTCGGCCCACGGGCGGCTCTCGTCGCTCGACAACCCGCTCAGCAGCAGCGGCCACAGCCCGGACTCCGGATGCCGCGACCGCATCCGCGCCCACAGTCCCGGATCGGCCGAAGCGTCGCTCAGCCAGTACGGCGGCGGTCCACCGTCCTCCGGCTCGACGGTGCGGCCGGGCGGCAGCGTCGCGGGCGGTAGCGAACTCAGCAACCGGTTCAGGTCTGCAATCACGGCGGGAGCGTAGGCGGCCCGTACGACCAATCCCGGTCCGCCTGCGACGCCCCGGGCCTACGGGGCCTCGAACCGCCCGTCGTGCCGCGGCGCGCGGGGTCGCCGTCGATGCTCGGCGTGAACGCCTGGTACGTCCACCGGGGTTGTGCCGCCGCGCCGCTGGGCCCCCGGGTAGCGATCTCGCCGCCGTCCGGCCGGGCGGGCGGGCGGGCGGTGGATTTCGGTGGCCGAGCCCTGCCCGCAGAGGCTAGAACGGTGGTCGTGACCGTCGACATGGACGCCGACGAGGTCCACGCCGTCCTGGCCGCTCTCACCGCCGCCGGCTGCCGGGCCTGGATCGGCGGCGGCTGGGGCGTCGACGCGCTCGTCGGACATCAGACCCGTGCGCACCGCGACCTGGACCTGGCCATCGCCGCCGAGCAGGAGGCCGCGGCGTTGAGGGCTCTCGGCCGGCTCGGCTACGTCGTCGAGACCGACTGGCGGCCGGTCCGCGTCGAGGTCGTCGCCGACGGGCGGGGGCGGGTCGACCTGCATCCGCTGACGTTCGACGAGGCCGGCGACGGCCACCAGGCCGGCCTCGACGGCGGCACCTTCCGCTGGCCGAAGGACTGCTTCACCACCGGCACCATCGCCGGTCGCCGGGTCGACTGCATCTCGGTCACCCAGCAACTGCTGTTCCACAGCGGCTACGAACCGCGCGACGTGGACCGCGCCGACCTCGCCTGGTTGCACCGCCTCGCCACGCGCCCGGCGCCCGGCGACGAGCGGAGCCCCTGAGCTGGCGGTCCCTGCGGACCTGGGCTTCGCCGGAACCGTCCGGACTGGTCCATCGGCGGCTCTACCTGCCGGGCCCCGTCGTCGGGCTGGCCGGCTTCAGCCCGGACGCCGCCTCACGCCCGGGCACCATCCACACTGTGCAGCGGTCAGGCGGTCCGGCGGTCCGGCGGTCAGGCCGGGGTCAGGATCAGCCAGCCGAAGCCGACGACGTCGCGGTAGCCGGTGAGGTATTCGACGCGCCGCTCGTCGGCGAACGCGCGCGCCTCCGGCGTGCCGAGGCGCTCGATGCCCGCACGCCAGTCGGACTCGAAGTCGTCCCACTCGGCGAGGGTGGACACGGCGACGTGCAGCGGTCGGAACCCGGCGTCCACGGCGACCTGGGCCAGGCCAGCCAGGTCGGGCATGTCGCCGAAGACCTCGCGGACCTGCGCGTCGGGGCTGGCCTGGTAGAAGCCGTCAGCGAACAGCAGCCTGCCGCCGGGCAGGGTGAGCCGGTGCAGCGCGGCGAGGGCTCGCGCGGCGTCGCCCCAGATCTGGCCGGCCCCGACGTTGACGACGAGGTGGGCGGGCCGGTCCCAGGTGGCCGCATTCGCGCCGTGGAACGTGACCCGCTCGGCGGCTCCCCGCTCCGTCGCGCGTCGCCGGGCCCGTTCACAGTCGACGGCGTGGCGTTCGACGCCGTCGCCGGCGATGCCGTGAGCCTCGCACAGCCGCAGGAGCAGCTCACCGTTGCCGCAGCCCAGGTCCAGTGCCCGCCAGCCCGGCCCGGTGGGGGTCAACCGCCGGACCAGGTCCGCCACCCGATCCCCGCCGAGCGGCGAGTTGAAGGTCAGGTTGGCCGCGGCAGCGGCCAGGTAGGTACTGCGATCCTGGCTGTTCACCGGCACACGGTACGACAGTGGGCCCGTGCCCGAGGGGCGTCGGAATCGACGGTCGGGGCTCCCGTCCTGGTCGGCAAACGCCCACCGGGGACGCCGAAGGGCCCGGAACCGCGGAGCGGGCGAACTGACCTCGGCGGCTCGGAGTCGGGCACGGCGTGATCATGTCAGACCCGAGGAGGGCCGAGGAGCATCCGCGCGTTCGCGCTGGAAGGGAGCATCTGACCGAAGCTGTGGCTGGGAGCCCGTTCCTCGGCGGAGTGCTGTGGCAGCACCGTCGTACCCGGCGGGCCTCCACCTTTCCCGCCGGCGGCAAGCCCGCTCAGCTCTCTGGCTACCGATCCGCGGATGGCCCCTCGAAATCAGCCTGGCGCTCGGCTTGCCAGTTGGCGTGTCCCTTCAGCAGGTACCCGGTCCAGTAGATCGCGAACAGGATCAGGAAGCACGTGAAGAACACCCCCGAGACGATGCTCGCAATGATGAGACCTTCCCTGCCGTCGGACAGCCCATGTACGGCAAATCCGGCCAGGCCCAGAAAGAAGAAGATGATCATGTAGATCGGCAGCGCCGGGCTGTCAGCCGGGTGGGGAACGCGAGGCAGCCATGGGGCCTGAGGGTCTTTGTCGATCACGCCGTGAGTATCGAGGACGCTGGCGGTGAGAGCTAGCGGATCTCCTCGCCGGGCAGTCGTGGGCTGTCCGATGCCGACCGGAGGTCGCCGGCGCCGGCAATTCCCGGGGCTGATGGCACGCGGTCGCCACAGCCTGGTCCCGATCGCCGGTCTCTGGCCAATGCGGACGCGGCAGCACGCGCGAATGCCCTCCGCCGACTGATATACGACAGACGTCCGCAAACTGATCTGTCACACCCCCGGGCGCGCTGATCGCGGCATGAGCGTGCAGCCGACATGTTGTCGCCGGGTCGGGGGGCGTCGGCGGACCGCTGATAGCGACATCCCCGCATGCGGATCGCTCTCCGAGCCGGAAAACCGTTTGAGCCCTCCTTCCGCGTTCCGTAGGTTGCCGATGCCCCGTCACAGCGAGGACAGAGGACAGACCGCGTGACCCCGCCCGCTCTTTAGACCTGACGCCTTCCTCCGCGCATCTACAGGCCGACCCTCCCGTCGGTTCTGTCGGGCTGCCCGCGTGCGCCCGTTCATGCAGCGCTTGAGGCCGCGCGCAATCGGCCTCGTGTCAGGTCTTCAGAGAGATCATCATGTCTTCACAACCTCATACTGTGCTGCCCTGGATCGTTCGCCGGACCAGGCTTCCTCTGCTGTCGTTACGGTGCGTGGACTGCCGGTCGGAGTCGGCCACCACCGGCGAGGGCAGGTTCCGCGTCAACGCCAACGGCAAGCTGCTGGACGTGTGGCTGTTGGTCCGTTGCGTGTCCTGCAATCGGACGAGCAAACTTACCGTGCACGAGCGGGCGTCGGTCAGATCCCTCGATCCGGCGTTACTCGACGGCTACCACGCCAACGATCCGGAGCTCGTGGCGGCCACGCTGCTGGATCCGCTGCTCGCCCGGCGCAACCGGTACACCCTGGACTGGCAGGGGGCCTGGCGTCTGGACACCCCGCCGGCACAGCTCGACGAGGCGTGGCCCCTGCAGGTGGAGGTCGACTTCGAGGATCCGGTGCCGGTCCGCCCGGAGCGGCTCATCGCGCAAGGGCTCCGCCTCAGCAGAAACGAGGTACTGCGCCGGATCAAGTGTGACATCTCCCTGCGTCGTCCGACGAGCACCGGATTCACTTTCGTCGTGATGATGAGGGACTCGATGAACTGATCTGCACTCCCAGCGGTCCGAGTCACAGCCGCTACCACGCCACACACGCATATAGCGGGAATCAGAAGTGGGGACATGGGCCGGCTCGCCCTTGTCCCCACTTCTGACAACATCCGCTCGTTGCCGTCTACTGCAATCCTGGCTTGATGGTGCCGGGAAATGAGTGGGCATTCCGGCGGGTGCACAGCCTTGCCACGCTCAGGCCCTCGCTGGGTCCCCGCGCCCTGATCCCGCGCCTTAGCGTTGCAGGGTGGCAGCACCCCGCAGGGCACCGCCGTCGGAGATGAGCCGTCGGTTGACGTTCCTGTTCGCGTTGGCGGCGGGAGTGGCCATCGGCAACCTGTACTGGGCGCAGCCGCTACTCGGCTTCATTGCAGGCGACCTGCGCGCCGCGACCGCGACAGCCGGCTGGCTCGTCACCGCGACGCAGATCGGGTACGCCGTCGGCGTGCTGCTGCTCGTACCGCTCGGTGACGTCCTGGACCGCCGCCGGTTCGTCCCGGTGATGCTGTTGGCCTCGGCCGCCGCGCTGCTGCTGTGCGCGCTGGCGCCGTCGATCGGCCTGCTCCTCCTCGCACTGGGCGTGCTCGGCGTGACGACGATTTCCGGGCAGGTCCTCACACCGCTCGCCGGGGACCTGGCCGGCGACGCCCACCGCGGTCGGATCGTCGGCGTCGTCGGGTCCGGGACCCTCACCGGGATCCTGGCCTCCCGCACGATCAGCGGGTTCGTCGCCGGCACCGCCGGGTGGCGTACGATCTTCGTCCTCGCCGCGGTCGTCGCCGTCCTGCTCGCGGTCGTGCTCTACCGCGCGACTCCACCGCTGGCACCGCGGACGCGCATGCCGTACCCGCAGCTCATCGCCTCGATCGGCGCGGTGGTCATGCGGGAGCGGGCAGCCCGATGGACGCTGGTCCTGGCCGCCACAGGGTTCGCCACGTTCTCGCTGTTCTGGACGGCGCTGACGTTCCTGCTCAGCGGCCCACCGTTCCGGTACCCGGTAGCGGTGATCGGGTTGTTCGGGTTGGCCGGCCTCGCTGGTGTCCTTTCCGGTCTGCACGGCGGTCGTCTGCACGACCGCGGCTGGTCGCTCGCGGCCACCGGCACGGCCTGGGCACTGGCCCTCGGCGCTTTCGTCGTCGCGGCGTTCGCCGGCCGCTCCGTCGTACTCATCATCATCGCGATCATCATGATCGATGTCGCCCTACAGACGCAGGCTCTCCTCAACCGGGCGCGGCTGTTCGCCCTGTCCCACGAGGCCCGCAGCCGGCTCAACACGGCGCTGGCCACCGGCAACTTCATCGGTGCTGCTATCGGCTCCGCCGCCGCGACCACGCTCTGGTCCGCAGGCGGCTGGACAGCGGTCACGATCGCGGGAGCGGTGCTCTGCTGCTTCGCGCTCACCGTGTGGGAGCTGGGACGTCGGGGCCCACTCGTGATCGCTTCGCCGTGACGGAAAGGCGGGCCGAAGCAGCCCGATGACCCGGACGACGGCATGGCCGCAGAGTAGCCGACGCCGATAGCGGCCCGTGGCCTGATCACGGGCTGCGTCGCACCAGCTTCAGCAGGTGGGTCGCCGCGTCCTCAGCGGTGAAGTCGTGCACTCGGGGAACGTCGAAGGCCCCGGTCGGGATCTGTGTCCTGACCAGGGCCTTTCGCGTGGAGCGGGTGACGGGAATCGAACCCGCACTGTCAGCTTGGGAAGCTGATGTTCTGCCATTGAACTACACCCGCAGGCGGCACCACTGTACCTGAGTCGTCACGACGCTGCACCCAGGTACCCCTCCGACACCACCCGGCGCCGCGATCTTGGCAGCTAACGGCCCCCGGAGGGGCCTGAACCTACCAAGATCGCTCCGCGCCGCCGCCCGCCACGCCGCCACCCCAGTCGGGCCATCCTCAGCCCCATCACCACCCGCCCGCGCCACCGCTTCCCGGCCGCTGCCAGGGAAATTTCCACCGCGGCAACATATGGGCGTTCTCAAATCCTTCGATGGGTTGTAACGTCTGCCCAACGTTCCAGTCACGGCGTGACATACCCCCTGTCGCGCCGCCAGAAAGAGGTGGGCCCATGGGACTCCGTCCCAACCTGCTGACCCGGCGTACGGCCGGCGTCGCGTCGACGACCCTCGCGCTGCTGCTCAGCACCGCCGCCGTGGGTGTCGTACCGGCCGCTTCGGCCTTCTCCGCCGCCCCGACCGAGGTCTGCGTCGAGCCGGCCGACGTCCACTCGGACGCCCGCGTCAAGCCGGGCAGCGGCGCCAAGCACGAGCCGAACGAGCTGACCCTCGCGGAGACCCGCGAGCGCGAGGCCGACATGGCCGCCGCGCTGCGCGAGCGGGCCCGGTTCCGTGCCGGTGCCGGGGCCTCCACGATGGCCGCCACCGTCTCTATCCCGGTGGTGGTGCACGTGATCCAGGAGAACAGCACCCGGGCCGGCGGCAACATCCCCGACTCGATGGTCAACTCGCAGATCAACGTGCTGAACCAGTCGTTCAGCGGGGCGACCGGCGGCGCGTCCACCGCGTTCAGCTTCCAGCTTCAGAAGATCAACCGGGTGACGAACCCGTCCTGGTACCCGATCGTGTCGGGCTCCTCGGCGGAGCGGTCGATGAAGACCTCGCTGCGTACGGGCGGCAAGAACACCCTCAACATCTACCTGGGCGAGCTGAGCAACGGCCTGCTCGGCTGGGCGACCTTCCCGACCCGCAACCTCAGCAGCATGGACGGCGTCGTCGTGCTGAGCGAGTCGCTGCCGGGCGGCACCGCCACCAACTACAACCAGGGCGACACGGGCACCCACGAGGTCGGCCACTGGCTGAACCTCTACCACACCTTCCAGGGCGGCTGCTCCGGCTCGGGCGACAGCGTCAGCGACACCGCTGCCGAGGCGTCGCCGGCCTCCGGCTGCCCGACCGGGCGGAACACCTGCACCGCCCCCGGCGTCGACCCGATCACCAACTTCATGGACTACAGCTACGACTCCTGCATGTACCAGTTCACCGCCGGACAGGCCAGCCGCATGCTGACCGCCTGGAACGCGTACCGCGCGGCGTAGTCACGCCGTACGACTGCACCGGTGCCGGCCTCGCTCGACGGGGCCGGCACCGGCGTCTGTGCGGCCGGGCACGCGGGGGTCGGGCGGTGGTCACGGTGCGGCGCCCCGGAGGGGGACGGCCCGGGGCGCCGCACCGCGTCTCAGGCGGCGGGGCGGGCGGCGTGGTCGCCGACGCGCCCCGACCGGGTTTCGGGCACCAGCGCGGTGCCGGCGGCGGCCGCGCGGGGGTCGAGCCACACCTGGACGGCGGGCCGGCCGTGCCACTCGCTGGCGCCGCCCGCGACGCCGGACTCGCGGCGGGCCAGCATCGCCACGTCGACGGTGAACTCGAAGACCCGCCAGTCGACCTGCGGCGCGGCCCGGTGGCTGCGGGCCAGCCGGGCGACCCGGGCCGGGTCGGTCACCGGCCGGGCGTGGCCGGCGACGTAGGCTTCGTCGTCGCTCTCCTCCGGCGGGAACGAATGCAGCGCGTAGCGGCCGTCGCGCTCCAGGTCGCGCCGCTTGGGCGAGTCGACGACGAAGCAGAAGAGCCCCTCGTCGGTGATCACCGGGGAGACCGGGTGCACCCGGGGGCCGCCGTCGGCGCGGACGGTGGCCAGGTAGCCGAAGCCCGGCCCGTACTGCTGCATGAGGAGGCGGATCCCGTCGGCGAGGCGGGGCTCGTCGGCGGCGAATTCGGACCAGGAAGCCATGCCGGCATTCTATCGAACAATTGTACGAAGATGCACTCCGACACGCAGGTCACGCGTGTCGGTCGCTAAGGTGTGCGGATGCTGCTCTCCGATCGCGACCTGGCCTCCGAGATCGAGGCGGGAACGCTCGCGCTGGAGCCGTTCGAGCCCGCGCTGGTGCAACCGTCCAGCATCGACGTACGCCTGGACAAGCTCTTCCGGGTCTTCAACAACCACCTCTACACCCACATCGACCCCGCGCAGCAGCAGGACGACCTCACGTCGATGGTCGAGGTGCCGGAGGGCGAGCCGTACGTGCTGCATCCGGGCGAGTTCGTGCTCGCCTCGACGCTGGAGGTGATCACGCTCGGCGACCAGCTCGCCGGCCGGCTGGAGGGGAAGAGCTCACTGGGCCGACTGGGCCTGCTCACCCACTCCACGGCGGGCTTCATCGACCCGGGCTTCTCCGGTCACGTGACCCTCGAACTGTCCAACGTGGCCAACCTGCCGATCACCCTCTGGCCGGGCATGAAGATCGGCCAGCTCTGCATCTTCCGGCTCTCGTCGCCGGCGCGGCACCCGTACGGCTCGGCCGTCTACGGCTCGCGCTACCAGGGGCAGCGCGGCCCGACCCCGAGCCGCTCGTGGCAGCAGTGGCGCACCTGGCCGACCAGCTGACCCGACCCGCGGGCGTGCGGAGGACCCCCGCCGGGCAGAGGCCCTCCGCGCGTCTCAGCCGGGGCGGCCGTAGCTGTGGATCGGGCCGTCGTCGACCTTCTTCATCTTGATCGGCACCCCGGCGCGGGAGGCGTGCACCACCCAGCCCCCGCCGACGTACATGCCGACGTGGTGCAGGTCGCTGTAGTAGAAGACGAGGTCACCCGGGCGCAGCTCGCCCCGGCTGACGGACGCGGTGGCCCGGCGCTGCTGTGCGGCGTTGTGCGGCAGCGACACCCCCGCCTTCGCCCAGGCGGCGAGCATCAGGCCGGAGCAGTCGTACGAGTTCGGCCCCTCGGCACCCCAGACGTAGGGCTTGCCGATCTGCGCGCAGGCGAACTTCACGGCGGTGCCGGCCGGGCCGCCGGGATAGCCGGCCGGGCAGGGGGCGGGACGCAGCGGCCCACCGCCGCCGTTGCCGTAGACCCGCAGCCGAAGCTTCTGCAACCGGTCGATCTCGGCGTTGATCTGCTTCTTCTTCGCCGCGAGCTGAGCCTCGGTGCGGCCGAGCTGGACGACCATCTCGTCCAGCGGCGCCTTCTTGGCGGCCAGCCGGTCGCGCAGCTCGGCGACCTGCCGCACGTCCTGCTGCTGGTGCTGGGCGAACTGGTCGAGCAGTTCGAGCTGCCCGATCATCTCGCTCGGTGAGCGGCTGCCCAGCAGGGCGTTGACGGCGGAGACGTTCTCGCCCTTGTAGGCGCGGGCCGCCAACGCGCCGACCTTCTCCATCGCCTGGTCGACCTGCTTCTCCAGCGGCCCGATCTGCGCGGCGAGCGCGTCGGCCTGCTTCCGCCTGGCGGCCAGGTCCTGTCGGGTGGCGTTGTGCCGTTCGATGATCGGTTCGAGCTTGTTCCAGTCCTCGTCGATCTGCCGCTCGATCTCGGCGACAGTCGGTTCGGCGTGGGCCGCCGTGGCGCCGCCGGTCAGGACGACGGCGAACGCGGCCAGGGCGGCGAGGGCGGTGGTGCAGCGGTACCAGCGTGGGCGCGGCGCAGCCGTCACCGGGTCGGCGAGGGCCGACCGGGCCGACGGTGGCCGCGGGGCATGGTGTGCCACCGGGCTTCGTACTCCTTCTTCCGTACCGCCTACCGGGTTAGCTGACGGGTTCGGGCGGGAAGGGGCGCCCTACCGCAGGACTGCGGATTCACCCCGGGGAACCTGGGTCCCCGGCTCGCTCGGGAGCGACTCGGCGGTGTCGGACCGTCACCGCCCTGGTTGGACGGAATGTCACCGGCCGACGAAGGACCAGAGTAGAGACGACCGTTATCGATCCGCAACCCTACGGGCGGTGACACTCCGTACCCACCCGGATCGGGCGGATCCGCAACCCGGGCGACGAAGATTTCCTTCCTTCTGAAGTGTCTGGCGGGAAAGTATTGACCAGAGGCGGCGGGCGGGGCGAAGGTGACCCCACCTTTGCCCGTCCGAACTGGGGGTCTGATGCACCTGTCAGCGACATCGAGGAGCAGACGCGTCCTGCTGGCCGCCGCCGTGGCCGCCGCCATGGCGACGACGCCGCTCACCGCCGCCGGGTCCGCCGCCGCGGCAGCGCCGGTGAACGACCGGCAGCAGCAGTACGCCGCCGCGGCCGCCGAGTACGGCGTACCGGAGAGCGTCCTGCTCGGGGTCTCCTACCTGCAGTCCCGCTGGGACACCAACGCCGGCACGCCGAGCACCAGCGGCGGCTACGGACCGATGCACCTCACCGACGCCGAGCACGTCGCCGCCCTCGCCGGCGGCACGCACCACGACGAGGGCACCGAGGACCCGCGCGGCGACGAGTCCCGCCCGTCCCTGGCCGAGGCCGGCGAGCCGCCAGCCGCCACGCCTCCCGCCGAGGCCGCGCTGCGGACCGTTGACGCCGCCGCCGGGCTGACCGGCGCCAGCGAGGAGTCGCTGCGGACGGACGTCACGGCGAACATCCGGGGCGGCGCGGCGCTGCTGGCCGCGTACCAGAAGGAGATCGGCGCCCCGGTCGGCGCCGGCACCGACCCGGCGGCCTGGTACGGCGCGGTGGCCCGGTACTCCGGCGCGGACAGCGCCGACGCCGCGGCGGCCTTCGCCAACGAGGTGTACGCCACCATCGCCACGGGCGACAGCCGGGTGACCGACGACGGGCAGCGGGTCACGCTGGCCGGCCAGGCGGTCCAGCCGAACCGCTCCTGGCTGGACCGGCTGAACCTGCGCAAGCTCGCCCGGCCGGACGGGCTGGAGTGCCCGGACGACATCTCCTGCGAGTGGATCCCGGCGCCGTACGAGAACTACGGCCCCACCCTTGGCGACTACGGCAACCACGACCTGGGGAACCGTCCCACCCAGCAGAAGATCGAGTACATCGTCATCCACGACACCGAGGGCTACTTCGGTCCCAGCGTCAACCTGGTCAAGGACCCGAAGCGGGTGGGTTGGCACTACACCCTGCGCTCGGTGGACGGGCACATCGCCCAGCACATCAAGACCAAGAACGTCGGCTGGCACGCCGGCAACTGGTACGTGAACGCCAAGTCCATCGGCCTCGAACACGAGGGCTTCGCCGGGCACGGCACCTGGTACACCGAGGCGATGTACCGCACCTCCGCCAAGCTGGTCCGCCACCTGGCGCGGCAGTACAACATCCCGCTGGACCGCAACCACATCATCGGGCACGACAACGTCCCCGGCACCGTCGCCGCGAACGTACGCGGCATGCACTGGGACCCGGGACCGTACTGGAACTGGTCGCACTACTTCGACCTGCTCAAGGCGCCGTTCAAGTCGACCGGCACGCACCGGACCGGGCTGGTCACCATCGACCCGGACTTCGCCACCAACCAGCCGCCGTTCACCGGCTGCAACCGGCAGCCTCCGGGCGTGCCGAACCCGCCCCCGGCGACGGCCCCCTGCCCGCTGCGCGGCTCCTCCGCGCTGTTCCTGCACAACGCGCCGAGCCACGACGCGCCGCTGGTCAACGACATCGCGCTGCGGCCCGACGGCACCCCGAACACCACGTACGTCTCCGACCACGGCGCCCGCGTCTCGGCCGGCCAGACGTACGCGCTTGCCGAGGTGCAGGGCGACTGGACCGCCATCTGGTACCTCGGCCAGAAGGGGTGGTTCCACAACCCCGCCGCCAAGCCGACGGCGAAGTGGACCGTCGGGTTCGTGGTGACCCCGAAGGCCGGTAAGGCCACCATCCCGGTGTACGGCCGGGCCTACCCGGAGCAGGCCGCGTACCCGGAGGGCGTGCCGTACCAGGCGATCTCGCCACTGCAGTACACGCTCTCGGCCGGCCAGCGGTACGCCGTCGGCAACCTGCTCGCTGGCGAGTACTACCGGGCCACCACGTTCGACGGCTCCGCCCCCCACGACCAGACGGTCGTCCGGGGCGACAACAGGTACGTGCAGGTCCAGTTCGGTCACCGGATCATGTACGTCAACCTGGACGACGTGAACCTGGTGCCGTCCCCGCTGGGCGCGCCCCGCTGATCCCACCGCACGACGAGGGCCCCCGGTCGATCCGACCGGGGGCCTCGTGTCGTTGCGGGTGCGGGACGAGCGGACCCGTCAGGGCCGGCGGAACCCGGCCACCGGCATCGTGTTGATGCTGGAGACGTTCACCGGTTTGCCGGCCCGTGGCGCGTGCACCATCTTGTCGTTGCCGAGGTAGAGGCCGACATGGTGCAGGTCGCTGAAGAAGAAGACCAGGTCACCCGGGCGCGCCTCGGAGCGCGGGATGGCCTTGCCCTCGTTCCACTGCGCGCCCGTGAAGTGCGTCAGGTGGACCCCCGCCGCCTTGTAGGCGTACTGGGTGAGGCCGGAGCAGTCGAACGAGTTCGGGCCGGTGGCACCCCAGACGTACGGGTCGCCGACCTGCGCGCAGGCGGTCCGGATCGCGGTGCGGGCCTTCTCGCTGACCACGCCGTTGATGGTCGGGCACTTCTCCGTCTTGACGGTCGTCACTGGCATCGACGCCTCGAGCTTCTTGATGTCGGCGTCGATCTGCTTCTTCTTCGCCGCCAGCTCGTTCTGCTGCTTCGTCTGCGAGACGATCAGCGTGTCGAGCTTCTGCTTCTCCGCGTCGTACTTCTGGCGGACCCGGGTCACACCCTCGAGCTGCTTGCGCTCCTGCGCGGCCAGCCGGTCCAGCAGCGTCAGCTGCTCGGTCAGCGTGTCGGGCTTGGCGCTGACCAGCAGCGCGCCGATGTCGTGGGACGGGCCGGAGATGTAGTAACGGGAGGCGAGATCGCCGACCCGGTCCATCGCCAGCTCGCTCTCCAGCGCCAACGGCTGGATCTTCTTCTGCAGGTCCTCCGACTTCTTGCGGTTGACCTTCACCTGCGCCCGCACCTTGTTGTACTGCTCGATGGTGGGCTCGAGCTGCCGCCACTTCTGGTCGATCGCGGCCTCGATCTCGTCGACCGAGGGCTCGGCGTGGGCGGGCGCGGCCAGCATGCCGGCGCCGACCGCCGCCGCGGCGACCAGGGTGAGCAGACGGTGGGCGACCCTGCGCAGGCCACCCCGACGAGCAGACCGTCCCGGTGCGTGACGATGAGGGGGCATGGTTGCCACCGGCACCGACTCCTTTTGCAACCCGGCCGCTTGGCGCCTCGCGCGAGGGAAGAGGGGCGAGACAGACGACCCACAGCGGCCGGTGCCCAACATTAGGGAAGGCCGGCAGCGGAATCAAGGCGATCGAGGGCCACTTCACGCCTGCGCAACCGCTTGCGTACCAAGGGTATCGGCCCGCCTGCCAACGATCGCAGTCAATACGTCGTCGAGCGTGACCACCCCGAGGGGGCGGCGACCGTCGCTGACCAGCACCATGTGCCGCCGCTCCCGGCGCATCGACAGCAACAGGTCGGCGAGCGTACGGTCCGGCGGCACCACCGCCAACGGTCGGTACACGTCCGCCGGCACGGGGGCCCGCCGGCTCGCGCCCGCGTACCCGAGCACGTCCTTGACGTGCACGAAGCCGAGCACCCGGCGGGTGTGTCGCTGCACCACCGGGAAGCGGGACCGCCCCGTCAGGGTGGCCAGCACCTCCAGCGAGGCGGGCGAGACGTCCTCGGCCACCGTGGTCACCGTGGACCACGGTTGCAGGGCGTCGGCGGCCGTCCGGCTGTGCAGGGCGAGCGCACCCGTGATCCGGGCGTGCTCCTCCGCGTCGAGCAGCCCCTCCGTACGCGCCTGCGACACCAGCCCGGCCAGCTCCTCGGCGGTGAAGACCGTCTTCACGGCCTCGGTCGCCTCGACCCGCCACAGTCCCAGCACCCGGCGCGACGCCCACTTCATCGCCACCAGCAGCGGCTTGGTGGCCAGGCAGAACGCCAGCATCGCCGGCCCCAACCAGAGTGCCGACGGCTCCGGCCCGGCCAGGGTGATGTTCTTCGGCACCATCTCGCCCACCACGGTGTGCAGGAAGACCACCACCCCGAGGGCGAGCACGAAGGCCACCGGGTGGACCACCCCCTCCGGCAGCCGCGCCGCGCGGAACGCCGGCTCCAGCAGGTGCGCGAGGGCGGGCTCGGCGATCGCGCCCAACCCCAGCGAACAGACGGTGATGCCGAGCTGCGCCCCGGCGATCATCAGCGGGATCTGGTTCATCGCCGACAACGCCCAGCGGGCCCGCTTCGAGCCGGCCGCCAACGGCTCGACCACCGTGCGCCGGGACGCGATCAGCGCGAACTCGCTGCCCACGAAGAACGCGTTGCCGAGCAGCAGCGCGACGGTGACCAGCAGCTCAGGCATCGCCGTCCGGCTCCTCGGGACGGAGCACCCGGACCTGCTCGATCCGGTGCCGCTCGACCTCCACGACGGTGAACTCGAAGCCCGACTCGTCGACCGTCTCGCCCGCGAGCGGGATGTGCCCCAGCCGGGCCATCAGGAACCCGGCGAGCGTCTCGTACGGCCCCTCGGGCAGCCGGAAGCCGGTCTGCTCCGCCAGCTCGTCGGAGCGCAGCACCCCGTCGACGAGGACCGTCCGCTCCCCGCCCGGCACCCTCAGCCCGACCGCGCCGACGTCGTCCACCGCGGCCGGGTCGAACTCGTCGGCGATCTCCCCGACCAGCTCCTCCACGAGGTCCTCCGTGGTGACCACGCCGTCGGTGCCGCCGTACTCGTCGACGACGATGGCGAGGTCGGCACCCGCGCTGCCGAGCGCGGCCAGTACGCCGTCGAGGTCCAGGCTCTCCGGCACGTACACCGGTTCGCGGGCTACCGACCCGACCGTGGTCGAGCCGCGCAGGGCCAGCGGCACGCCCAGCGCGTCCGGCACCCCGGCGACGCCGGTCACCAGGTCGAGGGTCTCCTCGTACACCGGGAACCGGGTCCGCCCAGTTTGGCGCGACAGCGCCAGCAGCTCCGCCACGGTGGCGGTGGCCCGCAGCGCGACCACGTCGACCCGCGGGGTCATCGCCTCGGCGGCCCGCTTGTCGCCGAACCGGATGGTCCGGCGCAGCAGCATGGCGGTGTCGGGCGGCAGCGCCCCGGCGCGCGCCGAGATGGCCGCCAGCAGCCCCAGCTCCTCCGGCGAGCGGGCGCTGGCCAGCTCCTCCTGCGGCTCGACGCCCAGCAGCCGGACCAGGCGGTTCGCCGAGTCGTTCAGCGCCCGGATCAGCCAGCCGAAGGCGCGGGAGAAGGCGCGCATCGGGCCGGCGGTCGCGAGGGCGGTGGGCATCGGCCGGGCCAGCGCGAGGTTCTTCGGCACCAGTTCGCCGAAGAGCATGGAGAGCAGGGTGGCCAGGGCCAGGGCGAGGAACGGGGTGAACCGGCCGGCGGCGTCCCCGGCGACCGGCCGCAGCAGCGGGGTGAAGAGGCGGGCCAGGGCGGGCTCGGCCAGGTAGCCCGTGAGCAGCGCGGTGAGGGTGATGCCGAGCTGCGCCCCGGAGAGCTGGAAGGAGAGCTCCCGCAGCGCCCAGCGTACGGTCGCGGCCCGGCCGTCACCCGCGGTCGCCCGCCGCTCGATCTCGGGACGATCCACCGTGACCAGGGCGAACTCGGCCGCGACGAAGAACGCGTTGCCGCCGGTCAGCAGCACGAAGCCGACCAGGGGCAGCAGCGTGGTCAGCAGCAGGCCATCGATGGTCGTCTCACCTCGGCGAAATTCTCGCACGGGCGGCGGCCCCGGTCACGGGCGAAGATCTGCCGGGCTCGCCGGCCCCGGCTACCGTCGGGTGCATGGCCCCGCTCACGCTCGCCCACGAACTCGCCCTGCTCGGCTACGACGACGCGGGCGTCAACCAGCTCGGCCGGCCCACGCTCGACTACGGCCTGGCCGGCGCCCTGCTGTTGGAGCTGACGCTCGCCGGTCGGGTCGAGATCGCCGACGACCGGCTCGTGGTGACCGACCCGACCCCCGTCGGGCAGCGGCAGCTCGACGACGCGCTGACCCGGATCGCCACCGAGCCGAAGCGGCGCAAGCCGAAGGACTGGGTCAGCCGGCTCGCCAAGGACCTGCCCGAGCAGGTGCTGGACGGGCTGGTCACCGCCGGCGTGCTGCGCCGCGACTCGGACAAGGTGCTGTGGGTCTTTCCGCGTACCCGCTATCCGTCCACCACCGGCGCGGAGCCGGCGGTGGAGACGCAGGCCCGGCAGCGGATGGTCGCCGCCGTGGCCGCGGACGGCCCGGTGGACGGGCGGACGGCCGCGCTCATCGGCCTCGCCCGGGCCGTCGGCCTGGACCGCAAGCTCTTCGCGGAGCTGCCGAAGGAGCACGTCAAGCACCGGCTGACCGAGATCGCCGCCGGGGACTGGGCGTCCGCCGCCACGAGGAAGGCGATCGAGGAGATCCAGGCGGTCATCCTGATCGCGACCACCACGGCCGTCACCACCACGATCATCACCACGGCCTCCTGAACGACGACGGCGGCGGCACCCGGGGGTGCCGCCGCCTTAAGGCGTCGCAGGGGGTACGCGTCAGCCGGCCACCGGCGCCCGCTCGGTGTCGCCCGGCGCCTGCTCGGGCTTGACGGAGCGGAGCAGCACGCTGGCCACGTCGACGACCTCGACCTGCTCGCCGGCGCCCTTGCCGTTCACCCCGTCGTTGAGCATCGTCGAGCAGAACGGGCAGCCGACGGCGACCGTCTTCGCCCCGGTGGACATGGCCTCCTCGACCCGGTCCACGTTGATCCGCTTGCCGATCTTCTCCTCCATCCACATCCGGGCGCCGCCGGCGCCGCAGCAGAAGGAGCGCTCGCTGTTGCGCGGCATCTCGATGAGGCCGCCGTCGCCGCTCGCGCCGTCCCCGCCGGCGATGGCGCTGCCGAGCACCTCACGCGGCGGGGCGAAGACCCGGTTGTGCCGGCCCAGGTAGCAGGGGTCGTGGTAGGTCACGCCGCCGTCGACCGGCTGCACCGGGGTGAGCTTGCCGGTGGCGACCAGGTGCGCCAGGAGCTGGGTGTGGTGGACCACCTCGAACTCGCCGCCGAGCTGGCCGTACTCGTTGCCGAGGGTGTTGAAGCAGTGCGGGCAGGTCGCGACGATCTTCCGCTTGCTCTTCTCCCGGCCCTCGAACGCCTCGTTGAGGGTCTCGACGTTCTGCTGGGCGAGCATCTGGAAGACGAACTCGTTGCCGATGCGGCGGGCCGGGTCGCCGGAGCAGGTCTCGCCCTCGCCGAGGATGGCGAACTTCACGCCCGCCTCGTTGAGCAGCGTGGCGACCGCCCGGGTCGTCTTCTTGGCCCGGTCCTCGAACGCGCCGGCGCAGCCGACCCAGAAGAGGTACTCGAAGTCGTCGACCTCGCCGACCCGCGGCACCTCGAAGTCCAGGCCCTTGGTCCAGTCCTCGCGGGTGTTCTGCGGGGCGCCCCACGGGTTGCCCTTGTTCTCCAGGTTGCGCAGCATCACGCCGGCCTCCGACGGGAAGCTCGACTCGATGAGCACCTGGTAGCGGCGCATGTCGACGATGTGGTCGACGTGCTCGATGTCGACCGGGCACTGCTCGACGCAGGCGCCGCAGGTGGTGCAGGACCAGAGCACGTCCGGGTCGATGATGCCGCCTTCCTCGGCGGTGCCGATCAGCGGCTTCTCGGCCTCGGCCAGGGCCAGCACGTCCATGTGGGCGAGCTGGGCGGCGGTGGCCTTCTCCTCGCCGGTCAGGTCCTTGCCGCCGCCGGCCAGCAGGTACGGCGCCTTCGCGTACGCGTGGTCGCGCAGGCTGAGCACCAGCAGCTTCGGCGACAGCGGCTTGCCGGTGTTCCAGGCCGGGCACTGCGACTGGCAGCGGCCGCACTCGGTGCAGGTGCTGAAGTCCAGCAGGCCCTTCCAGGTGAACTGCTCGACCTGGGCGACCCCGAACTGGTCCTTCTCGGGGTCGGCCTCCTCGAAGTCCAGCGGCTTGCCCTGGCTCGTCATGGGGCGCAGCGCGCCGAGGCCGGAGACGTTGGCGCCCGGGTCGCGCTTGAAGAAGATGTTGAAGAAGGCCAGGAAGCGGTGCCAGGCGACGCCCATGGTGACGTTCAGCGAGATCACGATGAGCCAGGTCATCGAGATGACGATCTTGATCAGCGCGGCGACGCTGACGCCGGCCGCCCAGTTCGGCAGCACCCCGCCGACGGCGTGGCTGAGCGGGGCGGCCCAGACCGGATACTCGAAGTGGTCGGTGGCGACCTTGAAGCCCCGGATGACGAAGCCCATGATCAGTACGGCGAGGATGATGCCCTCGACGAAGTAGCCCTGCCACATGGTCGAGCCGGTGAACCGGGACTTGCCGCCTGGTCGGGTGGGCCGGTTGCGGAGCCGGATCGCGATCAGCACCAGGATGCTGACGATGCCCAGGATCGCGAGCCACTCGGTGACCAGCCCGTAGATCGCCCAGTTGCCCACCAGCGGCAGCCCGCCGGTCGGGGAGACGACCTCGAAGTACGCCTCCAGCACCAGCAGCGACAGCACGATGAAGCCGACCATCACGAACCAGTGCGCCGCACCCACCACGCTCCAGCGGAGCATGCGGGTGTGGCCGGCGGTCTCGGCCAGCATCGTCTTCGCGCGGGTGCCCGTGTCGCCGAAGCGGGTCGGGTCCGGCTGACCCAGCCGGATGACGGCCACCATCTTCATGACCGCGCGTACCGCAAGCCACACCGCCACGGCGGTGATGGCGAACGCGAGGATCGTGGTGCCGATCTGGACGCTGCCCATCGAGTTGGCCTCCCGGTCTGCTGCCTGTCGAGCGGCTCGGCGACCGGGGCCCGGGTCAGGGCACGACCGGCGAGCAACAGCTGCCGCACCCTCGACCGGACCGGTCGATGACCTCGCTCCGCTCGGTCATGCAGTGCAGCCTACGCGCAAGGTTACCCAGGAGTAACGTGAGTCATCTCGCACCGGGCCGCGCCGCCCTGCGCACACCTTAGGGCGAAGACACCCCCACCGCCGGGTAGGGGCTCCACCGAGTGACATGGATTGCCACGCCACCGGCCCGGAGCCGGCGGCGCCGACGGCAGGGCTGACCGCGCCCGGACGACCCCGCCGCCGGTCCGGCGGCGGGGTGCGGCGCTCAGCGCCGGCGGGAGAGCAGGACGCTCAGCGCCAGCGGGTGGGCGGGACGCTCAGCGCCAGCGGGAGAGCAGGATCAGGGAGGCGACCATCGCGCCGAAGCCCACCGCGAGGTTCCAGTAACCCCACGACATGACCGGGTACTCCTGCTCGGAGAGGTAGTAGATCACCAGCCAGCCGATGCCGAAGACGATGAGGGCGACCGCCGAGACCGGGAGCCACACCGGGCTAGGCTTGCGCGTCGCCGCCGTCGCCGTCGGACGGACGTCCGTCGGCGGGGTGTACACCTTCTTCTTGCGAACCTGAGACTTGGGCACGACGCTCTCCAGAGGGGTTACGACCTCGTCCGGCCTGACAACCGGGCGCGGGGGCGACGGTCCATGGCCAATAATGTTCGACAGCTAGCGTAGTCCCGAAGGCCCGTCCAATCCACGAATGGGGCGAGGCCAGTGCACGGAGTGACCGAAATAGGCGGGACTGTTCGGGTCGCCGCGGCGGCTCGCGCCTCCGCGGGCTGAACCAGACGACGGGGAAGGAACGCTCGGTGGAGTACACATCCGGCGCGGCCTCCTGGCAGAAGGTGCTCCGGCGGGCGGTCGCCGGGCTGCTGCCTCGACGCCCACGGCAGCGACGACCGGGCTGGTCGATCGGGGTGCCGCTGATCGCCGCCGCAGCCGGGCTGCTCTTCACCACCACGGCGACCACCGCGGGCGGCACCGCCCTGCGCGAGGACCGCCGGCCCCAGCTCAACCAGTTGATCGAGGACCGGCGCGCGGAAGTGGCGGCCAGCGAGCGGCGGGCGTCCGACCTGCGCGCCGAGGTCGAGGGCCGCACCAGCGCCCTGGCCAGCTCCGACGGACCGATCAAGGAACAGCAGGACCGGGCCACTGCCAGCCGGGCGGACGCCGGTTTCACCGCGCTCGCCGGCACCGGGGTGACGGTGGAACTCGACGACGCGCCCCGGCGCAACGACGGCACGCTGCCCGCCGGGGCCACCAACGACGACCTGGTCGTCCACCAGGGAGACGTGCAGGCGGTGGTGAACGCCCTCTGGGCGGGTGGCGCCGAGGCCATGTCCATCATGAACGTCCGCGTGCTGTCGACCAGCGCGGTACGCTGCGTGGGTAACACCCTGCTGCTGCACGGGCGGGTGTACTCCCCACCATTCAAGATCGTAGCAATCGGCGATCCCGCTGCCCTGCAGCAGGCCCTCGCCGACTCACAGGGAGTCCGGTTGTTCAGGGACCTGGTCGACGACTACAAGCTCGGTTACAAGGAGACCGTCTCCTCGGTGACCGTGCCGGCGTTCGAGGACTCGACCACGTTGCGCTCGGCGACGGTGCCCAGGTGAACCGCGTACCGGACGACCGGCCCGAGGACCGCGACGGCCGTCACCGCGACCAGGACGACGGGCCGACCGCCTTCCTACCCAAGGTCGACCGGCCCGGGCCCGCTCCGGCCCGCCCGGCCCCGGCCGGCGCCTGGCCGGAGCCCACGCTCCCGCCCCGCTCCCCGGCTCCCCGTCCGCCCCACGGGCCCGACCCGGCCGCCGGTGACGCTCGCACGTCTGCCGGCCCCTCCGCCGGATGGTCGCGCGCCGCGCCCGACCCGACCCGCCCGGCACCGGAGCCCGGCCGCCCCGCGAACTTCGGCCATTTCCCGCCGAACGCCGACCAGACCCGCTCCGCCGGCAGCCCCGCCCGGCCCACCGAGCCCGGCCGTCCCGGTCCGGCGGAACACGGCCGCCCCTGGCCCGCCAACTTCGGCCGGCCCGGCTCCGCCGACTCCGATCGACGAGGCCCTGCCGGACCCGGTCGCTCTGGTCCTGTCGAACCCGGTCGCTCTGGCTCTGCCGAGCCCGGTCGCTCTGGTCCTGCCGAGCCCGGTCGCTCTGGTCCTGCCGAGCCCGGTCGCTCTGGTCCTGCCGACTTCGGCCGCGAGGAGACCAGGGACTTCGGCCGCCCTGGGCCCGCCGAATTTGACCGGCGCGGGTCCGGCTTCGACCAGCATGGGTCCGGCTTCGACCGGCGCGGGTCCGGCGATCTCGGCCGCCCAGTGCCTTCGCGCTACGACCGGCTCGCCGACCTCGACCACTCCCGGCCCGCCGATGCCGATCGTTCCCGGCCCGCCGACCTCGACCACTCCCGGCCCGCCGACTTCGACCGGCGCGGAGGCGGCGACTTCGACCAGCCCGGTCCTGCCGGCTTCGGTCGGCCGCGGCCCGCCGAAGCCGATCGCTCCCTGCCCGCCGACCTCGACCACTCCCGGCCCGCCGACTTCGACCGGCGCGGAGGCGGCGACTTCGACCGGCCCGGCCCTGCGGGCTTCGGTCGGCCGGAGCCCGCCGACCGTCGGCCGGAGCCCGCCGACCTCCGCCATGCCAGCCCGGCCGATCCCGGCCCGTCCGGCCGGGCGGGTGCCGGCGGGTCGCCGCCGTGGCCCGGTGCCGGCCCGGTCCGGCCGGCCGCCCCACCGCACCCCGCGTCGCCGTCCGACGATCTCCGGCTGCCAGGCGCCACCGGTCCCGGCGGCGAGCGCTCCGTCCGTCCGCCGGTCGATCGGGCCGCCGCCAGGGATGGCCGGCCGGCCGGCGACGCGCCGACCGCCTTCATCCCGAAGATGGGCGCGTCGGCCAACGGCCCGTCGACCCCGGTCTCCCCGGCCGGCCCGGGCCGCGACGTCGATCCTGGGGCCACCGCCCTGATCCCGGCCGTCTCCGGGCGTACGCCGGCCGCCCCGGCCGCGCTCGTCGAGTCGACCGCCCTGATGGGCGCGGTGCCGCGTCCTCCGAAGACGGACGAGCCGGAGGGCTCCGACACTCCCGCCGAGCAGCCTCGGCCACGCCGGGGTGAGCGGGTGGTCCAGCTCCGCCCGGAGCAGACCGGTGAGGGCTACAAGAGCGTCTACTCGGAGCTCACCCGGCCGTCGCTGGGCTCCCGGCTGCGTACCGGCATCCGGGTCAGCGGCGAACTGCTGATCACCTTCGGCCTGGTGGTGCTGCTCTTCGCCGGCTACGAGGTGTGGGGCAAGTCGGCGATCGTCGACGCCCACCAGAACGACCTCAGCCAGCAACTGGCGCAGGCGTGGGGCCCCGAGGGCGACCCGACTGTGGCGCCGTCGGCCAGCGCGTCCACCAAGCCGAAGCCGCCCGTGCAGGGCAAGCCCATCGCCGGGCTCTACATCCCCAAGCTCGACAAGAACTGGGTCGTCGTCGAGGGCGTCACCCAGAAGGACATCCGGTACGCGCCGGGCCACTACCCCTCCAGCGCCCTGCCGGGCCAGGTCGGCAACTTCTCCGTCGCCGGGCACCGCAACCGGGCCACCTTCTGGCGGCTCGACGAGCTGAACGACGGGGACGCCATCGTGGTGGAGGGCAAGACCGACTGGCACGTCTACAAGGTGACCCAGAGTCGGATCGTCAAGCCCACCCAGGTCGAGGTCGTGGCGCCCGTGCCGGGCAAGCCCGGGCAGAAGCCGACCAGGTCGATGCTCACCCTGACCACCTGCAACCCGAAGTTCGACAACTACCAACGCCTGATCATCCACGCCGAGCTGGCGCGCAGCCAGCCGAAGTCGGCGGGGCGCCCGGCGGAACTGGGGGCCTGACGGTGTACGGCTGGATCTGGCGCAAGCTGCCCTTCGGGTTGCCCGGCAAGCTCGTCGGCAGCCTGCTGATCACCAGCGCGATGGTGGCCCTGCTCTGGTACGTGGTGTTCCCGTGGGCCGAGCCCCTGCTGCCCTTCGACGACGTGCAGGTCACCCAGGACGCCGGCGATCCCGGCGGCGACTCGGTGCCGGGCGGCGGGGAGAGCGGCGACGCCCCGCCCGGCGACGAGCACGAGTTGCCGTACGACACCGACCAGAACAACACCCCGCCTGCCTCCCCGGACGAGTGAGCCCCCGAATGCGTGTCCTGGTGATCGACAACTACGACTCGTTCGTCTTCAACATCGTGCAGTACCTGGGCCAGCTCGGCGTGGACTGCGACGTCCGGCGCAACGACGAGATCGAGGTCGCCGAGGTGGGCAAAGTCGGCGCGGCCGGCGTCCTGCTCTCGCCCGGCCCCGGCAGCCCCGACCGCGCCGGCATCTGCCTCGACGTCATCCGCGCGTACGCGGGCGAGCTGCCGATCTTCGGCGTCTGCCTGGGTCACCAGGCGATCGGTGAGGCCTTCGGCGCCACGGTGACCCGCGCCCCCGAACTGCTGCACGGCAAGACCTCCGAGGTGCGCCACCACGGCGTCGGGGTGCTCGCCGGCCTGCCGGACCCGTTCACCGCAACCCGTTACCACTCGCTCGCCGTGCTGCCCGAGACGCTGCCCGAGGAGCTGGAGGTCACCGGCTGGACGGGTTCCGGGGTGGTGATGGCGATGCGCCACCGTACGCTGCCGATCGAGGGCGTCCAGTTCCACCCGGAGTCGGTGCTGACCGAGGGCGGTCACCTGATGCTGGCGAACTGGCTCGCCGCCTGCGGTCACCCGGAGGCGCTGGAGCGGGCCCCGGCGCTGGCCGCCGAGGTGGACGCGCGCCGCCGCGCCGCCTTCGCCACCGCCTGAGCCCTCTACTTCAACTGATGTTCGGGGCAGCCAACACCGCAGCCCCGGACAATAGGCCATGATCAATCGCGAGGGCGACGCCCGCCAACCACACCCTCATGCCGTTGTAAGCGCTACAGACAGCGGACCGGGCGCAACGATGATTAGCAATGGCGAAGGTTTGGTTAACACAAACCTTCGCCATTGATCGCCAATAATAGAAAGGTTTCCGCTACAGCGGCAACCCAATTATCAACATCCGCTCATCTTGGTAGGGCTCATGTAGATCTGCGTGGCATTTGGGAGAAGAGTCTCGCTGAAGCTCCACGCCTGGTAGTCGCAAAATTGCTGCGACCAGCCGTCAGCAAAAGTAATTCTGCCCGACCAGGGTCCTGGATCGAGAGTAAATGCTCGGGAGTTTATACTGTAAGTACCGCTGCACGACCTCGTCCAAGTCCCAACCGTGACCGGACCGGTATAGTACTTATAAACTAGGGCGGTAGCCTGACATAGCGCTGCCTGCGCGGGCGAGGGCGCGCTAATCGCCGACACAGCGCCCGTAATTGCCGCCATAGAAAAAGCCGCCACCCTCGCCTTGAACCGCATCTTACACCTTTCATGCTGCCGTTAGATGCATCCAGGTGAGTTGATTACTAAAACGACACCCGAACGCTTGGCCTCGATCATACGACGACTTATTGTCACCACACAAGCCATGTCGAGCATCGATTGATCCACTGACCATCCGGGCTAATCATCGAAGCAATCTCGTCGCGGGAAGCGTCGGTGCTGCATGATCCAATTTAGGCTGCTCTGAGAACCACGGTTGTGGAGGATCAGTCCTTGAGTGCTTCCCGGACCATCGGGTCGGCGGGTGAGCTGACCGCGGGCGGTCTGCCCCGGACCGCGTCCCAGGCCGCCTTGCCGCTGGCGAAGTAGTCGCGGACGGCCTTGCCGACGAGCAGGACGGGTCCGCAGCCGGCACAGCGGGCGGTCACCCCGTCGACGTCGAGGCCGAGGTGCCGGCACAGCGTCACCGCGCGGGACAGGTGGTAGGACTGGGTCACGATCAGGGCCCGCTCGACGCCGTACACGTCGCGTGCCCGGGCGCAGGTGTCGTAGGTGTCCAGGCCGAACGGGTCGGCCACGACGCGACGAGGATCGACGCCGAGCCGCTCGGTCAGGTGGGCGGTCATCGCCGCCGGCTCGTCGCCGGACGTGCCGCCCCCGTCGCCCGACACGAGGACCACCCGGGCCCGCCCACTCTTCACGAGCGCGGCGGCGGTCTGCAGGCGGCCGGCGAGGCGGTCGCCCGGCTGACGGCGGTCCGCCGCCACCGCCGTACCCAGGACGATCACGACGTCGGCGGCGGGCGCGTCGGCCTCGCCGTACAGGTGGCCGCGGGCGGCGGTCGTCGTCCAGAGCCAGGGGAGGCTGGCCAGGAGCAGCGCCGCCAGGCCCAGGACCGCCGCGCGGATCAGGCGTCGCCGCCACCGGCTCGAACGGTCCGCCGCACCGGTCGCCGGCCGCCCGTCGTCGACCGGCGGAGGCCGCTGCCCGGCGGCATCGGAGGGCTGCTGCCCGGCGGCCTCGACAGGGCCCTGCCCGGCGGCGTCCGCAGGGCGCCGCCCAGCAGGGTCCCCCGCGCTCACGAGCGGGGTCAGCGCTCGGGCAGGCGGATCGGCGGGGTGGTCGGCAGCGGGAAGCCCCCGCCGCCGCCGTCACCGGGGGTGGTCGGCGTGGCGCTGGGCGTCGGGCTCGCGGAGTCGGTGGGCGTCGGCTCGGCCTGCGGCACGGTGACCACGATCGTCACGGTCTTGCCCCTGGCGAGGTTGCTCCCCGCCGGCGGGTCCTGCTTAGTGACCTGGCCGGCCTCCTCCGGCGGCACCTCGCGGCCCCGCTTGACGTCGACCCGGTAGCCCGCCTCGTCCAGCTCCTCCTCGGCGTCGTCCTCGCTGGAGCCGACCACGTTGGGCACCTTGCCGACGTTGCCCCTGGAGACGGTGAGGGTGACCGTGCTCTTCGCGGCGACCTGCTTGCCCTCCTCGGGCGACACCTCGAGGACGATGCCCTCCTTCTCGGCGTTGTCCTTCTCCTTCTTGTCCACCTTGAAGCCGGCCGCCTCCAGCCGGTTCTTCGCGCCCTCGTAGGTGGAACCGACGAGGTCCGTCGGGATGGCCTTCATCTCCACGCCGCCGCAGACCCGGACGACGACATCGCGGTTCGCCTCCAGGGATGAGTTGGCAGGCGGGTCCTGGTCGACGACCTGGCCCTTCTGGCAGGTGCCGAAGACCTGGTCGCCCTCCTTGGGCACCAGGTTGGCCTGCTCGATCCGGGCGAACGCCTCCTGCTGGGTCAGGCCGGTCACCGTGGGGACCGTGGCCAGGTCGTCGCCGTCTCGCTGGCTCAGCAGGGCGGCGGCGAGGGCGATCACCGCGAGGACGCCCACCGCCGCGAACGTCGCGATCAGCCAGGAGGACGCCTTCCGACGGCGCGGGTCGCCGACCCGGGCCGGCATCTGCCGGGTCTGCGGGGCGCCGGGGGCGCCCGCGTAGCCGGCGGCGGCCGGAGCGAGCTGCGTCGTCTCCTCCTGCGGCAGCACCGGGGTCGCCATCACCGGGCGGCCGGCGGCCGCGCGGAGCAGGTCGGCCCGCATCTCGCCGGCGCTCTGGTAGCGGTTGAGGGGGTTCTTCGACAGCGCCTTGAGCACGATCGCGTCGACCGCGGGGTTCACGTCCGGGTTGATGTCGCTCGGGGTCGGGGGCGTCTCCCGCACGTGCTGGTACGCCACACTGACCGGGCTGTCGCCGACGAACGGGGGATGCCCGCAGACCAACTCGAAGAGGACGCAGCCGCCAGCGTAGACGTCGGAGCGGGCGTCGACCGCCTCGCCGCGGGCCTGCTCCGGCGAGAGGTACTGCGCCGTACCGATGACCGCGCTCGTCTGGGTCATGGTGGTGGCGCCGCTGGCCAGCGCCCGCGCGATGCCGAAGTCCATCACCTTGACCTGGCCGGTCTGGGTGAGCATCACGTTGCCGGGCTTGATGTCGCGGTGGATGATGCCGTGCCGGTGGCTGAACTCCAGGGCCGCGCACATGTCGGCGCAGATCTCCAGCGCCCGGCGCGGCTGGAGCCGCCCCTCGACGCCCAGCACCTCCTTGAGGGTCCGCCCGTTGACGAACTCCATCACGATGAACGGCAGCGTCTCGCCGGTCGGCGCGGTCTCCTCGCCGGTGTCGTAGACGGCGACGATCGCCGGGTGGTTGAGGGACGCCGCGTTCTGCGCCTCCCGGCGGAACCGCATCTGGAAGGTCGCGTCCCGGGCGAGGTCGGTCCGGAGCATCTTGATCGCGACGTCCCGACCGAGCCGGAGATCACGACCGCGGTGCACCTCGGCCATGCCGCCGTAGCCGAGCAGCTCGCCGACCTGGTACCTGCCACCGAGCAGGCGGGCCTGCGCTGTCATCGCGTCTGTCGTCCTTCGCTCGTCGTCTCGTCGCTGCCCGACCGGGGCAGTTCCTGTCGACGGTACGACGTTCCGGTCGGATCGTCGCGTCCGTCGGGCCACAGCGCGCCGGACGTCACCGTCGGCGGAGTGCCCGCGCTCGAATTCGTGCCTTCCCGCAGGTGGTAGGAAATCACGCCGGAGCAGACGAGGACCAGCACGGCCACGATGATGGCGAGGAACACCATCCCGGGCCGGGACCGCTGCCCACCCGGCTGGTGCGCCGGCGGGACGGCGTGTCCCGCGTACGGCATCGGCCGGGCCTGCGGCACCGGCGCCGCGCCGCGCGGATAGCCCGTCGGCGCCATCTGCGGGTGCTGGACGGGCGCGGCGGGCGCGACCGAGGTGGGACGGTGCGGCGCGGCGGCCGGCCGGGTGTTCGCCACGGGGGGCCGGTGCGCCGCCATGGGCGGACGCGGCGGCTGCGCGGCGACGTTCGGCTGCCGATGCGGCGGCGACACCGGCGGACGCGGCGGCGGCACCTGGGCACGGCCGGGCGGGCCGGCCGGCGACGCCGGGGCGGCGGAGATGGGCTGACCTGCCGCCCGGGCCTGCTGGGAGAGCTGGGCCTTGAGCTGACGGGCGACCCCGGCCAGCGTGGCGGCGCTCGGCCAGCGTGCCGCCGGGTCCTTCGCCAGGGCCCGCTCGACCACCGCCCGGACCTGCGGCGGAATGTCCGCCGGCAGCGGACGGGGCGTCTCCCGCACGTGCCGCATGGCGATGTCGAGGGGATTGTCGCCCTCGAAGGGGCGTCGGCCAGCGAGGCACTGGTAGGCCACCACGCCGAGCGCGTAGACGTCGGACGCGGGCGTGGCGACCCCGCCGGTGGCCTGCTCCGGGGAGATGTACGAGGCGGTGCCGAGCACCGAACCGGCTGCGGTGAGCTGGGCGACCAGCTCCGACCGGGCGATGCCGAAGTCGGTGAGCACCAGGGTGCCGTTGGGCCGGACCAGCAGGTTTCCGGGCTTCACGTCCCGGTGCACGATGCCCTTCACGTGCGCCGCGTGCAGCGCGTCGGCCGCCTGGGCGACGAGCGCCATCGTGCGGGCCGGGGTGAGCCGGCCGACCCGGGCCAGGGTGGCCGACAGGGCGTCGCCCTCGACGTACTCCATGACCAGGAAGGCGATCTGCTGGTCGTTGCCGAAGTCGTAGACGTCGACCACGCCGGGGTGGTTGATCGTGGCCATGGTGCGGGCCTCGCCCCGGAAGCGCTCGGCGAAGTCGGGGTCGTCAAGCAGCGCGGGGAGCAGGCTCTTGACGGCGACCGTACGACCGAGCACCTGGTCGGTGCCGCGCCAGACGTCGCCCATGCCACCGCTGGCGATCCGCTCGTCCAGGCGGTAACGGTTGCCGAGCTGCACCCCGGGGCTCAGCATGTCAGCGGCCCCCCGGGTCGGCGATGGCGGCGCGCATGATCTGCCCGGCGATCCGGGCCGCCTCGGCGCTGCCGCCGGGGCCGGCCTGCTCCAGCATCACGCAGACCGCCGAGACCGGCGTGCCGTTCTTGTCCAGGGCGAAGCCGATGAACCAGCCGTGGTCGGGTCGATCGGGCGCCGACTGGGCGGTGCCGGTCTTGCCGCCGACCGTGTAGCCCCTGAGCTGCGCGTTCGTGCCGGAGCCGTTCTCGACCACGCTGACCATCATGTCCCGCAGGTCCTTGGCGACCTGACCGCTGACCGGCTGCCGCAACTCCCTGGGCTTCGCGGTGTAGTAGCTGGTGGTGCGGTCCGGGGCGAGCAGCTGGCGGACCAGGTACGGCCGCATCTGGCTGCCGCCGTTGGCGACGGACGCGGCGATCAGGGCGCCCTGGAGCGGGGTCATCCGCACGTCGCGCTGCCCGATGGAGGACTGGGCCAGCGCGGCCGGGTCGGCCCCGCCGTCGGCGTTCTCCATGCTGCCGGTCCGGCTCGCCGCCACCGGGTGGCCGGCCTCGTTGAGGTGGCCGACGGTGAGGTCCTCCTGCTCGAAGCCGAACTGCCGGGCCTTCTCCTTGATCTTGTCGGCGCCGAGCCGGACGCCCATCTGCGCGAAGCCCGTGTTGCACGACTCGGTCACCGCGTTGATCAGGGTGACCTCGTCCTCAGGGCAGATCGACGGGGCCGCGTTGCGGATCGGCGTGCCCGAGGTCGGCGGGGTCCAGCTGGCCCCGGCCGGGATCCTCGTCTGCTGACCCACGCCGCTCTCCAGCGCCGCCGCGGCCACCACGATCTTGAAGGTGGAGCCCGGGGGCAGTACCTCGCCGAGGGCGCGGTTCTTCAGCGGACCCGCCGGGTCCTGCTCCAGCTTGTTGTACGCGGCCGTGGCCTCGTTGGTGCTGTGGCTGACCAGCGGGTTCGGGTCGAAGCTGGGCATCGAGACCAGCGCCTGCACCGCCCCCGTACGCGGGTCGACGGCGATCGCCGCGCCCTTGGCGGCGTCGACCCGGTTGTTCCGCAACTGCTCGAACGCGGTGTTCTGGGCGCCCTTGGAGACCGTCAGCAGGACGTTGCCGCCGCCGGACTGGTCACCGGTGAACATGTCCTTGACCCGGTTGGCGATCAGCGCGTCGCTGGTGCCGGCCAGGAAGTCGTTCTCGAACTTCTCGATGCCGGTCTCGGCGAGATTGACCGGCTTGTAGCCGAGGATGTGGGCGTACCTCGCCCCGCCGGGGTAGCTGCGCTGGAACTTCAGCTCGCCGTCGGTCTCCTTGCTGAGCGCGAAGGCGGTGCCGCCGGCCTCGATGTTGCCGCGCTTGCGCTCGTACTCGGCGACCTGGACCCGACCGTTGTAGTCGCTGGTGCGGTACTCGTCGGCCTTGTAGGCCTGGATCCAGTTCAGGTTCGCGAAGAGCAGGCCGAAGAGGACCATGACGACGACGCCGACGCGGCGCAGGGGTGCGTTCACGGCCTGATCACCTCCGTGGGGGCACCGTGCAGCTGCTCCGGCGGACCGCCGGACGGTCGGGCCGCCTTGCCGCCAGCGCCGGCGACGGGGCGGCGGGCACCGTCGGAGATCCGGAGCAGGGCCGCGATGAGCAGCCAGTTCGCCATCAGCGAGGAACCGCCGGCGGAGAGGAACGGGGTGGTCTGACCGGTCAACGGGATGAGCTTGCTGATCCCGCCGACGATCACGAAGACCTGGAGCCCGAGGGTGAAGGCCAGGCCGCCGGCCAGCAGCTTGCCGAACGAGTCCCGGACCGCCAGCGCCGCGCGCAGCCCCCGCTCGACGATCAGCAGGTAGACCACGAGCAGGGCGGAGAGCCCGAAGAGGCCGATCTCCTCGCCGATGCCCGCGAAGATGAAGTCGTTCTGCACCTCGGGCAGCAGGCCGGGCTGGCCACCACCGGGACCCGCGCCGAACAGGCCGCCCGTGCCGAGCGCGAGCAGGCCCTGCACGAGCTGGTAGCCGTCGTTGTACGGGTCGGCGAACGGGTCCAGCCAGATCTGCGCCCGCAGGTAGAAGTTGGCGAACGGCCCGCCGACCACGTCGCCGAGCACGTACGCCAGGTAGACGCCGCCGAAGAACAGCACCAGACCGATGAGCAGCCAACTGACCCGCTCCGTGGCGATGTAGAGCGTCACCACGAACATGCCGAAGTAGAGCAGCGAGGTGCCCAGGTCCTTCTCGAAGACGAGGACCAGGACGCTGACCAGCCAGACCGCGACCACCGGGCCGAGGTCCCGCCCGCGCGGGAAGTCGATGCCGAGGAACCGGCGGCTCGCCAGCGACAGCACCTCGCGCTTGCGCACCAGGTAGTAGGCGAAGAAGACCAGCAGGGCCAGCTTCGCGAACTCGCCCGGCTGGATGGAGAAGCTGTCGCCGAACTTGATCCACAGCTTCGCGCCGTTGATCTCGGAGAACCGGCTGGGCAGCACCGCCGGGATCATCACCAGCACGATGCCGGCCAGCCCCAGCGTGTACGCGTAGCGCGACACCGAGCGGTGGTCCCGCATGATGGTGAGCAACCCGGCGGCGAGGATGACCGAGACGAGCGTCCAGGCGAGCTGCCGGCCGCCCGTGCCGGCGAAGATGGCCAGGTCCTCCCGCTCGGCCGGTGCCGCCTTACCCAGGTCGATCCGGCGCAGGAAGCCCACCCCGATCCCGTTGAGCAGGGCGACCGCCGGCAGCAGGGCCGGGTCGGCGAAGGGCGCCAGGAACCGGATCACCAGGTGCAGGCCGAGGAACACGGCGGTGAGCGCGGCGGCCGGCATCCAGAAGTCGGCCGTGACGGTGTCGAGCACCTTCGCCTCGACCATCGCCCCGTACGCGGCCACCAGCACCATGGCGACCAGCAGCAACGACAGCTCGGCGTTGCGCCGGGACCGGGCCAGGCGTACGCCGGGCTGCTCGCCCGTGGTGGCGGGCGAGGATGCCGGAATGGCCGCTGCGGTCACGGAACGTCCTCGGATCGAGCCGCGCCTACTCCGGCGACCGGCACGCGGCGGGGTCGAGCGCCGGCGAGTCGGTGTCGGAGGGCGGGGCGTCGGGCGTGGTGGTCGGCGCGGCCGGCATGCTCGGCCGGCCGCTGACCGGGGCGCTCGCACTCGCGCTGACGGTCGGAGCGGGCGACACCGGGACGGAGGTCGGCGTCGGGACGGTGGTGACGGCCGCGGCGCTCGGACTCGGGCTCGGCGGGCAGATGGGCTTCAGGTTCGGGTTCATCGGGTCGTCACTGGTCAGCTCGGCCAGTCGACGCTCGGCGTCGGGCTCGCTTTTGGCCGGGATGCCCTGCTTGACCTGCTCCTGGGCGGCCAGCGTCAGGTCCTCCAGGTCCGCCGGGCTCTTGGAGTGCACGGTCGACAGGTTCATCCCGGCGATCTCGCCCTGGATGCCCCGGAACACCGCGACCTGGCCGTTCTCGGTCGCGCCGACGTAGTACTGCCGCTGGGTGTAGCTCCAGCCGCCGAAGACCGCGCCGCCGACGAGGACCAGCAACGCCACCGAGATCGCGGCGGCCCGCACCGGCCGACGCCTCGGGCGCTCCGACTCGTCGTCGGCACCGGCCGTCGGTTCCTCGGGAACGGGCGGGCGCGGCGCGGAGAGGGCGGATGCGCGGGCGGCCGGCGTGGACACGTCGGCGGAGGTCGCCATGCCCCGGTCCCGGGCGGCGGCGCCGCCCACGATCGGGCTCGCCTCGACGATGTCCTGGTCGGTGGCGTCGGCGATGATCACCGTGATGTTGTCCGGGCCGCCGCCGCGCAGGGCGAGCTGCACCAGCCGCTCGACGCACTGCTGCGGGTCGGTGTACTCGCGCATCGTCTCGCCGATGGTGTCGGCGCTGACCACACCCGAGAGGCCGTCGCTGCAGATCAGGTAGCGGTCGCCGGGGAGCACCTGACGGACGCTGTATTCCGGGTCGATGTCGCGGCCGTCGAGCGCCCGGGTGAGCAGCGAACGCTGGGGGTGGCTGCTCGCCTCCTCGGCGCTGATCCGGCCCTCGTCGACGAGCATCTGGACGTACGTGTCGTCCTTGGTGATCTGCGCGAACTCACCGTTGCGCAGGAGATAGGCCCGCGAGTCACCGATGTGGACCATGCCCAGCTTGCTGCCGGAGAAGAGGGTCGCGGTGAGCGTGGTGCCCATCCCCTCCAGCTGGGGGTTGGCGTCCACGGTGTCGCGGAGCTGCTGGTTGGCGGTGCCCACGGCCGAACGCAACGCGTCGACGAGGGCGTCACCTGGGACGTCCTCGTCGAGCGGCGCCATGGCACCGATGACGATGTTGCTGGCGACGTCACCGGCGGCCATGCCGCCCATGCCGTCGGCGACGGCGAGAAGCCGCGGCCCGGCGTAGACGGAATCCTGGTTACCGTCTCGGATCAGACCGCGGTCGCTGTGGGCCGCATAGCGCAGGGTCAGAGTCATGGCCGTAATTCGAGAGAAGTGCGGCCGATCCGGATCGGCACGCCGAGGGGGACGGGGGTTGGTCCGGTGACCTTAGCGCGATCCAGGTACGTGCCGTTAGTCGAGCCGAGGTCCTCGACGAACCACTGGCCGTCGCGTGGCACCAGACGGGCGTGCCGCGCCGAGGCGTAGTCGTCGGTGATGACGAGGGTGGAATCCTCCGCCCGGCCGATGGTGATCTGCGCTTCGCCGAGGGTGATCCGGGTCCCGGCAAGTTGACCGGCGGTTACCACGAGCTGGTGGGCCGCCCTGCCCCGCTTCGCCTTCGTCGGTTTCGCCGCCTGCCCGAGCGAGGCGCCGACGGCCCGGGGGGCGGCCACCAGCCGGCCCGACCTGGCGCCCGCGAACAGGTCCCGGCGGATCACGCCGACCACCGTGAACACGAAGATCCACAGCAGGATGAGGAACCCGAACCGGGCGACGGTGATGACGAGCTCCGGCAAGGCGGGTCAGCCGTCCACGCGGAAGGTCAGCGTCGTGGTGCCGAGCTGGATCATGTCGCCGGGATTGAGCGCGACGGCGGACACCCGCTGGCCGTTGACCATGGTGCCGTTGGTCGACCCCAGGTCCGTCAGCACGACCTGACCACCGTCGAAGTCCAGCCGGGCGTGTCGCCGCGAGATCCCGACGTCGGGCAGGCGCAGGTTGGCCTGGTCGCCGCGGCCGATCACGGTCGAGCCCATCTGGAGGGGGTAGGTGCGCCCGTCGCCGGAGACCAGCCGCACGTTGCGGCCGCCGCCGTGGCCGGGCGGAGGACCGTAGCCGCCGCCCTGGTCGTAGGCCGGGTAGGCGGGCGGGCCCGCGTCGTAGCCGGGCGCCGAGACCGGGGCGACCTCGCCGCCGGTGTAGACCTCGGCGGTGACCCGGAACATCCCGGTGTCCAGCCCCTCGCCGCGTTCGATCTCGACGATCACGTCGCCGTAGACCGTCCAGGCCTGCTCGCCGATGAACTCCGCCTGCGACTGGGCCAGCTCCTGGGCCAGCGCGGCGGCGTACGGCGCCAGACGACTGTGGTCGTAGGGCGAGAGATCGATCACGTAGCGGTTGGGCACCAACGTGCGCCCACCGGCCAGGATCGCCTTGTGCGCCTCGGCCTCCCGCTGCATGGCGTTGAGGATCTCCACGGGGTGGACCACCCCTTTGAAGACCTTGGCGAAGGCCCCCTCGACCAGGCCTTCCAGACGCTTCTCGAAGCGTTGCAGCACGCTCACCGGCTCCTCCTCGGGTCCCGAGGACATGATGGTATCCGGCCGGCGCGCGCGCAGCTCACACGCCGCTCGGCCGTCTGACGGCGGCCCGTTCGGACGGGCCGATAATGCCGTGCTACTCTTTCGTCCGCCACGAACGGTAACCGCTCCTCGGACGGTAACCGATCGTCGCAACGACCACGGACCGGCTAGAATGTCCGGGGCCCGCTGGAGACAGCAGGTCCGGCACAGACTACAGTGTTCGAGGTCAAGCCACGGGGAAGTGGCGGAATGGCAGACGCGCACGGTTCAGGTCCGTGTGCCCGAAAGGGCGTGGGGGTTCAACTCCCCCCTTCCCCACCAAATACGCGAGGGCTCCGCAGCGATGCGGGGCCCTCGCGCCGTATCGGGGCGTGCCGTACGTCACGCTATGCTCCGATGGTTTCTGCCTCCGATGGACCAGGAGTGGCGTGTGAGTGTCGCGTTCGTGACCGGGTCGGGCGGTCTTATCGGCTCCGAGGCGGTCCGGCACTTCGCCGGCCTCGGTCTCGAGGTCGTCGGCATCGACAACGACATGCGGCAGGAGTTCTTCGGCGCGGAGGCGTCCACCGCGTGGAACGTCCGCCGGCTGACCGACGAGCTGGGGTCCGCGTACTCGCACCACAGCATCGACATCCGCGACCGGGCCGCGCTGGCCAAGCTGTTCAAGCGGTACGGCACCGACGTCGCCGTGGTGATCCACACCGCCGCCCAGCCGTCGCACGACTGGGCGGTGCGCGACCCGTTCACCGACTTCGACGTGAACGCCGCCGGCACGCTCAACGTCCTGCAGAACGTGCGGGAGCACTGCGTCGAGGCGCCGCTCATCCACTGCTCCACGAACAAGGTCTACGGGGACCGGCCGAACAGCCTGCCCCTGGTCGAGCTGGAGACCCGCTGGGAGATCGAGCCCGGGCACCCGTACGAGCAGGGCATCCGCGAGGACATGTCCATCGACGCCTGCCTGCACTCGATCTTCGGCGCCTCCAAGGTGGCGGCCGACGTCATGGTGCAGGAGTACGGCCGCTACTTCGACATGCGGACGGCCTGCTTCCGGGGCGGGACGCTGACCGGCCCGGCGCACTCCGCGACGGAGCTGCACGGCTTCCTCGGCTACGTGATGCGCGCCAACATGGAGCGCCGCACCTACAAGATCTTCGGCTACCAGGGCAAGCAGGTCCGCGACGCCATCCACAGCTCGGACGTGGTCAGCGCCTTCGAGGCGTTCTTCCGCAACCCGCGCTCGGCGGCGGTCTACAACCTCGGCGGCGGCCGGCACTCGAACACCTCCAACCGCGAGGCGTTCGCGCTCGCCGAGCAGATCACCGGCCAGGAGATGGTCACCGAGTACGTCGAGGCCAACCGGATCGGCGACCACAAGTGGTGGATCGGCTCGAACGAGGCCTTCCAGGCCGACTACCCCGAGTGGAAGCAGGTCTACGACGTGCCCATGATCATGCGCGAGATCTACGAGGCCAACGTGGACAAGTGGGTGCCGGGCGCATGACCGGCAGAGGCAAGCGGAACGTCCTCGGGGTCCTGGTCGACGCCACCGACTACGCCGAGGCGACCGAGCAGGTGGTGGCCGCCGCGCAGGAACGCCGGCCGCTGGCGCTGACGGCACTGGCCGTGCACGGCGTGATGACCGGGGTGCTCGACCCGGCACACAACGCCCGGCTGAACTCCTTCGACGTGGTCACCCCCGACGGCCAGCCGGTGCGCTGGGCGCTCAACCTGCTGCACGGCGCGGGGCTGACCGACCGGGTCTACGGCCCGAACCTGACCCTGCACGTGCTCGCCCGCTTCGCCGACGAGGGGCTGCCGGTCTACCTCTACGGGTCGACCGAGGAGACCCTGGCCAGGCTGATCCCGGCGCTGGAGCGGATGTTCCCGGCGCTGAAGATCGCCGGGGTGGAGCCGTCCAAGTTCCGGGCGGTGCAGCCGGGCGAGGACGTGGAGATCGCCGACCGGATCCGGTCCAGCGGGGCCCGGCTCGTGCTGGTCGGGCTGGGCTGCCCGCGCCAGGAGGTATTCACGTACGCCATGCGGCCGCTGCTGGACATGCCGCTGATGGCGGTCGGGGCGGCCTTCGACTACCACGCCGGCCTGCTGCGCCAGCCCCCGCCGTGGATGCAGCGGGCGGGCCTGGAGTGGTTCTGGCGTCTCGGTCTGGAGCCCAAGCGGCTCTGGAAGCGCTACGTGATCCTCAACCCGGCCTACCTGACCCGGCTCGCCGGCCAGAAGACGGGGCTGTGGAAGGCGAAGCCGCCGGCCCCGGCCACGGAGCGCCCCGCCAGCTTTTCGGTCTGACGCCGCCAAGACGTAAGGAAGGGCCCCTTCCTATCGCGTAGGCGATAGGAAGGGGCCCTTCCCTGCACTCAAATCAGAGGGTGAGGGTCCAGGTGTTCAGGTAGCCGGTGTCGCCCGAGTAGACGTCGCGCACCCGCAGCTGCCAGGTGCCGTTCGCCGCCTCGCTCGACAGGTTCGCCGTGTAGGTGGCGTTGATGTTGTCCGCGCCGTCGAAGAAGCTGCTGTTCTTCAGCCGGTAGGCCGAGCCGTCCGGCGCGACCAGGTCGATGACGACGTCACCGCGGTAGGTGTGCACGATGTTCACCGCGACGGTGGAGGCCGACGAGGCGTTCCGGGCGCAGCCGGCGATCACGATCGAGCTGCTCACCGCGACGTTCGTGTCCGGGATCGCGAGGTCGGTGCCGTTGGTGCCGGAGCAGCCGCCGCCGGTGCCGGTGACCGTCAGCGAGTAGGTGGCGGTCCTGCTGCCCGAGGCCGCGGTGCCCGTCACGGTCACGGAGTAGGTGCCGGCCGGCGTGCTCGCCGAGGTGCTGATGGTCAGCGCCGACGAGCCACCCGAGGTGACGGTGGCCGGGCTGAACGAGGCGGTCGCCCCGGACGGCAGCCCGCTCGCCGAGAGGCTCACCGACTGGGCGGAGCCGTTGGTCGTGGCGGTGGCGACCGTGGCGGTCACCGAGCCACCCGGCGCGGTCGAGCCGGCCGTCGGCGAGACCGAGACGGAGAAGTCGTTGGTCGGCGGCGGGGTGTCGCCGTTGACGACGTAGAGCAGCTTGTTCGGCGAACCGGTGCCCGGGTTGGTCACCACGTTGCTGGTGGCGTTGTTCACCAGGTAGTCGCGGACCTGCTGCGGCGTCCAGGTCGGGTTGGCGCTGGCCACCAGGGCCGCGACGCCGACCACGTGCGGGGTCGCCATCGAGGTGCCGCTGATCGTGTTGGTGGCGGTGTCGTTGGTGTGCCACGCCGAGGTTATCGACGAGCCGGGCGCGAAGATGTCCAGGCAGGTGCCGATGTTGGAGAACGACGACCGGGCGTCGGTGTTGGTCGTGGAGCCGACGGTGATGCCCTCGGCGGTCCGGGCGGGCGAGGTGTTGCAGGCGTTGCCGCCGGAGTCGTTGCCGGCCGCGAGGCCGTAGCTCACGCCGGAGTTGATGGAGTTGCGCACGGCGGTGTCGAGCGAGGTGTTCGCGCCGCCGCCGAGGCTCATGTTGGCCACGGCCGGCTTGACCGCGTTGGCGGTCACCCAGTCGACGCCGCCGATGACGCCGGCGTTCGTGCCGCTGCCCTGGCAGTTCAGCACGCGTACGCCGACGAGCTGGACGCCCTTGGCGACGCCGTACGCCGAACCGCCGACGGTGCCGGCGACGTGCGTGCCGTGCCCGTTGCAGTCGTCGGCCGAGCCGCCGTCGACGGCGTCGTAGCCGGAGACCGCCCGGCCGCCGAAGTCGCTGTGGCTGAACCGGATGCCGGTGTCGATGATGTAGGCGTGCACGTTGCTCGCCGTGTTCGGGTACGTGTAGGAGCTGTTCAGCGGCAGGGCGCGCTGGTCGATCCGGTCCAGGCCCCAGGAGGGCGGGTTGGTCTGGGTGCCGGCGATGGAGACCGTGTGGTTCTGCTCGACGTACGCCACGGCGGGGTCCGCGGCGATGCGGGCGGCGGCCCTGGCGTCGACTCGGACCTCGAAGCCGCGCAGGGCGGCGCCGTAGGTGCGGGCGACCGCGCCGCCGTGCCGGCCGACCAGCCGCTGCGCGGTGTCACCGACGCTGCTGCGGGCGACCGAGCTGTCCTTGAAGACGACGATGTAGCTGTCGGCCACGGCGGTGGCGCCGCCAGCGGCGCGGATCGTGCCCACCGGTTCGGCGGCCATGGCGGGCGTGGCGGTGGCCACCATGGCCAGCGCGGCCACCCCGACGAGTACGGACCTGCGTGGAAGACCCATCTTCTACTCCCTCCGACCGGCACCGACCGTCCAACTGTTCGAGACGAGTGAATCGATGAATGCCGATCAAGCTGAGGGTAGGGGGGCGCAAACGGGAATTCAAACATGTCGACTTCCCCATACCACCGGAGGGATGACCCCCTAGGGGCGGCGGCTGCGGGACGAACCGGGGACCTGCCCGGATTCACGGTCGTCGAAAACGGGCAAGGCTGTCTGTCATGGAGATTCACCTGACCGTGCTGCTGTCGCTGGCCGCCGTCTGGCTCGTCGCCGGCTGGCTCGCGGACGGGCTGCCCCGGCTGGACCACGCCCGGGCCCTGCGCCGGCGTACCGGATGGGTGCTCGCCCTGACGCTGACCGGCCTGGGCCTGACGGCCGCCGTGCTGGGCGCGGGGCTCTCCAGCGCCGGCGCGACCCCTGCGGACCGGGCGGCCGCCGGCCTCACCCTCGCCGTTGCCCCCGCGCTCGTGGTCGCGGCCTGCACGGTGCGCCGGGTACGCCGGCTGCGGGCGGGCGCGGGCGCGCTCTCGTCGGCCCCGGGCACCCCGGCGCCGCACGGCCTGCGGGCCTCCGCCGCGCACCCGCTGATCGGGCTCCCGGTGCAGGTCACCGGGCTGGTGATCCTGCCCGCGGTGGCTGCGGCGAGCGCCCCGGACCTGCTCTCCGGACCCGGTGTGGCCGGGCCGGCGGTCACCCTGGGCGTGCTGGGCGTCGCCGCCATCGGCGTACGCCACGCCCTGCGGCACAGCCGGCTCGTGGAGCGGGCCGTGCCGGTGCGGCCCGCGTCACCGCGAGCGGCCGGGGCCCTGCACGTATAGCAGTTCCAGGATCGCCCGGGTCGCCTCGAACCAGCGGTCGAGCCAGCCGGGCGGCGGGACGCTGCCCTTCGGGGGCAGCTCCATCAGCAGCCCGCGCAGCAGCGGATGGTCGACCAGCGACTCGGGCGGCTCCACCGACCAGTTGCCGGGCGGGAACGACGGCTCGGTCAGCGGGTTGGGGTCCAGCGAGGGCAGGGAGAGCGGCGGACCGGGCTGCTCCGGCGGCGCGGCCGGGCTCTCCCGGCCACCCATCTCGGTGTCGGTCGACACCACCTCGGTGAGGACGGTGTCCCGCCGTGCCCCCCGGTACTTGCCCCCGAACCGTTCCGGCTTGCCCGGCCCGTTGGTGAGGTTGTCCGAACCGATCGTCGTCATCCGTCTCGCCTGCCTCGCTCGGTTGCCGATCCCGGCGGCGGCTCGTCGACCACCGCCGTGCCGAGGGGTACAACGACACGGGACCCGATGTGGCGACGCCGACGGCGGGACGACTTCGCGACCGGTCCGGACGCGGGCACGACGATGCCCCCGCCCGGCTCCACTGCCGGGCGGAGGCATCCCGTCACGTTCCGGTCCCGTCAGCCCTTGTCGAACACACCGCCCCTGGCGCCGGCGACGAAGGCGTGCCAGCCACCCGGGGAGAAGACCAGGGCCGGGCCCGTCTTGTCCTTCGAGTCCCGCACACCGACCGCCCCCGTCACGTACGCCACCTCCACGCAGTTGTCGCAGTTCGGCCCGCTCTTCGAGCTCTTGAACCACGTCGCCTGCGTCAGGTCCACGGGGAACCTTTTGGTCGCCCTTTCCACATCGGCTCCTCTGCCAGTTTCGCGATGTGTGCGATGGACTCCTCAGGACGAATGGCCGCCGCTCGGATGTGATCGAAGATGAAGCTGTACTTCTGCAGTTCGTCACTCTTCTCCAGGAAGAGCCCACCCGTGGCATTCTCCGCGTACACGACATCCGGATCACCGGGCTCAGGGAAGCTGAGGATCGTGAAGGTGCCGTCCATGCCGGCGTGCGCCCCTACCGCGAAAGGCAGGATCTGGAGCGTCACGTTCGGCAGTTCCGCCACCTCGACCAGGTGTTTCAGCTGGTCACGCATTACCTCGTCCCCGCCCACCGGACGACTCACCACCGCTTCATCGAGCACCACCCACAGATCGACCGGATCATCCTGCGTCAACAACGACTGACGGCCCAGACGGACACGCACCCGTTGCCGCACCTGTTCGGGAGTGAAGTCGGGCCGGGCGGCCCGGATCATCGCGCCCGCGTAGTCCTCGGTCTCCAGCAGCCCGGGCACCACCTGCTGCTCGTACGCCCGGATCGAACCGGCCGCCGCCTCCAGCCCGACGTACGCGCCGACCAGCACCGTGCTGTAGGGGTGCCACCAGCCCTTCTGCCGCGCCTCGCGGGCGATCTGCACCAGCTCGTCGCTCTCGGCACCCACCACGCCGTAGATCCGCAGCATGTCCCGCACGTCGCGTGGCGTCGCCGTGGTGTGGCCGGTCTCGATCCGCGAGACCTTCGACGCCGAGCACTCCAGCTGCTCGGCGACCGCCTCGATGGTGATGCCGGCCCCCTCCCGCTGCCGGCGCAGTTCGGCGCCGAGGCGACGCCGCCGGATGGTGGGGCTGCGCCGCTCGCTCACGACACGACCCCGCCCGCTGGTCGGAACCACCGCCTGTCAGGCCTCACCCGGTCCACCTCCGCCTCGCCGTGCGCCACTGTCGTCACCCGCCAGGGGCGCGACCGTCGTACGGCGGGCGTCGTTCGCGGCGTGGGGTGGTGCCGGTCATCGGCCGGCCGCGACGGGCGAAACCGCTCCCAGTGTGCCGGGCATACGTGAATGGCTTCAAGCGCAGCTTTGCACGAGCCGCTCACGTATCGGCAAAAGTCGACGTGCAACTTGCATGAAGCACGTCGCTGATGCACTCTGTCCGTATGGCACGGGTTACTCACCGTCTCCGTCCGCTTCCTCGCCGTGGTGACCCCACGGACCGCGGGACGCGCGGCGGTGGGAGCGCCCGGCAGTCGACAACCAGACCTGCCCCGGGTTGATGACCTCGCCGCTGCACGCCAGTTGGCTGCGGCGGCGGGAGCGGTACCCGGAGTAGCCGAGTGTTGGTCGGGTGGCGGTTCGCCACCAGCGGATACGGCCCGACCACCACCGCCCGCAAGACCGGTCCACGAGGCACGACCCCGCCACCGGGCCATCGACGTCCCCCGACCCCACCGCCGGCCCGTCGGCCGGCCGACCCTTCCCAGGAGCCCATGTGCTTCCCCGCTCCGGTGACGTAGTGCACGTGACTCGCGCGGCGAGTGTCCAGTTCCTCAGGCCCATCATGTTCCGGGTCATCCGGGTGCTGGACTGGCCGACCTACGACGGCTGGATCTGGCTCGAAGGCTACGAGTTGAACGCATCGGGGGACGCGGTCAGCCGGCGGTCGATCTTCGTCCAGCGGGAGGGGCTGCGCCACCTGCGCTCGGCCCCCGAGCCGCGTCCGCACACCGTGCGCGCGCCGCGCCGGCCCGCCGCCCGCACCCCGGTCCGGGTGGGCTGACCTGCGCGATCGGCAGCCGAGGGGCGTGCCGTCGCCATAGGATGAGGTACGCCCACCCCGGCACGTTTCCACCCCGCGCGTCCAGGACCCCGAACCTGGGATGGCCATGGTCAATCAGCCCGCCGCGCGGCGGCACCACCGCTCCCGTATCGCCTACGCCTTCGGACTACTGGCGCTGATCGGCGCCGCCACCACACTGGTGGTCGTGGTCCGCGATCCCGCCCTCTCGTCCACCACGCGGCTGACCACCCCGGTCCCGGCACCGGAGATCACCGTGGTGGACGAGGACCCGCCCTACGACGACGTGCCGGACGCCCTCGACCCCCCGTACGCGCTGACCGGGCCGGACGAACCGGACGCGCTCGGCGCCGCGGGCGACTCCGGGCCCGCCGCCGGGGCCGGGGTTCCCACGGGCTCCCCGGACGGTGCGGCACACGCCGCCCGCCCCGCGCCCGACGACGTCCACCGTTCCCTCTTCTGGTCCGGCATCTTCGGACTGGCCATCTCGCTGGCCGGGCTCGGCATGGTCGGAACGAGACGACGCATGTGGTGACGCGGCGGCGCGGGCCGGCGGCTCACCGGGTGGCGGTCGGTTCGACCGACGGTGTGACCCCGCCGGTCGGCGAGGCGGCCTCGCGGGCCACCACCAGCGTGACCTCCTCGTCCGCCGGCACCAGTTCCCCCGCCGCCGGTTCGGTGCGGATCACCGTGCCGGCCGGACGGTCCGACGTCTCGTACTCGACCCGGTGGTCCAGCCCGACGTCGTCCAGGATGGCCTGCGCCGTCTCCAGCGGCAGGTTCACCACCGGCGGCATCGGCAGTTCGGCCGGCGCCGAGGGCGTCGGGGACGCCGAGGGCGACGAACTGGTGGGGGCCGCCGAGGTCGGCGCGGCGGTGGTCGGCGACGCGCGGGGCACCGACGGCGACGGCGACGGCTCCGGCCCGCTCGGATCGTCGTCCGTTGACTGGAGGGCCAGCCAAAGCCCGGCGCCGAGCAGGCCGAGCAGCAGCAGCACGATCACGCCCCACAGGATCGGCAGCCACCAGCGCCGCGAGTCCTGCTCCTCGGCGTACCACTCGGCCTCCGGCTGGTCGGCCGGGCCGCCGGGCCGCACCTCCGCCCGGCCGGACCACGCCGCCGGCCCGGACCGCTCCGGCGGCACGGCGGCCGTACGGTCCAGCGGGGCGGTATCGCCGGGCACCGGTCGGGTGCCGTCGCCGGCGTCCGGGGCGCTCCGGTCGGGGCGGGGCAGCGGCTGCGTACGGTCGGGTTCCGGCCCGGCCGGGGGATCGCCCGACGGAGGCAGCGGGCGGGTCCGGTCGTCGTGTTCCCCGGCGGGCGGCTCCCGGCGGTCGTCGCTCATGCCTGCACTCCGCTCCGCTGCGTGCCGACATGAGGCACCACCGCACGGTGCCGATGATTCGCTCGCTGACGCTCACTCATGGCGCGTCCTCTCCCGGCCCGGGCGGGCGTCGCGGGCCCTGACCGCCAACCTAGCGGTCCCGGAGGCCATCGGCCGGGATCAGCGTGTCGGACGCTCCGTCACGGCGTCGGGGAGGGCGAATCGCCGTCCTCCGGCGCGTCGCCGCACCAGATCGACACCTGGTCGTTCCACCGGCCCGCACCGTCGCCGGGCGGATCCTGGCGGCTGACCTTGCCGGTCCTGCCCGTCCGGTACTGCGGGTAGAAGCCCTCGTCGACGAGCTCGTCCGCCGCGTCGTCGCAGTCGTCGCCCACCACGTCCGGCACGGTGGCGGCCGGCGCCGGACCGCTCACGTAGAGCGTCACGGTGCGCCCGGGCTGCACCTCGGCGCCCACCTCCGGGGAGGTGCGCTCCACGGTCGTCCCGGTGCCACGGCCGAAGACGAGCCGCCAGCCCAGCCGCTTGTCGCGGAGCTCCTCGCGGGCGTCCGTGAACTCCTCGCCGACGAGCGGCGGGATCGTCAGCCCGGCGGAGCGGCTAGGTGCGGTCGTCCGGGGAGCCGCCGCCGGCGCGGACCGGCCCGGGGTCGATCGGGTCGCGGCGGGCACGCTGGTGGCGGGCAGGCCCTCCGACGCCGCCGGCGGCGGGGCCGACGGGTCGTCCTCGCCGGCCAGGAGCCAGCCGCCGGTCGCGCCGACGGCAGCGAGCAGCACGACGGCCAGCCCGCCCCTGAGCAGCAACGCCGACCGGTCCGGCCCGGCGCCGTCCCGCGCGCCCGTGTCCCCGTCCGTCATACGCCCACCCCGCCTCGATCACCGGCGACCGTACCCGCTCCCGTCAACGCCTGCGTCATCGCGGTTGCCCGGGCCGGACCGCCACGACTCGCCGCGCCGACCACGGGACGTTACGCTCCCCGGCATGGCCAGACGAGGCTGGGGAGGATCGATCGCGATCGCGGTCGGCGTCGCTGCCGGCGCGGGCGCGGCCCAACTGGGCTTCGGCTACGGGCTGGGCATCATCAACTGGGCGCCGGCGGACGCGACCGCCAGCGCGACCGCCTGGGTGGCGGGCCTGATCTGGGCCACCTGGATCGCGGCCACCTCGACGGTCTTCGGCGCGGTCTGCGCGCAGCGGCTGCGCGACCGCGCCCCGGAACCGGACACCGGTCCCGCCGACGCGACTCCGGCCGGACCGGGTGGCGGCGTCCTCGGCTCCGCCGCGCTCGCCGTGGCCGCCGGGGTGGGCGCGCTGATCACCGTGCTGCTGGTGGCCGTACCGGCGCGGCAGGCGGTGGCGGTGGCCGACACCGGTTCACCCCGGAACGTCGCGGCCGCCTACGCGGCGGTCGGCGTGCTGGTCGGCGTGCTGACGGCGGCCTGGGCGCTGCGCTCGCGGGCCGCCGCGAACAACGTGCTCGCCACCGTCGGCTGGCTCTGGCTGCTCGCCGTGATCGCCGTCGTGGACGGTGTGCTGGCCGGGCGCGGCCTGACCAGCGCCCAGCTCGGCATCTGGCAGCTCGGCCCCGACGACGGGAGGTACTGGATCCGCGACTACTTCTACTGGCCTGGCGCGCTGCTGTCCCTCGGTTCCGCGCTGGTGATCGGTGCCCTCGCGGCCCGCCGGGACGCCCGGGACCCCGACCACCGGGTCGGGGCGGCCGCCTCGGGTGCGGCCGGGCCGCTGCTCGTCGCGACCGCGTACTTCCTGGCGGTGCCGAGGCTGACCGCGATCAGCCCGGAGCAGGTGTCGGCACACCTGATCGCGCCGTACGCGGTGATCGTCGGGGTCGGCGGCGCCGTCCTGGTCACCGTCCTCGCCCAGCGGGCCGCCAGACGGGCCGCGGCCCGGGGGCCCGTGCGGGTCCCCCGCCAACGCACCGGCGAACCCGCCGACCAACCGGGCGACCCGGGGCGGCAGACCCCTCCGTTCGGCGGCACCGACGGCGACGCCCAGGCGACGCCCGACGGCAGCGACACCCGCACGACGCCGGGCGGCAGCGACGCCTCCACCGGGCCGGGCGGCAGCGACGCCTTCACCAGGCCGGGCGGCAGCCACGCCTCCACCATGTCGGGCGGCAGCGGTGCCTTCACCGGGTCCGGCGGCAGTGCGCCGGGCGGAGGTCCCGCCGCGGCGGGCGGAGGGGTGTTCCCCGCCGACCGTGAACCGACGCCGGTCCCCGCCGCCGCGCGGCCCGCGACCGCGACCGGCACGCCGGGCGGAGAGCCGGCCGCGTCCGGCACGCCGGCAGGGGAGCCGGCCGCTTCGGTCCCCGGGGACGGCACGCCGGCGTCGGCGTCGACCGGGGAGCCGGCCGTGCCGGCCGCCGACGATCCGGCGGAACCGCAGGCCACCGGCCGCCGATCCCGCTCCGGCCGCCGCACCCGCTGACCGGCAGCCGGGCGGCGTGGGCCACTCCCACCCCGGCCCGCTGAAGGGCCTCACCGCCGCACTCCCACCCCGGCCCGCTGAGGGGTGTCACCGCCGCGGAGCGCCCCGGCCGGGTCAGTCGACGGGCCAGGTGTGCACTGGCTCGTTGCTGCGTTGCAGCTCGGCGTAGCGCTGCACCATGTGGTGCAGGGCGGCGCCCCGGTCCATGCCGCGGTGCCGCTCGGCCGCCCAGACCGCCTCGGTCTGCCAGACCGCGCCGTTGCGGCCCGTACGGCAGCGCTGCTCGATGATGCCGAGCAGCCGGTCACGTTCGGCCGGGGACACCCCGAACCGGTCGAGCCCGGCGGCCGCCTTGGGCAGCAGGACGTCCAGGACCAGCTTGGTCACCGGCACCTCGCCGAGGCGGGGCCAGTGCAGGACGGCGTCCATGCCGCGCCGGGCGGCGGCGTGGAAGTTCTCCTCGGCGGAGCTGAAGGTGAGCTGGCTCCAGATGGGCCGGTCGGACTCCGCCAGCCCGCGCGCCAGCCCGAAGTAGAAGGCGGCGTTGGCCAGCATGTCGACCACGGTCGGGCCGGCCGGTAGCACCCGGTTCTCCACCCGCAGGTGCGGGCGGCCGTTCATGATGTCGTAGACCGGCCGGTTCCACCGGTAGACGGTGCCGTTGTGCAGGCGCAGCTCGCCCAGCTCCGGTACGCCGCCGCCGTGCAGGACCTCGACCGGGTCCTCGTCCTCGCAGATCGGCAGCAGCGGCGGGAAGTAGCGGACGTTCTCCTCGAAGAGGTCGAAGATCGAGGTGATCCAGCGTTCGCCGAACCAGACCCGGGGTCGTACGCCCTGCGCCTTGAGCTCGTCCGGCCGGGTGTCGGTGGCCTGCTCGAACAGGGCGATGCGGGTCTCCGCCCAGAGCTGGCGCCCGTAGAGGAAGGGCGAGTTGGCCCCGACGGCCACCTGCACCCCGGCGATGGCCTGGGAGGCGTTCCAGTAGTCGGCGAAGCTGTCCGGGGCGACCTGGAGGTGGAACTGGAGGCTGGTGCAGGCGGCCTCGGGGGCGATCGAGTCGGTGTGGGTCTGGAGGCGTTCGACGCCTCGGATGTCGAGCTCGATGTCCTCGCCCCGGGCGCCGACGATCTGGTCGTTGAGCACCCGGTACCGCTCGTTGGTGGAGAGGTTGTCCTCGACGAGGTGACGCTCGGTGAGGGTGGGCAGGATGCCGACCAGGACGATCTTCGCGTCCGACTTGGCGGCCCGCTCGTCGGCGCGGGAGAGGCTGCCGCGCAGGTCCTGCTCGTAGTCGGCGAAGCCGTTGCCCTCGATCAGCCGGGGCGGCGCGTTCAGCTCCAGGTTGAACTGGCCCAGCTCGGTCTGGAAGAGCGGGTCGGCGATGTCGGCGAGGATCTGCTCGTTGCGCATCGCCGGCTCGGCCGCCGAGTCGACCAGGTTCAGCTCGATCTCCAGCCCGGTCATCGGCCGGTCGGCGTCGAAGCCGAAGTCGTCAAGCATCAGGGCGAAGACGTCCAGGCACCGCCGGACCTTCTGTCGGTAGCGAACCCGGTCCTCCCGGGAGAAGGCGCCCTGCTCGACGTCCCTGCCCATGTTTCCTCCCGGCGCGAGGCGCAGTCGGACCGTGCCGGCCCGGTAAGCGCGTGGTTAACCCCTCCACGTTAGGAGTGTCGGCATCGCCGGGACCAGAGGAGGTCGCGGCGGTCCCACGGCCGGGACGACCGTACTCCGGTCGGCGGACGCGCTCCCGGCGGCATCTCTACCCAGCGGCGGCGCCCGGCACCCGATCGAACCGCGAATGAGTCGTGACAAATCGCACCCGGTCGGCGGCTCTGACCGTGCGTACACGCGTCGGGCCCGCGCCGTGACGCGGCGCGGGCCCGGAAGCGGTACGGCGGATCAGGCCTGGCGGACGGCCTCGCCCTCGATCTCGATCTTGATCTTCTTGCCGACCAGCACGCCCCCGGTCTCCAGGGCGACGTTCCAGGTCAGGCCGAAGTCCTCGCGGTCGATCTCGGTGGAGGCGGAGAAGCCGAAGATGTCCTGCCCGAACGGGCTGCGGCCGACGCCCTCGAACTCGACCTCCAGGTCGACCGGGCGGGTGACGCCCTTGATGGTCAGCTCGCCGGAGAGGACGAACTCGTTGCCGTCGCGGGACTTCACGGCCGTGCTGCGGAACTCCAGGGTCGGGAAGGCCTCGGCGTCGAGGAACTCGGGGCTGCGCAGGTGCGCGTCCCGGTCGGCCTGGTTGGTGTTGATGGTGGCCGCCTGGATGGTGGCGCTGACCGAGGACTGCATCGGGTCCTCGGCGACGGTGATGGTGGCGCTGGCGTCGGCGAACTCACCGCGTACCTTGCTGACCATCATGTGCCGGGCGACGAAGCCCACGCGCTTGTGCGCGGCGTCCAGCAGGTAGGTGCCGGCGGTCGGGATCGTGAGGCCGTCCCAGTCGCGGGTAACCGGTGCGGTGCTGCTGGTCATGAAGCTGCCCTCCGTGGGGAAAGTTGTTTAGTAGCCCAACGACTGTCGCAGCAACTATAGGCACAGCAATATTCCTCATGTCAAGTACTGCTACGATGGGCGCGTGGACCAGAACGTGTTCGACGACCCCCGGATCACCGCTGTCGGCCTGCTCGTCGAGGCGCACGCCGGGCTCTCGGCCCGGTTCGCCGCCCAGTTCGAGGAGCACGGCCTCTCACCGGTCGAGTTCGAGGTGCTGACCAGACTCGCCCGCTCACCCGGCAACCAGTTGCGGATGACCGACCTCGCCGCCCAGACCTCGCTCTCGACGAGCGGCGTCACCCGCGTGGTGGACCGGATGGAACGCGACGGGCTGCTCACCCGCCGCGCCTGCCCCTCCGACCGGCGCAGCTCGTTCGCCGTGGTCACCGCCACCGGCCTGCAACGCCTCGACGAGACCCTGCCCGGGCACCTACGGATCATCGAGCAGTGGTTCACCGGCCAGCTCGACCCGGCGGCCCTGGACGCCCTGCTCGACGGGCTGCGCCGGGTCCGGGACGCGGTGCACCCCGGCGCCACCGCCGGAAGCACCGGATCCGCCGCCGACTGCGACGAGACGGCCACGCCCTCCTGACCCGTTCCCGGGGCCCGCTCGGCACCGGCAGAAAGAGCGGCAGAACTGCCGCGCCCACGGGACGATAGACGTTCAAACCGGACGGGACCGCGTGCGGGCGGTGGCTAGTCTTCGGGCAGTGGGGACGCACCGGGGGGTGATGGCGCGGGCGACGAGCGAGGGGTAGCAAGAGGGGCTTCGTCGCCCGCGTCACCCCCGGTCGCTCTGCGCGACGCCCTCCGCTCGCTCTGCGCAACGCCGTCCAGGTGACGACCGACACCGTCGCCGACGGGCCACCCGCTCCGGCCCGCCCTCCACAGGCGCAGTTGCTCCTCCTCGTGCGGCAGCAGCCGGACACCGCTCTGCCGGCAGGCCCGGTCGAGACGGTCCAGCACGCCGGGGTCACCCGAACTGGCGGCCAGCCCCACCAACGCCTCCACCACGTCACGCCGGTCCTGGCCGTCGACGCCCGCTTCCGCCGCGGCGGCGAACCACTCCGCCGCCAGCTCACGGTCGCCCCGGCACAGGGCCAGGTTCCCCTCGATCAGCGCGCAGATCCCGTCCTCCGGGCGCGCCCCGGGCGTCGGCGCACCCGGCGACCAGACCTCCTCGGCGCGGGGCACCGGGGGTGGGCGCAGCTCGGCCAGCACCTCGGCCGCCTCGGCGGACCGGCCGTCGCGGGCCAGCGCCAGTCCCACCGTGCCGAGCACCCGGCGACGGTGGCCCGGGTCGCCGAGGTCCGCCAGCGCCGCCACCACCCGCCGGCCCTGGTCGACGGCGTCGGCGTAGCGGCCCTCCAGGCGGGACACCTCGGCGAGGTTGGCCCGCGCGAGCACCCGCAGCCGCTGCTCCCCGCCCTGCGCGGCGAGCCGGTCGACCGCGGCCAGCCGGCGCCGGGCGGCCGCCAGGTCACCGACCCGGATGTCGTGCCAGGCGAGGTTGTTCTGCGCCACCGTCATGTCGCGGGTCCGCCCGTGCCGGACGGCCAGCGCGAGCACCGCCTCGGCCTGCGTACGCGCCTCGTCGTGCTCGCCGAGGGCGATCAGCAGCGCGCAGAGCACCGAGCGCGCCTCCAACTCCCCGGTGACGTCGCCCGCGTCCCGGAACGCGGCCAACGCCCGCCGCGCAGCCGGCAGCTCCTCGGCCCCGGCACCGTGCTCGGCGGCGAGCCGGGCCACCCCGAGGAACGCCCACGCCCGCAGCACCGGGTCGACATCGGCGGTACGCGGATCCGCCAGCAGGCGCCGGAGCCACTGCCTGCCGGGGACGTCGCGCCCCCGGAACCGCCACCACCGCGACAGCGCCGCCGCCAACCGCAGCGCGGTCAGCGGGTCGTCGACGGCGGCGTGCGCCAGGGCGGAGCTGATGTCGCCGGACACCTCGTCCAGGCGGTGCACCGCCGCCGGCAGGTTGGCCCCGGCCAGCTCCGGTGCGGTCCGCGCCACCAGCCGGGCGACGACCTGCGCGTGCCGGCGCCGGATCGCGGTCAGCTCGCCGGCGCCGGTCGCCTGCTCCGCGGCGAAGTCCCGTACGGCGTCGAGCAGGCGGAACCGGAACGGCCCGGCGCCCCGCACGCTGAGCAGACCGAGCTCGACGAGCCGGTCGAGCAGCGGCACCGGGTCCACGACCACCGTCCCGTCCCGGTCGGCGGGGTCGGCGAGCATCTCCTCGGCCAGCTCGACCGACCAGCGGTTGCCGAACGCGGCGAGCCGGCGCAACGCGGCCCGCTCGTCGGGGGCGAGGAGGCGGTAGCTGACGGCCACCGCGTCGCGCAGGGTCTCCGCCACCGCCGCCCGTGGGCTCTCCGGACGGCCCGGCTCCGTGCTGTCCCAGCCCGGCCGCCCGGCCGCCCCCGACGAGGTGGTCAGGTCGAGGACGCGGTCGCCGTACCGGTCGAGCAGCTCGTTGAGGTCGAGGATCCGGCCCCGGGCCGCCATCAGCTCGATGGCGAGCGGGAGCCCGCCCAGGCGGCGTACCAGGGCGGCGAGGGCGGGCAGCTCGGCGGGGCCGGGCGGCTCCCGGCGGACCTGGGCGAGCCGGGCGGTGAAGAGAGCCACGGCGGGATAGTCGGCCAGCGCCGCCGGGCCCTCCCGCTCGCTACCCGGCGGCGGCACGTCGAGCGGGGCGACCGGCCACACCCGCTCCCCGGGCAGGCCGACCGGGTGCCGGCCGGTGACCAGCACCCGCAGCGACGGCACCGCCCCGGCGAGCCGGTGCACCGTCTCGGCGACCGCGTCGGGGGCCCGCTCGGCCGCGTCCACGAGCAGCAGCGCCGGCCGGCCGGCGAGGCGGGCGCTCAGCTCGGGCAGCCGGGCGACGCCGAAGACGGCGACCGAGGCGGAGAGCACGTCGGCCGCGTCCGAGCCCTCGCCGATGAGCACTCCGGCCGCCCCGCCGGGATGGTCGTCGGCGACCGCGTGGACCACCGAGAGTGCCAGCGCGGTCTTGCCCACGCCGGCCAGCCCGACCAGGCTGGCCAGCCGGGGCCCGTGCCCGTCGGTGAACAACCCGGCCAGCTCGGTCAGGTCACGGTCGCGGCCGACCAGCGCGACCGGAGGCGGGAGCGCGGTCGGCGTACCGGCGTGGTGGTCGAGGTCGACGCGGGCCGGCGGGGCGCCGCGGGGGGTGGCCGGCGCGGCGGCCGGGACCGGCCCCCGGGCGGCGGCCAGGAACGTCGCCCGGACGGCTCCGGCCAGCTCCAGTGCGCCGGCGAGCAGCTCGACCGTGGTGCGCTGCGGCCGGGACGAGCGGCCCCGCTCCAGGTCGCGAACGGTCCGGATGCCCACGCCGGCCCGGCCCGCCAGCTCGGCCTGGGTCAGGCCGGCGGCGAGCCGGTGCCCGCGCAACAGCTCCGGCAGCCCGGTACGACCGCCCGGATGCGGCGAACGATCATGAACCGGCGTCATGGGCAGGAAGGGTACGGACGGGGTACGACCGACGGCAGCCGAACGTCGCCCTGCCGACGCCCCGGCGCGGATATCCGACAGCGGGCCGGTCACACCGGGCGGGCCCGGTGGCGCGGAGGCGGCTGCCTCGACGCCATCGGACCCGTCGCCGTCACATGCCCAGATCGCGCGCGATGATCATGCGCTGCACCTCGGACGTGCCCTCGCCGATCTCCAGGATCTTGGAGTCGCGCCAGAAGCGGGCCACCGGGTACTCGTTCATGAAGCCGTAGCCGCCGTGGATCTGGGTGGCCTCGCGGGCGTTGTCCACGGCGATGGTGCTGGCGTGCAGCTTGGCGATGGCGGCCTGCCGCTTGAACGGCTCGCCGGCGAGCATCCGCGCGGCGGCGTCGTAGTAGGCCAGCCGGGCGGTGTGCGCCTTCATCTCCATGTCGGCGATCTTGAACTGGATCGCCTGGTAGTTGCCGATCGGCTGGCCGAACGCCTGGCGTTCCTTCGCGTACCTGATCGACTCGTCGACGCAGCCCTGGGCGAGGCCGACGGCCAGGGCGGCGATGGCGATCCGCCCCTCGTCGAGGATGCGCAGGAACTGGGCGAAGCCCCGGCCGCGCTCGCCGAGCAGGTTCGCCGCCGGCACCCGGCAGTCGTCGAAGGTCAGCTCGTGCGTGTCCGAGGCGTTCCAGCCGACCTTCGAGTAGCCCGGCGCGACGGTGAAGCCCGGCGTACCCGAGGGGACGATGATCGTGGACAGCTCCTTGGCGCCGTCCGGGCGGGTGCCGGTGACCGCGGTGACGGTGACCAGCGCCGTGATGTCGGTGCCCGAGTTGGTGATGAACGCCTTGGAGCCGTTGATCACCCACTCGTTGGTCGACTCGTCGAGCACCGCGCGGGTCTGGGTGCCCCCGGCGTCCGAGCCGGTGCCCGGCTCGGTCAGCCCGAAGCCGGCCAGCGCCTCGCCGCTGAGCAGCTTCGGCAGCCACGTCGCCTTCTGCTCGTCGGTGCCGAAGCGGTAGATCGGCATCGCGCCCAGCGAGACCGCCGCCTCCAGGGTGATGGCGACGCTGGAGTCGACCCGGGCCAGCTCCTCCAGGGCGAGGCAGAGCGCGAAGTAGTCGCCGCCCATGCCGCCGTGCTCCTCGGCGAAGGGCAGGCCGAACAAGCCCATCTTGCCCATCTGCCGGATCACCTCGTACGGGAAGGTGTGCTTCTCGTAGTGCTCCGCGATGACCGGGGCGACCACCTCGCGCGCGAATTCCCGCACGCTCTCCCGCAGCGCCTCTTGCTCCTCGGTGAGCCGGAAGTCCATGGAATCCTCCTGTGTGGATGGGCCGCCGGGCGCTCGTGACGCCGGGAACGGACGGGTCGCTGGTGCGGTGCGGGCCCAAGGCCGGGAACGGACGGGTCGCTGGTGCGGTGCGGGGCGGGGGCGCTCGGATCGGGCCGGCCAGGTGGGGCCGGCGGCGGGATCAGACCGGGGTGACGCCGTGCCGGCGCCGGGAGAAGTGCCGCTCCTTCGTGCGGGCGGCGGCGAACCGGCGGACCAGCTCGGCGCGCAGCTCGTGCGGCTCGACGATCGCGTCGACGACCAGCTCGCTGGCGAGCCGGACCACGTCGATGTCGCGCTCGTACTCCTCGCGCTTCGCGGCGACGAACGCGGCCCGCTCCGCCTCGTCCTCGATCGCCGCGATCTTGTTGGCGTAGACCGCGTTGACCGCCGCCTCCGCGCCCATCACGGCGATCTTGGCGGTGGGCAGCGCGATCGTGGCGTCCGGCTCGAAGCCGGGACCGGCCATCGCGTAGAGGCCGGCGCCGTACGCCTTGCGGACCACCACGCAGATCTTGGGTACGGTCGCCTCCGAGATCGCGGTGATCATCTTGGCGCCGTGCCGGATGATGCCCTGCTTCTCCACCGCGCTGCCGACCATGAACCCGGGCACGTCGGAGAGGAAGAGCAGCGGCACGTTGAAGGCGTCGCAGAGCTGCACGAAGCGGGTCGCCTTGTCGGCCGAGTCGACGAAGAGCACGCCGCCCTTGAACATCGAGTTGTTGCCGACCACGCCGACGACCTCGCCGTTCAGCCGGCCGAAGCCGATCGTCAGCTCCTTGGCCCAGAGCGCCTGGATCTCGAAGAAGGAGCCGTCGTCGAGCAGGCCCTTGACGTACCGCCGCATGTCGAACGCCTGCCGCTCGCTCGCCGGCACCAGCGCGGCCAGGTCGGCCTTCTCCGGCGCCGCGACGGCGGGCGCGGCCGGCGGGGCCTGCGTCCAGTTGGCGGGGAGGTAGGACAGGTAGCGCCGCACCACGTCGAGGGCGTCGGCCTCGGTCTTGCAGAGGAAGTGCCCGACGCCGGACTCGGCGCAGTGCACCTTGGCGCCGCCCATGGCCTCCAGCGTGGTCTTCTCGCCGGTGACCATCTCGACCATCCGGTCGGAGCCGAGGTACATGCTGGCGTTGCCGTCGACCATGGCGACCACGTCGCAGAACGCCGGAATGTACGCCCCGCCGGCCGCGCTCGGCCCGAAGAGCGCGCAGACCTGCGGGATGGCGCCGGAGGCGCGGACCTGGTTCCAGAAGATCTTGCCGGCGCCGCGGCGGCCGGGGAAGAGGTCGACCTGGTCGGTGATCCGGGCGCCGGCCGAGTCGACCAGGTAGACCATCGGCACGCTCGTCGAGTAGGCCCGCTCGATGATCCGGATGATCTTCTCGACGGTACGGGCGCCCCAGCTGCCGGCCTTGACCGTGGAGTCGTTCGCCATCAGGCAGACCGGGCGGCCGTCGATGGTGGCGGTGCCGGTCACCACGCCGTCGGCCGGGAGTCCCTCGGCCATCGCGTTGGCGTAGAGGCCGTCCTCGACGAAGGAGCCCTCGTCAACCAGGAGCGCGACCCGTTCCCGGGCGAAGAGCTTGCCCTTGGCGGCGTTCGCCGCGTGGTACTTGTCCGCACCGCCGGCCCGGGCCCGCTTGCGCAGCTGCTCCAGTGCCTCACCGTCGAGCGTCACGCCGACTCCCTCGCCACCTGAGCCGGTCACCTCGCGGGCGGACCGACTGACCTGAACGATCGTTAGGCTAGCGCATCCCCCCGCCCCCCGGCGAGCCACGGCCGGCGGGGACGACGCCACCCGGTCGCGCCCGATCGGAAGGCATTGAAAATCATGAATTTATGGGGCTACGCTCCTGACACCCCTCCTCCCGGATTGGAGTCAGCGATGACCTCACGGCTCAACCGGCTCGCGGTCGCGTTCGTCGCGACGGCACTGGCCACCCTCGGCGTCACGGTCGCGAACCCGTCACCCGCCTCGGCCGCCATGACCATCTGCTACAACACCAGCCAGGCGGGGAGCTTCGCCGGTACGGCCAACCAGGCCGCCTCGATCTGGAACAACGCCACGTCGAACCTGACGCTCACGGCGAACTGCGGCTCCAACCTGCGGATCTACCAGATCACCGGCGGCGGCTCGTACGCCGTCCGGACCAGCCTCGGCAACGGGCGGGTCTACATCGACACCCAGCAGGCCCAGCAGTACAGCCCGCTGCGGATCATGACCCACGAGATCGGGCACATCCTCGGCCTGCCCGACAACTACAACGGCAACTGCGCGATCCTGATGTCCGGCGGCAGCGCCGGCACCAGCTGCACCAACCCGTACCCGAGCAGCACCGAGGCCAGCCGGGTGTCCAGCCTCTTCGCCGGCACCTTCAGCACGAACCGCGCCGGGTCGCAGATCTTCCAGGACAGCTGGCCGGCCACGCTCACCACGGTGGGCTGACCGACCGCGCACGTCGGAGGGGCCGGCACGACGCCGGCCCCTCCCCGCGTGCGGTCGGCCCTCCCCCGCGTGCGGTCAGCTCGGCAGCGGCGTCAGCCGGGTACGCGGGCCGGCGCGGAGCACCCCCGACGGGAGCCGCTTGCCGACCAGTTCCTCGGCCAGCTCGGCCACCTCGACCAGGGCGTCCAGGTCGATGCCGGTGTCGACGCCCATGTCGTGCAGCATGTGCACCGCCTCCTCGGTGGCCAGGTTGCCGCTGGCCCCCGGCGCGTACGGGCAGCCGCCGAGGCCGCCGACGCTGGCGTCGAACTCGGTCACGCCCAACTCCAGCGCGGTGAGCATGTTGGCCAGCGCGGTGCCCCGGGTGTTGTGGAAGTGCAGCAGCACGGGGACGTGTGCGTTGCGGTCGCGTACCGCCGTCAGCAGCTCGCGGACCCGTCGGGGCGTACCCATGCCGGTGGTGTCGCCGAAGGCCACCCGGTCGGCGCCGTCGCGGACCACCCGGTCCACGATGGCGGCTACCCGGGCCGGGTCGGTGTCCCCCTCGTACGGGCAGCCGAAGCTGGTCGCCACGATCACCTCGGCCTGCGCGCCGGCGCCGTGCAGCAGGTCGATCAGCTCGGCGATGTCGTCCAGCGACTCCTCCGTGGAGCGGTTGACGTTGCGCCGGTTGTGCGTGTCGCTGGCCGAGACCACCACCTCGATCTCGGTGAAGCCGGCGGCCAGGGCCCGCTGCGCGCCCCGGGTGTTCGGCACCAGCGCCGAGTAGCGCACACCGTCGGCCTTCGCGGCCCGCTGCCACACCTCGTCGGCGTCGGCCATCTGCGGGATCGCCTTCGGGTGCACGAACGAGACGGCCTCGATCCGCTGCACGCCGGTGCCGGAGAGGGCGTCGAGCAGCCGCACCTTGGCCTCGGTCGGGATCGGCTCCTCGTTCTGGAGCCCGTCGCGCGGCCCGACCTCCCGGATCGACACGGAGTTCGGCATTTCCGCCATAAGGGGTCACCTCACTGTGACGCAGAGCTGTTCTGTCCCCTCCAGCCTCCCACCCCCTCCACCGCCCCATCCCGGTTGATCATGAAGTTGTCGCCACGACACGCCGCAGCCGAGGACAACAACTTCATGATCAACGGGGTGGAGACCGGGGTGGGAGGGAGCCCGGGGGTCAGCGCATTCGGGGGACGATTCCGGTGTCGTAGTCGCCGGAGAGGAATTCCTCGTTCTTGAGGAGTTCGGCGAAGAAGGGGAGGTTGTTCTTCGGGCCGGCCAGTTCGAAGGCGGCCACCGCCGTCTTCGCGCGCTCGATCGCCTCGGCGCGGGTGGCGCCGTTGACGATGAGCTTGGCCATCAGGCTGTCGTAGAACGGGGTGACGGTGTTGCCCTCGACGTAGCCCGAGTCCACCCGGACGCCCTCGCCGGTCGGCTCCACCCACGTCCTGATCACGCCGGGGCCGGGCAGGAAGCGCTTCGGGTCCTCGGCGTTGATCCGCAGCTCGATGGCGTGCCCGCGCGGGGCGAGCGCGTCCGGGTCGAAGGTCGGCGCCAGGCCGGCGGCCACCCGCAGCTGCTCCTCGACCAGGTCGACGCCGTAGACCAGCTCAGTGACCGGGTGCTCGACCTGGAGCCGCGTGTTCATCTCCAGGAAGAAGAACTCCTGTGTCGCAGGATCGAGCAGGCACTCGACCGTGCCCGCGTTGCGGTAGCCGACCGCCTCGCCGGCGCGCACGGCGGCGGCCAGGATGCGCTCGCGCAGTTCCGGGGAGACCGCCGGCGACGGCGACTCCTCGACCAGCTTCTGGTTGCGCCGCTGCACCGAGCACTCCCGCTCGCCGAGGGCGACCACCCGGCCGTCGGCCAGGCCGAGGATCTGCACCTCGACGTGGCGCACCCGGGGGAAGTACCGCTCGATCAGCACCGAGCCGTCGCCGAACATCCGCTCGGCGAAGGAGCGCACCTTGTCGTACTCGGTGCGCAGCGCGGCCTCGTCGGTCGCCACGCCCATGCCCATGCCGCCGCCACCGGCCGCGGCCTTGACCATCACCGGGTAGCCGATCTCCGCCGCCGCGACGACCGCCGCGTCGAGGTCGGCCGCCGGGTCGGTGGTGCCGGGCGCGACCGGCACCCCGGCCGCCGCCATCAGGTTCCGAGCGTTGATCTTGTCGCCCATCGCGGTGATCGCGTCCGCGCCGGGCCCGACCCAGATCAGCCCGCTCGCCTCGACGGTACGGGCGAAGTCGGCGTTCTCCGACAGGAAGCCGTAGCCGGGGTGGATGGCCTGCGCACCTGTCGACTTGGCGGCGGCGAGGATGGCCTCGACGTTGCGGTAGCTCTGGGCCGGGTTGGCCGGACCCACGCACACCGCCTCGTCGGCCTCCGTCACGAACGGCAGGTCGGCGTCGGCCTCCGAGTGCACCGCGATCGCGCGGATGCCGAGCCGCCTGGCGGTCCGGATGATCCGGCGGGCGATCTCGCCCCGGTTGGCGACCAGCAGCGACTCGATCATGTTTCCCTCCAGCGTCCAGGGGTGGGGACGGGTGCTAGGGAACCACGGCCGGAAGGTTACTGACGAGTTGCCCCCGGTTCAGGAACCGGGGTGGGCCAGCAGTGCGGCCAGGGTGGCGGCGCGGAGCAGCTCGGCCCGGCGGCGCCGGTCCACCTCGCCACCCAGGAACGGCGTCGAGTTCATCAGGCCGAACGCGGCGTGGGCCAGCACCCGTGCCTCGCCGTCGGGCATGCCCGGGTGCAGCGCGGTCAGCACCGTCACCCATTCTTCGACGTAGAGCCGCTGGAGCCGGCGGATCCGGCGGCGCGGCTCGTCGGGGAGGCGGTCCAGCTCGTGCAGGTGCAGGGCGATCACCGCCGGGTTGGCCAGCGCGAAGTCGACGTGGAAGTCGATCAACGACTCCAGCGCGCCGCGCGGGTCGTCGGGGTGACCGGCGGACCGCTGCTGGCCGCCGGCCAGCAGTTCCTCGCTGACCGGGATCAGCGCGGCGACCAGCATGGCCTCCTTGCCCGCGAAGTGGTGGTAGAGCGCCGGGCCGGTGACCCCGGCGGCCGCGCCGATGTCGTCCATCGACACGCCGTGGTAGCCCCGGGACGCGAAGAGGCCGACCGCGATCTCCAGGATCTCGTCCTTGCGGGACCGGCGCCGGGCCGACCCCGCGGCACCGTTCGCCCTGCCCCGTGCCTGCTGCTCGACCGTCACCGGGCAAGCGTAGACCTCGACCGGCCCGGCGTGGAGCCTCCGCTACCCGTCGGTTGGCTCACGTCCGCCGCCGGTCACCGGCGCGTCCGGGCACCTTGACCCTCGACCCGGTCGAGCCCGGAGGGTCGCCGGCATGACCGCACCCCCGCTCGGCCGCGACTACCGACTGCTCTGGTCCGCCGCCGTGTCCTCGCGTCTCGGCGACGCCCTGCGTACGCCGGCACTGGCGCTGCTGGCCGCGACGCTGACCCGCGATCCCCGGGTGATCGCGGCGGTGACCGTGGCCGGGCAGCTCCCGCCGCTGCTGTTCGGCCTGCTCGGCGGCGTGTACGCGGACCGCTGGGACCGCCGCCGGACGATGGCGGTGGTGGACGGACTGCGCGCCGCCGTGATCGGCGCACTCGCCCTCGCGGTCGCCCTCGACCGGGCCAACGTCGCCGCGCTGGTGACCGTGGCCTTCCTGCTCGCCGCGCTCGGCACCCTCTTCGACGCCGCCTCGTTCGCGATGCTCCCGTCCGTGGTGCCGCCGGCCGCACTGCCCCGGGCCAACGGCCGCCTCCAGGCCGGCTCGGCGGTGGCGGGCGGCTTCCTCGGCACCCCGGCCGCCGGCGTGCTCTTCGCCCTGGCCGCCCCGCTGCCGTTCGCCGTGGACGCCCTCACCTTCCTCTGCGCCGCCCTGCTGACCCTCGCCCTTCGTCCCGTCCCATCCCGCCCCGGCGCGAGCCCCGGGCGGCGGTCGGTGTGGCGGGAGGGCGTCGAGGGGGTGCGGTGGGTACGCGGGGACGCGATGCTGTGGCGGCTGACCGTGGCGACCGCCGGGAGCAACCTGGCCATCAGCGGGCTGATGGCGGTGCTTGTGCTCTACGCCCTCGACGTGCTGCGGGTGCCGCCGGCCGGGTACGGGCTGTTCGCGGCGGGGGCGCTCCTCGGCGGGCTTGCCGGTGGGCTCGGGGCGGGTCGGTTGGCCGCCCGCCTCGGCACGGTGCCCGCGCTGCGCGTCGTGCTCGCCGGCCAGGCCGTCGCGCTGACCGGGCTGGCGCTGGCCCGGCACCCGGTGCCCGGCGGGCTGGCGCTGGCCGTGTTCGCGGCCGGCACCACGGTGTGGAACGGCCTGTGGGCCTCGTACGGGCAGCGCCACGTGCCGCCCGCACTGCTCGGCCGGGTGGGCGCCGCCCAGCGGATGGTCGGCCTGCTCACCGCGCCGGTCGGGGCGACCCTCGCGGGCATGGCCGGCGCGGCGTACGGGGTGGGACCGGTGGCGGCGGCGGTGGCCGGGGTCTTCGTGCTGGTCACCCTCGCGGCGTGGCGGACGCTGCAACCGGCCGCGCCGGCACCGGCCGCCGGGCCCACCAGCGCCGCGACAGCAGCCCGGCCAGGGCGGCGCCCGTCGCGTTGAGCAGCACGTCGTCGGCCGAGGAGACCCGGCCGAGGTCGAGCGCGTACTGGAGGGACTCGACCAGCACGGAACCGGCCGCCCCGAGCAGGAACAGCCGGCTGACGCCGGCCAGTGCGGCCAGGCGTACCGGGGCGAAGAAGCCCAGCGCGGCGAAGACCAGCAGGTTGCCGACGACCTGGACCACGGCGGTCGCCGGCGGCCCGGTCAGCAGGTCGGCCAGGTCGCGTAGCGGCACCAGGTCGACCTGCCGGGGCGCGGGCCGGGGGGTGAGGATCATCCACACCCACGGCAGGGTGCCGGCCACCGCGCCCACCTCGGCGACGCTGCGCCGCCACGACTCCCCGACCGTCGCGGCGTCGCGCCGGTGGCGCGCCAGCACGGCGGTGAGGAGGGCCAGCAGGGGCAGCCCGGCGGCCACGGCGAGCAGCACGCCACCCCAGTCACGCCACACCTGACCCACCGGGGCAGCCTAGTCGCGCGCCCCGTCGCGCCTGATCCGCCGGGCGGCCCGGCCGCGCGATCCGCCGGGCAGGTCAGCCGCGCGTCCCGTCGCGGTGGTGCAGGCCGGAGAGGCGCATCGCGATCCGGTGCCGGGCCGGCGGCACGGCGCCGAGCAGGCGGAACAGCAGGTTCCGGGCCGGCCGGGCGGCCGGCGGCAGGGTGGCGAGCCGGGTCAGCCGGGCGGCGAGGGCCACCACCTCCCCGGCCATCGGGCGGCGCCGGGCCGCGTACGCGTCGAGCAGCGCGTCGGGCGCGCCGGCCAGCACGTCGGCGAGCGTGTCGCCGAGGTCGACCGCGTCCAGGATGCCGAGGTTCATTCCCTGCCCGCCTGCGGGGCTGTGCACGTGTCCGGCGTCGCCGGCGAGCAGCACCGGCCCCTTGCGGAAGGCGTCGGCGATCCGGTGGTGGATCCGGAACCGGGAGCCCCAGAGCACCTCCGTCACCCGGTCGGGGCGGCGGGCCGGGCCGCGCTCGTCGAGCAGCGCCTGGAGGTGGGCCCGGTCGGGCGCGGCCGGAGCCTCCGCCACGGCCGCGACCAGCCGGACCACCCCGTCGGGCAGCGGTGCCCAGACCAGCGGGCCGGAGCGGGCCAGGAAGAGGGACACCCGGTCGCGGGGCAGCGCGCTCTCCAGCCGGACGTCGGCGAGGACGAACGACTCCTCGCCGCCGGCCGGGCCGGAGAAGCCGATTCCGGCCCGCTCCCGCACCGTGCTGTGCATCCCGTCGGCGCCGACCAGGAAGCGGGCCCGGACCGTCGCGCCGCCCGCGAACGTGGCGACCACGCCGGCCGCGTCGGGGGCCAGCCCGGTCATCTCGTACGGGCGCAGCACCGGGACGCCGAGCGCGGCGAGCTGCCCGGCGAGCACCTCCTCCGTGACCGACTGGGACACCATCAGCGCGTAGGCGTGCCGGGAGGGCAGCGTGTCGAACGGCACGGCGAGCAGCGCCCGGTCGCGGTCGCGGACCGTGAACCCCGGCGACCGCAGCCCGCGCGCCACCAGCGGCGCGCCGGCGCCGATCCGGTCCAGCGTCTCCAGGGTGTACGCGTGCACCACCGCCGCCCGGGAGGTCCGCGGCGGCCGGTCCAGCCGGTCGACCACGGTCACGTCGACCCCGCGCCGGGCGAGGGTCAACGCGGCGGTCAGCCCGGTCGGGCCGGCACCCACCACCAGGACGTCCGTACTCGTGGGCAGCATCGCCGACCTCCGTCAGTTCATGCCAACACTTGTTGGCAAACACTTGTTGGCAACGTTAGGGCGGCCGACGGTGGAGTGTCAACAGGCGTTGGCATACGGTCGTGGGCATGACCGACGCCGCGCCGACCCGTACCCGCCGCTCCGACGCCACCCGGGCGGCGATCCTCCGCGCCGCCCGCGAACGCTTCGCCGCCGACGGCTACGACCGGGCGACCATCCGGGCCATCGCGGCGGACGCGCGGATCGACCCGTCGATGGTGATGCGCTACTACGGCAGCAAGGAGGGGCTCTTCGCGGCGGCGGCCGAGTTCGACCTGCGGCTGCCCGAGCTGGCCGACGCGTCACCCGAGCGGCTCGGCGAGCTGCTGGTCCGGCACTTCGTCGACCGGTGGGAGACCGACGGGACGATGGCCGCGCTGCTGCGTACGGCCGCCACCAACCACGCCGCCGCCGAGCGGATGCGGGGCATCTTCGCCGACCAGCTCACCACGGCGGTGGCCCGGGTCGTGCCGGAACCGGCGCAGGCCCCCCGGCGGGCGGGGCTGGTCGCCAGCCAGATGCTCGGCCTGGCGCTGACCCGGTACGTGCTCCGGCTGCCCCCGGTGGTCGACGCCGACCCGGCCGAGCTGGTCGCCTGGGTCGCGCCGACCGTCCAGCGCTACCTGTGCAGCGCGCCCGACGCCTGATCTCGCCGCCGCGCCCAACCTTTTCCGGCCCCGGTGCGTCTGTCTTGTGACACACGACGGCCGGCCGGAGGGGAGGGCGGATGGGACCGCCGACGACCGACGACGGGCGGGACGGCTACGTCACCTTCGTCGAGTGCCACCAGCACCGGCTGCTGCGCGCGGCCTACCTGGTCTGCGGCAACCGGCACCAGGCCGAGGACCTGCTCCAGGACGCGCTGCTCAAGCTCGCCCTGCGCTGGCCTTCGGTGCGGCACGGTGACCCGGCCGCGTACGTACGGACCATCCTCTACCGCGACGCCGTCTCCTGGTGGCGCCGACGCCGCCGGGAGTGGCTGAGCGAGTACCCGCCGGAGCGGGCCACGACCGAGGGCGACGGGGCACTGCGGCTCGCGCTGCGCGACGCGCTCGGCCACCTGCCGCCCCGGCAGCGGGCCGTGCTGGTGCTGCGCTACTTCGAGGACCTCACCGAGGCCGCCACCGCCGAGGCGCTCGGCGTCACCGTCGGCACCGTCAAGAGCCAGTGCCACGCGGCGCTGCGCCGGCTCCGGGAGATCGCGCCGGAGCTGGGACGCGACGAGGGACGGCCCGGCGACGACCTGATGACCGGATTGGAGGTGAACCCGTGAGGGAAGACGAACTGCACCGGCTGCTCACCGTCGCCACCGAGGACGTACAGCCGGCCCACCCGGCGGCGACCGGTTGGGAACGGGCCCGCCGGGTGCGGCGTGCCCGCCGCGCCGCCGGCGCCACCGCGCTCGCGGTCGCCCTGCTCACCGGCGGTACGGCACTGGCCCTGCGCCCCGCCGCGCCGCCAACACCAGCCACCACCGCGACACCGGACCGGAACCCGACCCCGCACCCCGTACCCGTGCAGACGCCCCCGGCCGACCTGGCCTATCCCGGGCACCCGCTGGGCCGCCTCGGCGACCCGGTCGGCGCGACGCTCTCGGCCCGCCCGGTACGCCGGGCGCTGGCGCTGCACCAGCCGATCGACCCCGGGACCGGCGTCGCCGGCCGGATCCGGGTGCTCGGCGACGACGGCGTCGTACGCGACCTCGACGTGGTCACCCCCGCCCCGACCCGCGACTCCGGGGGCAACGAGGCGGTGCCGCTGAAGAGCGGAAGCCTCTCCCCGGACGGGCGGACGGCCGCCTTCGCCCAGACCGACGAGGTGATCGTGGTCGACCTGACCACCGCCGCCGTACGCCGCCACCCGCTCAAGGGCTACCTGGAGCAGGTCCTCTGGTCCGGCGACCGGCTGCTCGTCGGCGGCGACGACACCGCGTACGAGCTGGACCGGGCCACGGGCGCCGCCCGGAAGCTGCCCGTGTCTCCCTGGGACGCGGTCACGCCCGACCCGGCGGCCCCGCCGAACGTCCCGCTCGAACTGGGCGGCACGCCGCCGAACCTGACGCAGGTCCGGTGGACCGACGACGAGACGCACCGCAGCTTCGGCGCGGTCGACTTTCGCGCGCTACCACCCGGTCACCGGGTCGACGAGTTCTACGGGCGGGGCTGGCAGCGCGGAGACCGGGTGGCTCGCGCCGGCTGGATCACCACGGACAGGATGGGCGGACTGGAGGGCGTCGCGGTGCTGAACGCCCGGACGCGCGTGGTGACCCACCTGCTCAACCTGGGCCGGGACCGCTGGAAGGGCTGCTGCGAGGTGCTCGGCTGGGACTCCGACGGCGCGGTGCTGCTGCGCCACAACCCGGGCGGGCTGTTGCGCTGGCGGCCGGAGACCCGCGAGATCACGGGCGTGACGCGGAACCTGTTCGGGGCGGTGTCGCTCTCCGCCGGCTGACCTGTCCCGTACCACGGCAGGGCCGATCCCCGTGCGACCGTGGCGGGCGCGCGGGGACCGGCCGGCGCGTCAGCCCGCCAGGCCGCCGGGCTGGTCGCCCTTCACGACGGGGGCCCGGACCAGGTTGCCCCACTCGGTCCACGAGCCGTCGTAGTTGCGCACCTGCGGGTAGCCCAGCAGGTGCCGCAGCACGAACCAGGTGTGGCTCGACCGCTCGCCGATGCGGCAGTACGCCACGATGTCGTCGTCCGGGCTCAGCCCGAGCTGGTCGGCGTAGATCGCCCGCAGCTCGTCGGCCGACCTGAACGTGCCGTCGTCGTTGGCAGCGGACTTCCACGGCTTGCTGACCGCGCCCGGGATGTGACCGCCGCGCAGCGCGCCCTCCTGCGGATAGTCCGGCATGTGCAGCATCTCGCCGGTGTACTCGCCCGGCGATCGGACGTCGACAAGCGGGCGGCCCGCCGCCACGTGCGCCATCACCTGCTCGCGGTACGCCCGCACCGGCGCGTCGTTGCGCTGCGGCACCGGGTAGTCGGCGCGGGATCGGGCCGGCTTGTCCCGCGTCGTCTCGCGGCCCTCGGCGACCCACTTCTGCCGGCCGCCGTCGAGCAGCCGCACGTCCGGGTGGCCGAAGAGGCTGAACACCCACAGGGCGTACGCGGCCCACCAGTTGAAGTTGTCGCCGTAGAAGACGACCGTGTCGCCCCGGCCGATGCCCTTCGCGGCGCACAGCTCGGCGAAGCGCTCGGCGTCCAGGTAGTCCCGGGTCACCTGGTCGTTCAGCTCGGTGTGCCAGTCCACCTTCACGGCGCCCGGGATGTGGCCGGTGTCGTAGAGCAGCACGTCCTCGTCGCACTCGACGACGACGAGGCCCTCGTCGCCCAGGTGCTCGGCCAACCATTCGGTGGTGACCAACCGCTGCGGGTCCGCGTACGACTGGAGTCGGGGATCGGGATCGCTCGGCACAGACATGATCCCCAAGGTACGCCGCATCCCGGGCCAGCGGCCGGCCATCGGAAATCGGTGCAGCGAATCCGACGCGTCGCGCGTGACAGTGGCGAGACCCGCCAACCAACGAGGATCGACATGACCGTACGGCACCGAACCGGGCCGCCCCGGGCCGCCGCGTCACCAGTGGACTTCGCCGACTTCTACCAGGCGCACTTCCACCGCCTGGCGGTGCAGCTCTACGCCTACCTGGGGGATCACGCCGAGGCGCAGGACCTGACTCAGGAGGCGTTCTGCCGGGTCCTGGAGCGCTGGAACCGGATCAGCGCGTACGACGACCCGTCCGCATGGGTCCGCCGGGTCGCCTGGAACCTGGCCACCAGCCGGCTGCGCCGGGTCCGCACCGCCGTCCGGCACCTGGCCAGGCAGCGGGAGGAACACGTCCCCGGCCCGGAACCGGACCGGGTGGCGCTGAGCCATGCCCTGGCTTGTCTGCCCACGAGCCAGCGCCGGGCCGTCGTGCTGCACCACCTGGCGCACCTGAGCATCGCGGAGATCGCCGACCAGATGGACGCCCCCGAGGGCACCGTCCGCTCCTGGTTGTCCCGGGGCCGGGCGACGCTCGCCACGTACTTCACCGAGCGGCAGGAGGCCCACGGTGCGTGAGAACGACCTGGACGAGATGTTCGCCGAGTTCGAGGCCGACGCGATGACCAGTTTTCGCCCGCCGGGCGTGCCGGTGGCCGAACGCCGGGTACGCGACCGGCGGCGGCGACGGTTGCTGACGGGTGTGGCTGCCCTCCTCCTGGCCGGACCGGCCGGCGCGTTCGTTGCCGCCGGCCGGGGCGCGGATCCCGACCCGCCGGCCCCGTTGCCCACCCCCTCCGTGTCGCCGACACCCACCGGGCAGCTCCCGGAACGGAAAGTCGCCCTGCCCGGCGAGCCCGGCGAGCTGGCCGACCTGCGCTTCGTCGACGCCCGGCACGGCTGGGCGCTCTTCGACACCTGCGGCCCGCGCGACCCGGACGCGACCGGCTGCCGGCGGGCCGTCGGGCGGACCACCGACGGCGGGGCAACCTGGCAGCCGACTGCCCCGCTCGCTGATGCGAAGGGGCCCGCGAGCATGTTGCCGATCGACGACCGGACGCTCACGTTGATGGACCGCGACGGATACCTCGTCACCACGGACGGCGGCGCTGCCTGGTCCCGCCACCCGTTCAGCGCCCCGCCGCCGGCCACGCAGCGGAGCACCGTGACCCGCAGCGGATTCCTCATCCGCTGTCCGGGCCAAGACAGCCTGGAAGGCAGACCGTGTCCCCGCCGGGAGCTGATCCGGGTCGGCTCCGGCCCCGTCCGCCCGCAGCCCCCGGTGGCCCTCACCGAGGAGACCGAACACCGGCTCGTCGAGAGCGGCGACGGGCGGCTCTGGCTGACCGTACGCGACGGAGACCGGCTCACCGTCCTGCTCAGCGCCGACGGGGCGGCGAGCTGGCGGAGGCTGCCGGCCGTGGCGGGGGCCGGACGGCTCCTGGTCTCCCCGGACGGTGCCGACGCCTGGCTGGTGAGCGTCCGGGAGGACGGATTCGACGTGGCGGCGACAAAGCAGGTGTGGCGGCTGGTCGGGAGCAGGTGGGAGCAGCGACCGGGCCTGCCCGACAACACCAGTGACGTCGCTGCCGCGAACGGCGGGGTCCTCGCCGTCACCAGTGCCTACGGCAGCGCCGGCTTCTGGACCGGCGGACACTACGTCGACGTGCCCGAGCTGCGCGCCGCGCTGCGCGACGACACCGACGCCAGCCTGTCGGTCGAGGTGCTGCGGGACGACACGGTCGTCGTGAGCACCGGATCGGCCCAGATCATGGGCGTCAACTCCGGCGTCACGCGTACGTGGACCCTGGTCTCCTGACGGCCCACGACGGCCGACCGACGAGCCTGCGTGTGTCGGTCGGGTTCGTCGGCGTCGCCCTGACGGGCTCCGGACGGCTGGCTCCCCGGCGTCGCGGTCAGGCGCGGCGGTGGGCGATCCGGCCGGCGACCACGGTCACCAGGCAGGCGCCGTCGGCGTCGAGGACGGCCAGGTCCGCGCGCCCGCCGGGAGCCAGCGTCGGTGGTGCGGCGGCGGGCAGCACCAGCAGGTCGCCGCGCTCCACGGCGGCCCGCAGCGCCGGATCGGTCAGGTGGCCGGCCAGGACGGCGGTCACCCCGAGGCGCAGCAGCGCGTGCACCCGCTCGCGGGGAGTGTCGGCGGCCGGCAGCGGCCCGTCGTGCACCAGCCCCGGCCCGAGCGTGCCGGGCCAGCGGCGGATCCGGGCTCCCGCGTACGCCTCGGTCAGCTCGCCCAGCGGCCCGACCGCGACGATCCGGTCGGCCCGGACCGCGACGGCGGCCCCCGGGGTGGGCGGGGCGTCGGGCGTGGTCCGCAGCAGCGGCGCGGTGTGCAGGGTGAGCACGACTCAGTCGACGATCGGGCCGAGCGACGGGCGCTTGGCGGTGACCCTGTCGCCGGAGGAGCGGCCGGTGAGCCGGCGCTTGATCCACGGCGCCAGGTGCCGCCCGGCCCAGCGCAGGTCGGCAGCGCGGGCGGCCAGCCAGGGCGTCGGTGCCGGGTGCGGCGGCACCATCAGCCACTCCTCGTCGCAGCCGACGCCGAGCGCGTTGAGCACCTGCGCGGCGACCCGTCGGTGCCCGGCCTCCGACAGGTGCAGCCGGTCGGTGCTCCAGAGCATCGGGTTGAGGTACGCGTCGTCGGCGTACAGGTCGACCAGGATGGCGCCGTGCCGCTCGGCGGTCTCCCCGACGGCCCTGTTGAGCAGTTGCACCCGGGGCGCGACGAGGCGCTGGCCGGGCAGCCGGGCCATCACGTCGGCGAACCGGAACAGGACCACGTCGGCACCGCCGGAACGCAGCCTGCGCACCACGTCGTCGAAGCGGGTGACCAGGGCGTCCGGGTCGAAGGTGCGGCGGAGCACGTCGTTGCCGCCGGCCGCGAAGCTGATCAGGTCGGGCTTCATGGCGAGCGCGGCGGGCACCTGCTCGGCCACCACGCCGGGGAAGAGCCGGCCCCGGATGGCCAGGTTCGCGTACCGGAAGTCGGGGCCGGCCCCGGCGGCCAGCCGGGTGGCCACCAGGTCCGCCCAGCCCCGGTAGCTGCCGTCCGGGTACGCGTCGTCCATGCCCTCGGTGAAGCTGTCCCCGACCGCCACGTAACTGCGCCAGCGCACCTGATCATCCCTCCGACGTGCGGTGGGAAGGAGCACCCCGGTGGAGGAAGGGGCCCTTCCCGACGCGGGACAGTCTTCACCAGGAGGGCCGGTGGCGGGGGGACCGAGGAACAAACGTGGCGGAGGTCATCGTTGGCGGCGGGACCGTGCCCAAAGGCGTGATCCGGGACCGGGGCCACGAGCCCGATCACCGCGCTGCGTCGATGCGAGGAGTTCCGTGGCGCCGTCGACAACCCTCGGAGCGTCCTATTTGCGGGGACTGCCGGCCGGCCGGCACGGTCCGGTCAGGTGGATGGCGGCGCCAGCAGGTGCGCTGCGGCCTCCGGTGTGCGAGCCTCGTTCAAGCCTTTTTAACGAGGTTGTAACACTTGTCACCGCCGTGTCACCCTCTGCACCGCAGACGGCGACGCCGCCCGCACGTCCTGGGAGTAAGCAGCGTGTCGAACCTCGACCTGGCACTGAAGAACGCGATGAGCATCGACGGCGCGATCGGCGCCGCACTCGTCGACTACAACAGTGGGATGACCCTCGGCGTGGCGGGCGGAACCGGGGAGATCGACCTGACCGTCGCCGCCGCCGGCAACACCGATGTCGTCCGCGCCAAGCTGCGCACCATCGAGATGCTCAACCTGAACGACGAGATCGAGGACATCCTCATCACCCTCGGCACGCAGTACCACCTGATCCGCCCGGTGACCAGCCGCACCGGCAAGGGGCTCTTCCTCTACCTGATGGTGAGCAAGAGCCGCGCCAACCTGGCGATGGCGCGTCACCAGCTGCGCAGCATCGAGGAGAGCCTGGAGCTGTGAGCGGGATCGACGACACCGAGACCCCGCTTCCCCGCCGCACCGCACGCACGGGCACCCTTCCGCCACCCCGGTCGTTGCCCCCGTCGCTGGCCGGGAACACGTCGCTGCCGTACCCGGCGATCGGGCACGAGCTGTCGGAGCTGCGCCTCCAGATCCCCGGGGTGCACGGCTGCGTCCTCGGCGGCGTGGACGGCCTGCTCATCACCCACAACCTGCAGACCGACGTCGACCCGAACGACCTGGCGGCGCTCGCCGCCACCACGTACGGGCTGGGCCGGCAGGTCGGGCTGCGGCTGGGGCAGGGCGACTTCCAGCAGTCCACCGTCCGCAACGCCGGCGGCTACCTGAGCGTCTACGCGGTCAGCTCCCAGGCGCTGCTCGCGGTCGTCGGCGAGGACAGCATCAACGTGGCCCGGCTGCACCTGCACGCCCCGCCGGTGGCCAAACGGCTCGCCGGCCTGCTGGATCAGGTCACGCCCGCCGGTCACGGCGCCCGCTGAGCCGGCCGGGCGGAACGCGGCGTTCCGCCCGGCCGCCAATGGCGTGCTGCCTCTCCATCGACCGTTGCTTCCTGCGCAACACCGACCACCACCTCGGCGAGACCGGTCAGGGTCCGCGCCGCCTGCTCGGCCCCGTCCCGGCGACGCCACCCGCCCCGGAACCGGGCTGACCGCCGTACCCGAAATGGATCGTCGTCCCGCCACCGGCCCCCGTACGCTGCGCCAATGCTGCTACGCATGTCGACCCTGCTGCTCCGGACCCTGCGCGAGGACCCGGCCGACGCGGAGGTGCCGAGCCACCGGCTCCTGCTGCGCGCCGGCTACATCCGTCGCGCCGCACCGGGCGGCTACACCTGGCTGCCGCTGGGCAAGCTGGTGCTGGACCGCGTCACCGAGGTGGTCCGGCAGGAGATGACGGCGATCGGCGACCAGGAGGTGCACTTCCCGGCGCTGCTGCCGGCCGAGCCCTACCGGACCAGTGGCCGGTGGACGGAGTACGGCGACGACATCTTCACCCTCGCCGACCGGCGCGGCGCGGAGCACCTGCTGGCGCCCACCCACGAGGAACTGGCCGCGCTGCTGGTGAAGGACCTGTTCACCTCGTACCGGGACTTCCCGGTGACGCTCTTCCAGATCCAGACGAAGTTCCGGGACGAGGCCCGGCCGCGCGCCGGACTGCTGCGCGGGCGCGAGTTCCTGATGAAGGACGCCTACTCGTTCGACCTCGACGAGGCGGGCCTCGCGGCGGCGTACGAGCGGCACCGCGGCGCGTACCGGCGGATCTTCGACCGGCTCGGGCTGGAACACACGATCGTGCGCGCCACCTCCGGGGCGATGGGCGGGTCGGCGTCGGAGGAGTTCCTGGCGGCGACGCCCGTCGGCGAGGACACCTTCGTCGGCTGCACCGCCTGCGACTACGCGGCCAACACCGAGGCGGTGACCACGCCCGCCCCGCCGGCCGGCGACCCGGACGCCCAGCCGCCCGCCGAGGTGCACGACACCCCCGAGACCCCGACCATCGCCAGCCTGGTCGAGCTGGCCAACGCCCGACGCCTGGGCCGCCGGGACGACTGGACCGCCGCCGACACCCTGAAGAACGTGGTGCTCGCCCTGCGCCGGCCCGGCGTGCAGGAGGCCGAGCTGCTGGTGGTCGGGCTGCCCGGCGACCGCGAGGTCGACCTGAAGCGGCTCGGCGCGGCGGTCGCCCCGGCCACCGTGGACGTCTTCGACGGCTGGGACGCCCACCCCGAGCTGGTCCGGGGCTACATCGGGCCGCAGGTCCTGGCGAAGCTGGGCATCCGCTACCTGGCCGATCCCCGGGTGGTGCCGGGCAGCGCGTGGCTGACCGGCGCGAACGAGCCGGGCCGCCACGCGACGGGCGTGGTCTGCGGCCGGGACTTCGTGCCGGACGGCACGGTCGAGGCCGCCGAGGTGCGCCCCGGCGACCCCTGCCCGGCCTGCGGCACCGGCGAACTGACCATGCGGCGCGGCATCGAGATCGGGCACATATTCCAGCTCGGTCGCCGCTACACCGACGCCTTCGCGGTCGACGTGCTCGGTCCCGCCGGCAAGCCCGTACGGCCGACCATGGGCTGCTACGGGATCGGGGTGTCCCGTGCGGTCGCGGCGATCGCCGAACAGCACCACGACGAGCGGGGGCTCGTCTGGCCGACGGCGATCGCGCCGTGCGACGTACACCTGGTGGCCGCCGGGAAGGGGCCGCAGCTCGACGCGGCGCTGGAGCTCGGCGGGCGGCTCGCCGCCGCCGGCCTGCGGGTGCTCGTCGACGACCGGACGCACGTCTCCGCCGGGGTGAAGTTCACCGACGCCGAGCTGATCGGCATCCCGCGCGCCGTCGTGGTCGGCCGACGTCTCGCCGAGGGGTACGTGGAACTGCGCGACCGGGCGTCCGGCGAGCGCGTCGAGCTGCCGGCCGACGGGGTGGCGGACCGGCTGGTCGACCAGGTACACCGGGAGCGCGGGAACGTGGTGTAGCGAACGTGTCACGGGGTACCGCAGTCCGATCGACTGAATGCGTTCTGGAGGCTCTCATGACCGGTTACCGGGTCAGCGACGTGATGACGAAGCAGGTCATCTACCTGCCGACCGAGACCACCCTGGACGAGGCTGCCAGGGTGATGAAGGAGGCGGACATCGGCGACGTGGTGGTCACCGACGGCGCCACCCTCGCCGGCATGCTCACCGACCGGGACATCGTCGTACGGGCGGTGGCCGAGCGCAGCGACCCGGCCACCACCACGATCGGCTCGATCATCACCCGCGAGGTGGTGATGATCGAGCAGCACTCGACCGCGGCCGAGGCGGCCGCCCTGATGCGGGAGCGGGGCATCCGGCGGGTGCTGGTCTGCGACAGCGAGCGCAAGCTGGTCGGCATCGTCTCCCTCGGCGACCTCGCGATGCAGCTCGACCCCCACTCGGCGCTTAGCGACATCAGCGAGCAGGCACCGACCGTCTGAGGTGTGAGGAAGGGCCCCTTACCAACGCCTGCGGGACAGGAAGGGTCCCTTCCTTCGGCGGTAGCCTCGGAGACATGTCATCCATGCCGGCCAGGCTTTCCGAGATCGTCGACGAGTTCGCCGCCGCGCCCCGCGACGTGGTGCTGGAGATGCTGCTGGAGTACGCCGACGTCATCCCGCCGCTGCCCGCCGGCGCCGCCGACCGGGAGGGCATGGAGCAGGTGCCGGAGTGCCAGACGGCGTTCTTCCTGCGTGCCCGGGTGACGCCGGAGAAGACGGTGGAGACGCTGTTCGACTGCCCGCCGGAGGCGCCCACCACGCGCGCGTTCGCCGGCATCCTCGCCGAGGGGCTGGCCGGGGCGAGCGCGGACGAGGTGCTCGCCGTGCCCGACGACCTCTACCAGCGGATGGGCCTGGCCCAGGCGATCAGCCCGCTGCGGGTGCGCGGCGGCACGGCCATCCTGGCCCGGCTCAAGCGGCAGGTCCGGGAACAGACCAGCTAGTGCGGTGTCCACGAACCTTTGCCGGGTTCGGCGGTGGTGAAATTGTCGTACCGGTGGTGTTGGCTTCGGTTTGTGCCTCGTCGTCGGGATCCTGCTGCGCCTGCGGTGGTGTATCGCACCGCTCGTGTCGCGCTGCGGGTAACGCCCGCGCAGCGGCGGCGGTGTTTCGGGCTGCTGCGTTCGGCCGGTGATGTGTGGGCGTGCGTGCTGGAGGTCAACGCGTGGCGGCGCCGCCGCCAGGACGCGCCGCTGACGGGCTACCAGGAGTTGTGTCGCGAGTTGGCGTCTTCCGGGTCGGGCACCTTCGCCGAGCTGGACTCGACCGGCGCGCGGTCGGTGTTGCGGCGGTTTTCCAGTGCGTGGTTTGCGGCGGCGAAACGCCGCAAGGCCGGTGACCTGTCAGCGCGTTCTCCCAGGCGGAGGCGGGGATTGGTGCCGGTGCGCTGGTATCACGGCACGTTTACCCTCGACGGCCACCGCGTGCGTATCCCGACGGCGAGGGGCACCCCGGCGTTGTGGGTGCGCCTGGCCCGTCAGGTGCCGTATCCGGTCGAGCAGGTCCGCTCGATCACGCTGCTGTGCGAGGGCGGCCGTCTGTTCCTCGACGTCACCGCCGAGGTTACGATCGCCGTGTACCCGTCGGGTGAGGGTCCGGATCCCGGCCGGGTGGCGGGCGTGGGCGTGGGGATCATCCACCCGTACGCCGTCGCCGGCTGTGGCGGGGAGGCGTTGTTGGTGTCGGGGCGGGCGATCCGCGCCGAGCACCGCATGCACCTGGCCGACACCAAAGCCCGCCATCGTGCCATGGCCCGCCGGGCACCGAAGCCGGGTCAGCGGGGGTCGCGGCGGTGGCGCCAGTATCGTGCCCGGGCCCGCAGGGTAGAGGGTCGGCATCGGCGGCGGGTTCGGCAGGCCCAACACGAGGCCGCCCGCACTGTCGTCGGCTGGGCCGTAGATCAGCGGGTCGGGGTGTTGCACGTCGGCGACCCCCGCGGCGTCCTCAACCTGCCGGCTGGCCAGCAGCACAACCTGCGGCTACGACAGTGGCAGATCGGCCGACTCCTGCAGATCCTCACCGACAAGGCTGCCCTCGCCGGCATCACCGTTCATCTCGTCGACGAACGCGGCACGTCGTCGACCTGCCCCAGTTGCCGCAAACGCGTACCGAAGCCACGCGGGCGGACCCTGACCTGCCCGCACTGCCAGTTTTCAGGCCACCGCGATGTCGTCGCGGCGGCCAGCATCGCCACCCGCACCCCGGGCGGCGGACCCACCACCCCCACAGCGGTCACGCTGCCCGGGGTGGTCACGCACCGTCGAGCCGGCCGGCACCTCCCCGGAGCCGGCCAGTCCCGGCGTGACCCCCGCCGCCCACCCGGCGGCGCGGAGGTCAAGATGGCCCGCGGTGGCCCGCCCCACCACTCGGTGGGGAGTCGCTCGCCCGCACGGCGAGGATCCACAACAGTCCACCGAAAACCCGGTGAACGTTAGTGGACACCGCACTAGACGGAGGGTTGTCACCCGACATGGAGATCGAGATCTACGCCGACGTCGTGTGCCCGTGGTGCTACATCGGCAAACGTCGGCTGGAGCAGGCCCTGGAGGCGTACGACGGCGAGGTGACCGTCCGCTACCGGCCGTTCCAGCTCGACCCGTCGCCGGTGCCGGAGCCGCGCCCACTTGTCGACGCGATGGCCGCGAAGTTCGGCGGGCCGGACCGCGTCCGGCAGATGTTCGGTCAGGTGACGGAGGTGGCGGCCCAGATCGGCCTGAAGCTCGACTTCGACCGCGCGGTCGCGGCGAACACCTTCGACGCGCACCGCCTGGTCGCCTGGGCCACCGACCGGGGACGCGCCGCCGAGACGGTCGACGCGCTCTACCGTGCCCACTTCACCGACGGCGTCGACGTCGGCTCCCGTGACGCGCTCGCCGCGCTCGCCGCCGAGGTGGGCCTGGACGCGGCCGAGGCGCGCCGCTTCCTCGACTCCGGCGAGCGGGTGGCGGAACTCTCCGCCGAGCTGGCCACCGCCCGGCAGATCGGGGTAACGAGTGTGCCCACCTTCGTGCTGGCCGGCCGGTACGCGGTCACCGGCGCACAGGAGCCGGAGACGCTGCTCGCCGCCCTGGCCGAGGTGGACCGCCGCGAGACCGAAGCCAACTGAGCCGACCCCGGCTGAGCCGTCCACGGCGACCGTGAGGCCGAGGCTGACTGAACCGTCCACTGCGGCGGGGTCGACCCCGGCGACGGACATCGACGTGTGTGATGTTTCACGTGCAACGGTATCGACGTCCGTCACCGGTCAGGCCGGCCTGGCCAGCCCTTCCACCACGCGCGCGCCGGGCAGCGCGCCGAGCGCCGGCCCGGGCAGCGCGATCTTGCTGTGCCGCACGCCCGACCCGATGATCACGTGCGGGGCGGCGATCACCCGCGCGTCGACCAGGATCGGCCACTGCTCCGGCAGGCCGATCGGGGTGATGCCGCCGTACTCCATGCCGGTCAGCTCCACCGCCTCGGCCATCGGCGCGAAGCTCGCCTTCCGCACGTCGAGCGCGCGGCGGGCCACCCCGTTGACATCGACGCGGGTGGTGGCGAGCACGACGCAGGCCGCGTAGCGCACGACCCCCTCGCGCTTGCCGGCCACCACCACGCAGTTGGCCGACTCGTCCAGCCCCACCTCGTACGCGGCGCAGAAGGCGGCGGTGTCGGCCAGCTCGGCGTCGATCGGCGCCACCAGCACGTCGTCGACGTCCACCGGCGCCTCGGCGGGCCACTGCCCGACTGCGGCGGCGACCGGCGGAGCGAGCAGGTCGAGCCGACTGCGGGCAGGTTCGGTCTTCAGCGTCCCCATCACGCCTGCGATCCTCGCACCCGCCCGGGCCCGGCGTTCCACCACCTGACCGGCGGGCGAACCGTCGCCGGCAGGGGGTCACCCCTATCGATCCGGAGACGGGTCCCGACGGCGTGTGGGAGCGGGCGCTGCCGGGTACCGGCGATCGGCATGAGTGAACTTCCGCTGCACATCCTGACCGACGCAGGCTTCACGACCGACGAGGCGAACTCCATCGTCGACCACCTCCTCAAGGGTGTCGACACCCACGACGGGAGAGGCGAGACCGACCGGATCGACGTCGAGGCGCTCCCGGAGGAGAAGAAGGCCGCCGTCGACAAGTTCAACCTGGCCGTGGCCGCCGATTTCTAGCCACCCCGAGCACCGGCCCCGTCCCGGACCGCCGGGACGGGGCGGCCGGGACGGGAAGGCCCGGGACGGGGCCGGTCAGTTGCCGGTGAGGAAGCCGTTCTCGCGGAGCAGCGCGCGGTCCCGGACGGAGGCCAGTTCCTCCGCCCGCTCGGCCTGGACCCGGCGCACCTCCATCTCCTCCAGGGCGTGGCGGATGGCGAGCCGGATCACGCCGTAGAGGAAGACGAAACCGGCGACGTACAGGATGACGGTGGCGACCATGGCGAACATGGCGTCACGGTAGGCCGGACGTGAACGCGCAGGCCGTTCATCTTGCGCCCGTTCCCCCGTACGTGTCGGCGAGGTGGTCGGCCCAGGTCCGGCCGCCCTTCGGGGTCGCTTCGGTGACCAGGCCGCCCGAGCGCAGGGCGCGGCCGATCCCACCGGGGATCCGGACCGGGAGCAGCGGACGGCGGGACCGCCGCGCGGCCGTCCACGCGCGGGCCGCGTCGTCGAAGCGGAGCACCTCCGGGCCGCCGTACTCCTCGATGCCGTGCAGTGGGCCGGCGGTGAGCCGCCGGACGAGGCGGTCCGCGACCTCGCCGGGATCCACCGGCTGGGCGAGTACGGCGGGGTCGCCGATCACGGGACCGAGGCGGCTCGCCCCGCGCAGCATCCCGTCGAGGAACTCCGGGAACTGGGTCGCCCGCAGCACCGTCCACGGCACCGTGCCGGCCGCCACGACCTGCTCGGCGGCGAGCTTGTGCCGGTAGTAGGGGATCGGCACCCGGTCCACCCCGACGATCGAGACGTAGACCAGGTGCCGTACGCCCGCCTGCCCGGCGGCGACGACCAGTCGGCGGGTGCCGAGCACGTCGACCCGGTGGGTCTGCCGCCCCCGGTTCGGTGCCGAGGCCAGGTGCAGTACGGCGTCCACGCCGGCCACCGCCTCGACCACCCCCTCCCCGGTGGCCAGGTCGACGACCACCCACGAGCCGGTACGCGCCCGCCGGCTCGTCGCCCGCACGTCCCACCCCTCGGCGCGCAGCCGGGGCAGCACCACCCGCCCGAGCCGACCGCCCGCCCCGGTGACCAGCACCCGCATGGTTCCCTCCCTCTCCGGCCGTCGCGCGCCCGCCGCGCGACAGTGGTGGTGACGGCGCCCGGCCCCCGCGTGTGACCGGCTGCGCAAGGCTCACCGCACCAGCCTGGCTCACGCGAGCAGCTCGACCCACCGCAGCAGCTCGGCCGCCGTCAGGACCACGAAGAACCCGATCGCCGCCGCCCGTGCCGGAGTCGGGCACCCGGCGGGCGGTCAGCCGGCGCGGATCCCGGACGCGCCGGGCACCACCCGGCCGGCGAGCACGACACCCAGCAGGGCCAGCCCGGAGGCCACCGCGAGCGTGCCGGCGTAGCTGGCCGGTCCCGGAGCCGCACCGGCCGCGAGCACCGCGCCGGTGAGCGCCAGCACGGTCGCCGCGAAGAGCGAGTCGCCCAGTTGCAGCGAGGAGCTGTTGCGGCCCTGCTCGCCGGGGGCGGACAGCTCCAGCGTGAGCACCGACAACGAGGGGTAGAGCAGCCCCATGCCGAGACCCGCGCCGGCCCAGCCCAGCACGCCGACCCAGACCGGCACCGCCGGCGCGACGGCGAGCGTGACCACGGCCGTACCGGCGGCGATGCAGGTCAGCCCCGCCCTCGGCAGGGTGGCCCGGGAGCGCGGCGCCGGCATCCGCCCCTGCAACCAGGAACCCGCCGACCAGGCGAGCGCGCCCGTCGTCAGGACCAGGCCGGCGGCGGTCGGCGACAGCCCGCGCTCCCGCGAGAGCATCAGCGGGATCACCACCTCCGCGCCCACGAACGCGGCTGAGGCGAGACCGCGCAGGCCGATCACCGTGGGCAGGCCCCGGCCGGCGCGCAGGAACCCGGCCGGCAGCAGCCGGGGCGCGCAGACCAGCAGCCCGATCAGCGCCAGGGCCACCAGCCCGACGGCGGCAGCGCCGCGCTGCTGCCCCCCGATGTGCAACAGTGCGGCGCTCACCCCCGCCCCGCAGGCCCAGCCGATCCGGGCCGCCGCGCCGGACGGCAACCCGGTCACCGCGGGCGCGCCGATCGCCCGCAGGCCGGGGTGGATCAGCAGCACCGCCGGCACCGCCACCACCGGCACCGCCAGGAAGACCCAACGCCAGCCGAGGTGTTCCACGATCAGGCCGGCCAGTGTCGGCCCGACCAGCGACGGTACGACCCACGCGGCGGCGAACGCCGCGAAGATCCGCCGGTGCAGCGCTTCCGGGTACGCCTGCCCGACGATCACGTATAGCGCCACCGAGAGCAGGCCGGAGCCGAGGCCCTGCACGATCCGGCCGGCGACCAGGACGCCCATGGTGGTGGCGCCACCGGCGAGCACCAGCCCCAGCACGAACCAGCCGAGCCCGTGCCACATCGGCGCCCGAGGGCCCCGCGAGTCGCACCAGATGCCGGAGGCGACCATGGCGAGCACGCCGGCGGCGAACGGGCCCCCGAAGGCGAGCCCGTAGAGGGCCAGCCCGTCGAGACTGCGGGCGACGGTCGGCATGGCGGTGCCCACCGCCAGCGCCTCGAAGGCGAGCAGCGAAATCAGCGCGACGCTGCCCACCGTCATCGCGCGCAGCCGGGGCGCGAAGAGCCCGGCCTCGTCGGCGACCGGGGCGGCGTGCGTCGCCGTTCCGGTCACCTCCGGCCCGCCGCGCCCGGCAGCCACAACGGTCGGTGGCCGAGGCGGGCCCGTGGGTCCGACGGACCCGTGTCGCGGCGGAGCAGTTCGATCAGCATGCGACCAGCCTCGGACCTGAACCCGGCTTCAGGTCAAGGGTGACCCGACTCTCTCCGGCCCATCCGGGGAACTTCCGCTGCTCGAAGCGCATAACGGACGATCAGCCGGGAAGCCAGGCCGCCGGAGCTTCGGGCGTGGGAGGCGAGATGGCGTACGGCGGGAGCAGCGGCAGCGAGGGGCCTGACCGGCGCCTGTCCGGTCGTACGCCTCGATGATCTCACTGGTCCGCACCGCCGGCCGGCTCCTTCCGCCGGTGACGGTGCCGCCGGTCGTCAGCGAGGCGTCCCGGAACGTCGGTGCCGTCGCGGCCCGGCTGGCGCGGGCGGCCGGGCTGGGCCGGCGTCGGGTCTGGTCCCGCCCCGGGCGGCACCACATCGAGGTGCTCGGGGTCTGCCAGGACGGCGGCGACGTCCTCGCGCGTCAGGTCGAGGCGGCGCTCGAGCGGATGCCCGGCGTGGAGTGGGCGCGGGTCAACGCCCCGTCCGGCCGGGTGGTCGTCGCCGTCGGTACGCCGGAGCCCGCCCTGCGGGACCTCATCGCGACCGTCGCCCGCACCGAACGCACCTGTCCGCACGAGCCGGACCCGGAGATCCCGCCGCCACACCCGCCCGAGGAGGGGCCGCGCACGCCGCGCACCCTCGGCGCGCTGGCCTCCGACGCCCTGGGCCTGACCCTCTCCGCCGCCACCCGGATCCTGCCGTTCACCCCGGTGCCCGGGGAGGTCGCCGGGCTGCTCGGCGCGGTCGACCTGCACCCGAGGCTGCACGCGCTGGCGGACCGGGGGCTGCGTGCCGACCCCCGGGCCGAGCTGCTGTTCCCGCTCGCCGAGGCGGTGGTGCAGGGCCTCACGGGTAGCTGGACCGGGCTCGTGCTCGACAGCGCGCACCGGGTGGTGCAGTGGGGCGAGGCGCGCGCGCAGCTCCGCGCGTGGAAACAGGCCGAGCCTCGGCTGACCGGGCATCCGGAGCGGGCCGCCGCCTCCGTGCCGAAGGTCGAGCGCCCCCGGCCGAAGCCGGACGGCCCCGTCGAGAGGTACGTGGCCCGGACGCTCGACGCGGGCGCCGTGGCGGCGGCCGCCGCGACGCCGGTCGTGGGTGGGAAACGGGCCGCCGCGCTGGGCCTCTCCGCGCTGCCCAAGGCTCCTGGCAGCGGACGCGAGGGTTATGCCGCGCAGCTCGGCCTGATCCTCGCGCGGCGCGGGGTGATCGCGATGGACCGCAGCGTGCTGCGCGAACTCGACCGGATCGACACCCTGGTGCTGGACGCCGCCGTACTCGGCTCCGACCGGGCCGTGCTGGCGGACCTGGCGCCACTGGCCGGTGCGGACACCGGGCGGGTGGCGGCGCGCGCGTTCGCCCTCTTCGACCCCGCCGCGCCCCGGGAGCTGCGGCACGCCGACGGCTGGCGGCTCGGGCCGCTGGACGCGCTGGACGTCGAGGACCCGGGTGACACCGACGACAGCCGGCGGCTGCGCGACGCGGGCGCCCCCGTGCTCGGCCTGGCCGACGGCGACACCCTCGCCGCCGTGCTGCGGGTCGAGCCGGAGCCGGCGCCGGGCGTCGACGCGCTGCCGGCCGCCGCCCGCCAGGCCGGCCTGCGGCTGGTCGTGGCCGGCGACGACGAGCGGCGGTACGACTTCGCCGACGCCCACCTGCCCGGGCGCGACCAGCTGGTCGAGTCGGTGCGGGAACTGCAACGCGACGGGGCCGTGGTGATGGTGGTCTCCGGCGACCGGGCCGCGCTCGGTGCCGCCGACTGCGGGCTGGGAATCGCCGCCCCCGAGGACCTGCCGCCCTGGGGCGCGCACCTGCTGGTCGGCGCCGACCTGCGGGTGGCGGCGCTGGTGGTCGAGGCGGCCGGGGTGGCCCACCGGGTGGCCCGGCAGAACATCGGCCTGGCCATGGCCGGCACCGGCCTCGGCGCGCTGGGGGCGCTCACCGCCCCCCGCGCACAGCTGCCCGGCCGCGCCGTCACCGCCGTGAACGGGGCGGCGGCGCTGGCCTTCGCGCACGGCGTCCTGCGGGCGCACCGGCTGCCCGGCCCGGCGGACTCCCCGACGCCGGCCGTCACCGCGTGGCACCTGATGCCCTCCTCGACCGTGCTCGACCAGCTCGACACCGGCCCGGACGGGCTCGCCACCGACGAGGCCGAGCGCCGCCGGGGCGACCGGGACGCCCGGCCCTCGGGGCCGACGGGGCTGCTGCGCGCCTTCGTCGACGAGCTGGCCAACCCGCTCACCCCGGTGCTGGCCGCCGGGGCGGTGCTCTCGGCCACCTTCGGCTCGCCCGTCGACGCCGCCCTGGTCGGCGGCGTGGTCGGCGGGTCGGCGCTGCTCGGGGCGGTGCACCAGCACAACACCGAGCGGTCGCTGGCCGAACTGCTGTCCCGCTCGGCGGTGACCGCCCGGGTACGCCGCGACGGCGCGGAGCGGATCCTGCCGGCCGAGGACCTGGTGCCGGGGGACGTCGTCCTCCTCGAATCGGGGGACGCCGTCCCGGCCGACTGCCGGGTGCTGGAGTCGGCCGGGCTGGAGATGGACGAGTCCTCGCTCACCGGCGAGTCGCTGCCCGTCGGCAAGACCGACCAGCCGGTGGTCGCCGCCGCCGTCGCCGACCGGCGGTCGATGCTCTACGAGGGCACCAGCGTCGCCGCCGGCCACGGGACGGCGGTGGTGGTCGCGACGGGTACGGGCACCGAGGCGGGGCGGAGCCTGGCGATGGCCCGGCAGGCCCCGCCGTCGAGCGGCGTGGAGGCACGGCTGGGCCGGTTGACCCGGGCGGCGATCCCGCTGGCCGCCGGCTCGGCGGTGGCGGTGGCCAGCGCGGGCCTGCTGCGGGGCGTACCCCTGGCCCAGACCGCCGCGACCGCCGCGAACCTGGCCGTCGCGTCCGTGCCGGAGGGGCTGCCTTTCCTGGTCAGCGCCGCACAGCTCGCCGCCGCGCGGCGGCTGGCGGAGCACGGCGCGCTGGTCCGCAACCCGCGCACGATCGAGACGCTCGGACGGGTGGACGTGCTCTGCTTCGACAAGACCGGCACCCTCACGGAGGGGCAGCTGATGCTCGCCGGGGTCGGCGACGACGGCCGGTACGCACCGGTCGACCGCCTCGACGACGGCCTGCTGCGCACCCTCTCGGCCGCGCTGCGCGCCACCCCGGGCGCCGACGACCCCCACGACCTGGCCCAGCAGACCGACCGGGCGGTCCGGTCCGGCGCGCAGGCCGCCGGGGTGACCGAACAGACCGGCGCCCCGGGATGGGAACCGGTGGGTGGGCTGCCGTTCGAGCCGTCCCGCGGCTACCACGCCACCGTCGGCCGGGCCGGGGACCGGCTGCTGCTCAGCGTGAAGGGGGCGCCGGAGTCGGTGCTGCCCCGGTGCTCGGCCTGGCGTACGCCGGGGGGACGCGACGAGCCTCTCGACGACGAGGGCCGCGGCGGGCTGCACGCCGTGCTCGCCGACCGGGCGGGGGCGGGACACCGCGTCCTCGCAGTGGCCGAGTGCCGGGTCTCCTCGCCCGGAGTCACCGACGAACAGGTGCACGACCTGACCTTCGTCGGCTTCCTGGCCCTCGCCGACGGGGTACGCGAGAGCGCCGCCCCCGCCGTGCGCCGGATCCGCCAAGCCGGCGTGCACACCATCATGATCACCGGTGACCATCCGGCGACCGCCGAGGCGATCGCGGCCACCATCAGCGACCACGAGGAGCAGCGGGTCGTCACCGCGACGGAACTCGACCAGCTCGACGACGAGGCCCTCGCCGCGCGGCTCGCCGCCACGGACGTGGTGGCCCGGTGCACCCCGGCGCACAAGGTCCGGATCATCCAGGCGTTGCAGAAGTGCGGACGTACGGTCGCGATGACCGGCGACGGCGCCAACGACGCGCCGGCGATCCGGCTGGCCGACGTGGGCATCGCTCTCGGTCAGCGGGGCACCCCGGCGGCCCGGGCGGCGGCCGACCTGGTGGTCACCGACGACCGGCTGGAGACCATCATCGCCACCCTGGTCGAAGGCCGGGCGATGTGGTCCTCGGTACGCCACGCGCTCAGCATCCTGGTCGGCGGGAACCTCGGCGAGATCGCGTTCAGCGTGCTGACCGCCGCCGCCACCGGCCGCTCGGCGCTCACCGGCCGGCAACTGCTCCTGGTCAACCTGCTTACCGACCTGGCACCGGCGTTGGCGATCGCGATCCGGCCACCCGACGCGGACCACGCCGACGGCCTGCTCCGGGAGGGCCCCGACACCTCGCTGGGCGAAACGATGACCCGGGAGATCGGGCTGCGTGCCGCCGCCACGACGCTGGGCGCCACCGCCGGCTGGACGTTGGCCCGCTACACCGGGCGACGCAGGCGGGCGGGCACCGTCGCGCTGGTCTCGCTGGTCGGCACCCAGCTCGGGCAGACGGTGCTGGCCGGCGGCACCAGCCCGGCCGTACTGGCCTCCACCGCCGCCTCGCTCGGGGCGCTGGTGGTGGTCGTCCAGACGCCGGGGGTCAGCCACTTCTTCGGCTGCACACCGCTCGGCCCGGTCGGCTGGACCATCGCGACGGGCTCCGCGCTCGGCGCCACCTTCACCAACGGCGCGCTCACCCGCCTCGTGGAGCGCCTGCCCGGCTCCGGGTCCGGCGCGGACGACGAACCGGCGTGACCGGGCCCGCCGTCCGCAGTCGACCAGCACGCCGTGACCCCGCCGGACTGAGTCGTCGACCTCCCGCCCGATCCCGCCGGGGTCTCCTCCCGGGCGTCCGGCCCGCCGGTGCACCGCGTACGCCGACCGCCGCCTCCCGGCCGGGGCCGGAGGGCGGCGATCGGTTCGTGACGCGCGGTCAGGCGCGCTCGGAGATGGCCTCGATGAGGTCGCCCACCGGGCGCTCGGGCAGGGAGCGGGCCACGTCGGCGACGGCCACGATGCCGACGAGCTCGTGCCCGTCGATCACCGGCAACCGGCGTACCTTGTGCTGGCTCATGGTCCGCAGGATCTCCGCCGCGTCGTCGTCGGCGCCGATCGTCACCGCCTCGCCCTGGGCGAGTTCACCGGCGGTGACGCGGCCCGGGTCGCGGCCCTCGGCGAGGACCTTCACCACGATGTCGCGGTCGGTCAGCATTCCCTTGAGCCGGTTGTCGTCCCCGCAGATCGGCAGCGAGCCGACGCCCAGCCGGGCCATCTGCTTGGCGGCCGTCTTGAGGTCGTCCTGCTCACGGATGCAGGTCACGTCGTTCGTCATGATCTCGCGTGCGGTCGGCATTGGCTGACACCTCACTTCCAGGGGGATCGTTGCCGTTTCTCCTACCCCCGACCTCCCGGCCCATGCACCCGGAAGGAACCGCCCGCGTCGACAGCGTTTCGCGCCCGCCGGGAGGCCGCGCCGCCCGACCCGGTCGCCCGCCCCGCCTCAGGCCGTCGGGTGCCAGGTGGCGGCGGCGCGGCGCAGCCGGTCGTTGACCGCGCGGCCGACGCCCACCTCGGGGACCGGCTCGACCAGGATCTCGCCGACCCCGGCGGCGTCCAACTCGTGCAGCGCGTCGAACAGCCGCGCGGCGGCCTCGGTCAGGTCGCCGGCGGCGGAGAGCACCTCCACGGCCGCCCAGTCGCCCGCCGGCCGGTCCCGGAAGGCCAGGAAGCCGCGCCGGACCCCGTCGGCCGCCGGTGGCTCGCCGCCCGAAGCCAACCGCAGCGGCGTACGCGGGGCGTAGTGCGCCGCCAGCGTGCCGGGCGCGACGGGCTGCCCGGAGCTGCCCGGGCGTACGGTCACCGGGCCGGCCGCCTCCTCCAGCGCCTCCAGGGGCAGCGCGCCGAGGCGCAGCACCACCGGGCGCCCGCCCCGGGCGTCCACGATCGTCGACTCGATGCCGCACCGCGTCGGCCCACCGTCGAGCACCACGTCCACGGCGGCGCCCAGCCCCCGCACCACGTGCTCCGCCCGCGTCGGGCTGAGCTGGCCGAACCGGTTCGCGCTCGGCGCCGCCACCGGCACCCCGGCCTCGACGATGAGCGCCCGCGCGTACGCGTTGTCCGGCACGCGGACCGCCATCGTCGCCAGCCCGGAGGTGACGATCGGCGGGATCGCCGCCGGCCGGTCCACGATCAGCGTGAGCGGCCCGGGCCAGAAGCGTCCGGCCAACGCCGTCACCGCCGCCGGCACCGCCCCGACCAGCTTCTCCAGCTCGGCCGCGTCCGCCAGGTGCGTGATCAGCGGGTCGAAGCTGGGCCGAGCCTTCGCCTCGAAGATCCGGGCCGCCGCCCGGGCGTCCAGCGCGTTCGCGCCGAGCCCGTAGACGGTCTCGGTGGGAAAGGCCACCAACCCGCCGGTACGCAGGACGGAGGCCGCCTCGGCGATGCCGCTGTCGGCCGGGAGCACGCGTGGGGATCCGGTGGTCACGCCTCCGACGCTAACCTGCCGGGGCGGGCGGCTCGTGGGCGGCCGTGCGGAACCGCGGTGCCCCGCGCCGGCCGCGCCCGCGCGTGAGCCGACAGGAAGGATCATGGCGTGTCCAGCGACCGTCTGATGCGCATCCACAGCCCCGAGTTCCAGGCCATGGCCGAGCGGGTCCTGCGGGTCACCGAGCTCACCTCCCGCCTGAACGTCCTGCCCTTCGAGGACGAGGCGGGCAAGGCGAAGCTGTTCGCACAGATCCTCGGCAGGCCGCTGCCGAAGAGAGTCACGATCTATCCACCCTTCTACACCGACCACGGCCTCCGCCTGGACCTCACGGAACGCGTGTTCGTCAACCAGAACTGCACGTTCCTGGACTACGCCGGCATCCGGCTAGGTGCGGGGGTGATGGTCGGACCGAAGGCCACCTTCATCACCGTCGGCCACCCGGTCGATCCGGAGGAGCGACGGGGCTGGCTGAGCGGAGGGCCCATCGACGTGGCGGAGAACGTGTGGATCGGCGCCGGTGCCACGATCCTCCCCGGCGTCAGCATCGGGCGGGACGCCGTGGTCGCCGCCGGCGCGGTCGTGGCCGAGGACGTACCGCCGGCCAGCCTGGTGACGGGCGGCAAGGCGACCGTGTATCGACAGTGGTGACGCCTGTCCCCGGTGCGCGAGGATGACGGGCATGCTTCGTACCCCCCGGGCTCTCCTGCTGGACTTCGGCGGCGTCCTGGCCGACGCGCCGCCCCAACCGCCGGCCCCGCCGGGTCTGGTGCGGCGCCTCGCCGAACTCGTCGACGGCGCCGTGTCGGACGAGCAGATCGCCCGTGACCTGGGCGAGGGCGCGCGGGCATACGCCCTGTGGCGCGACGACGTGGGCAGGACAGACGACCCGGTCGAGCTGCCGCACGCCCAGGTGTGGGCCGACTTCGTGACCCGGTCCTGGCCGCGGGAGGCCCGCGCCGCCGTCGAGCGGGAGGCGACCCCGCTGGCGTACGCCTGGACCTGGCGCCGGGAGTGGGCGGTGCGTCCCGGCATCGGCGAGGCCCTGCGGCACGCCGCCGGCGCCGGCCTGCCGATGGCGGTCGTCAGCAACACGCTCTGCGGTGCCGCCCACCGGGACTTCCTGGCCGCCGCGGGGCTCTCCGGGCTGTTCAGTGCCGAGTTCTACAGCGACGAGGCCGGGCCCCGGAAGCCGAACCCGGAACTGGCGCTGCTGGCGGCTCGCGCCGTCGCGGTGCCGATCGGCGACTGCTGGTTCGTCGGCGACACCGTGCACCGCGACGTCGTGTGCGCCCGTCGCGCCGGCACGGGCGCCGCGATCCTCATGCGCTCGCCCCGCACCGACCGGGAACCGGCGCTCCCGGGGGTCGAACCGGACGCGCGGATCGAGGACGGCCACGGGCTCCTCGCGCTGCTGCGTGAGCACACCCGCCCGTGACCGGCGGTACCGACTGGCAGGCGTGGCACGAGTCATACGCCGACGCGGACTCCCCGCTGTCACGTCGGCTGCGGCTGGTGCAGCAGCACATCGCCTCGTGGCTCGACGAGCGCTCCGAGGAACGGCTCACGGTGGTCAGCGCCTGTGCCGGGCAGGGCCACGACCTCATCGGCGTACTCGCCGCACGGCCCGACTCCCCGCGCGTGCACGTGACCCTGCTCGAGTACGACGCCGGCAACGTGGCCGCCGCGCGGGCCGCCGCCGACCGGGCCGGACTCTCCCACCTCGTGATCAGGCAGACGGACGCGGGCCAGCTCTCCTCCTACGCCGGGACGGTTCCGGCCGACCTGGTGCTCATGGTCGGAGTCTTCGGCAACATCCCGGACGCCGACGTGCGGCGAACCGTCGCCGCCCTGCCCCAGTTCTGCGCGGCGGGTGCCACCGTGATCTGGACCCGGGCGCGGCGGACCCCGGACCTCACGCCGGCCGTACGGGGGTGGTTCCGCGACGCCGGCTTCGTGGAGGAGGCGTTCCACGCTCCGGCCGACGTGCGGTTCTCCGTCGGCGTCCACCGGTTCCAGGGCACACCGCGACCTCTGGACGCCACGGGGACGCTCTTCACGTTCCTGCACTGACCGCTGATGCTGCCGCGAGCATCAGGTGGTGCTGCGGGGCCCGGAAGACTCGACCCGACCGTGCCCCGCAGCCAGGTCCGTCACGTCGGCTCGACGGGTAGCCACAGCTCGCAGGTAGCGGTGCTGAAGTCGTCCGCACGCTCGAGGATCGCCACCATCGAGGGACCCGGCCGCAGACGCCACGGGTTGGAGGGGAACCACTCGGTCGCGGTCGCGGCCCAGGTGTCCTGCAGGGCCTGCGGGTGGGGCCCGGCGGTGCGGAAGACCGCCCACCTGCCGGCCGGCACCTCGATGGCGTCGAGGTCGTCGGGGACCGGCGTGTCCCGGGACACCGCGACCCCGTGCAGGTAGGTCAGCTCGCTGCCCTCGGTGCCGTCGGGATCGAGGTCGTCGCAGACCTGTAGCAGCCCTCCCGGGTCGGTGTCGCTGAGGGCCTTCAGCCGGGGATGCTCCTGCGGCGGGAGCGCGGTGATGTGCTGCTGGATGTGCGGGTTGACGCCCTGGTGGACGAGTGGGACCCGGGCCGCGTGTCCGACGAGCCGGAACACGGGGCGGTCCACGATGCGGGTGTCCATGGGGATGCTCCCTTCGACGGTCAGGCGGAACCTGACCTGCGGTTGCGTGCGAAGGGGACCTCCGTCGCGGCGAACGTCACCGGGGTTGGCGCCGTGGACCGCCCGGAACGCACGTCCGAACGCCTCCGTCGAGCCGTATCCGTGCCGGACGGCGATGCTCAGCAGATCGTCCTCACCCCGCACGACGTCGGCGGCGGCGACGGTCATGCGGCGCCGGCGCACGTACTCCGACAACGGCATGCCGGCCAACGACGAGAACATCCGGCGCAGGTGGTACTCGGTGGTGCCGAGCGCCCTGGCCGGTCCGCTGACGTCGAACTCCTCGGTGAGGTGCTCCTCCACGAGGTCGACGAGCCGGTTGAGTGCCGCGATCACGAGGCCTCCCTTCGACGTCGATCCTGCTCGTAGGATCCTGCCCGCGGCCCGACCGTAGAGGCCCGATCCGATCAGGTGCCCGGAAGGTCGTCGACGCACGGGCATGCCGCGACCCGCGTGACCGCTCGGCTGTACTCGGCTTTCGTGTCCACGGCCCACCACCCGACGGACACCGCCACAGCAGCGCTTCTGACCCTGACCGGGACCAGCGACGGCGGCTCCTGGTCGACCGCCCCGCCCACGGCGCTCCCACCCCCTTCCCAGGTGCCGGTTTGACCTGACCTGGACGACGGTAGGAACTGGCGGGGGGCACCTGCCGGTGCACCGCGACCGCCGCCCTCATGCTTGAGGCTTGCCGGTCTCCCCCTGCGGGCCATTCGACCGGATTGACTGGCATCTACGCAGGGCCGCGCTGTTGCTCATGACCCCGTGGCTTCCGCTCGTTGTCCACTCCCAGGGCACTCCTCGGGCGGGGCGTAGGCACGAATGGTGCCGTTGTGCCGCGCAACCCTTCCGTCAGCGGTGAGGGCTACGACGCGTTTGCAGACGGGACACCGACCCCCCTGACGCTGCGAGCGCTGAGCCACCTTGCCTCCTCGGGTAGGCCGTTGCACGCCTTCACTACCCGCCATGCCACGAGGTGCCGACCGACTACAAACGGTCGTGTCCATGGGAGGGTCGACCTACGCGGTGACCCATTTTAGCGCTGAGGTGCACGACGGTTGTCCGGTCGGCGTCGGAGCTGGCTGCACCCGCCATCCCGCGTGCACCCAGTTCCGGCCGCCTGCGGCTGCGACTGCTCCTCTTACCACGCGTGATGCCGCTCCATGACCTTGAACGGCTCTCGGAGTATGACCGGCAGGTCGCCCAGGGTGGCGAAAGCCGGCCCGCCCCAGCCCGGGTCGGTGTCGTTGTGCTCCGTGGTCCGGAAGACAGTCATACCGGCCGCTGCCGCCCCGGCCAGCTCACCGTCTGCGCCGTCGCCAACAAAGACGCACTCCGCCGGCCCAACACTCAGGCGCTCGGCAGCAAGGTGATAGATCGCCGGGTCGGGCTTGGCCAGCCCGACATCGCAGGAGAAGACCGCGACATCGAACCGTTGGGCGAGCGGACTCTGCGGCCATGCCTCGGCAGTGTCCGCGGTGGCGTTGCTGATGAGAGCCAGCGGATGTCCGTCGCCGCGTAGCGCGTCGAGCACGTCCAGGGTGGCGGTCGAAACGCTGTCCAGCACCCGGCGCCCGAAGGCTCGCCGATGCTCACCGGCCCGTGTCACCTGTTCGTTGGTTGGTGTGCCGCCGAGGCGTCCGGCGAGGATGCGGATGGTCTCCTCCACGTCCCACCGGACCAGCCGGTCCCGCCAGGTGGCGTGGTACGCGGTGACCAACTCGGCCGGAGCTACCCCGACCATGACCGCCATCTCGCCGACTACCCGGTCACGCTCCTCGTCGGCCCCCTGGATCAAGGTATGGAAGAGGTCGAAGATCACTGGCCGCGACATCTCAGCATCCTACTGAGATCGTCATCGCTGCCACCTTGCTTGCCATCCCACCCCCACGTCGACCTGCCCGGCAAGGCGCTGTTCGTGCGGCAGACGCTCCAGCGGACCGACCGGGGGCTTGAGTTCGTGCCGCCGAAGACGCACAGGTCGAGTCGTCCGCTGCCGCTGTCGACGCTGGCCGTCCGCGCGTTGGAGTCGCAACGGGTGCGTCAGGCGAAGGAGCGGCTTGCCGCCGGCGAGGTGTGGTCGGATCTCGGCTTGGTGTTTGCCAGCACGATCGGCACGCCGATGGAACCGCGGAACGTGAACCGGCGCTTCGAGCAGCTCCGCGCAACGGCTGGGCTGGAGTGGCTGCACCTGCACGACCTGCGGCACGCCTTCGCCACGTTCCTCCTCGACCAGGGCGAGGAGCTGCGCACGGTGATGGAGCTGCTCGGGCACTCCACGATCCGGATGACGGCCGACACCTACGGGCACGTCCTACCGGCGCGGGCTCGTCAGGCTGCCTCGGCCATCGACCGGATCCTCGGCGAGGAGGGGACGGCGTGACCGCTTGGCTGTACGAATGGCTGTACTCGGGGCCGAGATCAACCATGGAAAGTGCTGGTGGAGCCCAGGGGACTCGAACCCCTAATGCCGTAGGCCGGGCGGAGATCGTCTGCAAACGGGCAGATCTGGCCCCTGATCAGGGCTGGAGCCCTCAGCACCTCTCGACGTTTTACAGGCGTTTCCGGGCTCAGTTGTGCCGGATCTGTGCCCGATGATCATGCCAGAGCATCGAACTTGATCGAGCTGTCGGCGTGCGGGTTCCGCTACAGAGTCAAGGTACGCGCTGACGTACATAGATCCGTCGGCTCCGAGAAGCCGCGTGCCGCTGGCCATCGGCCCAGCCAGCCTCCGTGCCAACACCTACGCTCAGTTACCGGCACGCAGTCGGCCAACGCCCGGATCGCGGCATAAGCGTGCATCCAGCTCAGGGCTTCGGACCGACTACGGCAGGTCTAGCAGGGCCTCTATCCGCGTGGTCAGGACCTGCCCCATGGTTCCTTCGATGTGGACGCTGACGACCGCACTGCCCGGTGATTGGGCCAGGTGAACCAATAGCGGGGGCATGCCCATGAGCGGATACCGGAACCAGGCGTCGGCTGACTCGTCGTTCGTGTCGTCCAGCGCTCCGGTGAGCGCCGCCTCATCAAGGTCGTCGTACACGTAGCCGATGTACCCGCTGATCCGTTTCAGCACCTGGACGACGTTGTCCTCGGCCACCCGTCCCTGAACGGCTGGTCCCGCATCGGTAGCGCGCCGGGTTTGGTCACTGCCTGAGTCGGATTCATGGCGCAACTGCGGACGAGTACGGAGAAGTTCGCTGGTCCCGTAGGAGTTGGCTAAGTACTCACGAATCACCCTTACCGCGCCCGGTTCGCCTGAGGACAACAGGCGTTCGAGTTCTTCGGAAGGTCCTTTCTCGGCCAGGAGCCAGGCTCGCACCTGCCAGGCACGGCCTCGGAAGCGCTCGGCAGCATCCACGAAGAGTGTGTCCCGGTCCAGCATCTGCAGGAGTTCGGGCAAGGTTTCATCAACACGTCGCCGAACATCTTTCGACACCTTGACAAGCGTCGCTCGGTCTTTGATCTTCCACTGATCGCCCCCCGACAGGGTGGTGAACCCGATCCGGTGACGCCAGATGCCGTGAACTTCTCGGGGAAGCTCGGAGACGGGAAGTCCCAGGCGGCGCCGGTGGCTCTCCCAATGCGGAGCCAATACCAGCGCTACGTTGATGTAGAAAACCTTCTCTGTCCTGGTGGAGTGCGTCGATGACTGCAGTTCCACGATGAACACGTCCCTGTCCCGGGAGAATCGGCGGAATACCCGAGCACCCTTCTCACGCTCGAACCCGTACCCGGCAAGCTGCTCCGCGAAGCCCTTGACGAAGGTATCGAACAACGACCGCATACTCGTCACAACGCTGTCTCAACTCTCCGTAGCGCCCCGGAATACCCTACGACGCGGCGATCAGCGCCCCCGGAACTCCCCGACTCCGTCGGCGCACTGTTCTCGGCAGATCAGGACGCCGCCAGGAACGGCCCGTCGCCACTCAACGTAATGATCGATCGTCCGCATCCCGATGTCGGCTGGCTCACTTGGGACTGCGTAGATTTCCGTGTTTGACCTGGGTGTGGTCCGTTGGACAGGACGTCGATCCTGTCCAGGAAGGACCACGTCATGGCAGACAAGAAG